>NZ_MUNE01000753.1 GCF_002154605.1 Streptomyces milbemycinicus | reverse complement strand
TTCCCGGCCTGCCCTGCGGCTCCCGGGGCGCCGCAGGGCAGGCCCCCGCCCCGGGCGCCGCAGGGCAGGCCGGGAAAGGGCCCGTCGCGGCCCTGGGACGGCCCTGAGAGCCCCGGGCGAGGGCCGGGGGCACCCGAAGGCCCGGAGGGGGTGGAAGCGCCGCGCTACTGGCGGCAGATCAGCAGCAGCGCCCGGTCGTCGTTGACGTCCTTGGCGACCGTCTCGATCAGGTGCCACGCCGCGCCGTGGAAGTTGGACGCCACATAGCGGTCGGCCTCGCCGGTCAGGCGGTCGATACCTTCGCTGATGTCGCGGTCGGCGGTCTCCACCAGGCCGTCGGTGAAGAGCATCAGGACGTCGCCGGGGCGCAGCGTGCCCTTCGTGGGGTCGAACTGGGCGCCGTCGTAGACGCCGAGCAGAGGGCCGTCGGCGGTCTTCTCCTCCCATTTGCCGGTGCCCGCGCTCAGCTGGAGCGCGGGCAGATGCCCGGCAGAAAAGAGCTCGAAATCGCCGCTGTCGAGGTCGAGTACGAGGTGGATGGAGGTCGCGAAGCCCTCGTCCCAGTCCTGGCGCAGCAGATAGCCGTTGGCGGCCGGGAGGAAGCCATGGGGCGGCAGGGAGCCGAGGAGGCCGCCGAAGGCGCCGGACAGCAGAAGGGCGCGGGAGGCCGCGTCCATGCCCTTGCCGGAGACGTCGGTGAGGACGACTTCGAGGGTGCGGCCGCCGTTCGTACGGGCCGCGACGACGAAGTCGCCCGAGAAGGACTGCCCGCCGGCCGGGCGCAGCGCCATCTCGCGGTGCCAGCCGCCGGGCAGACCGGGCAGCTTGCTCTGTACGCGGATGCGTTCGCGCAGGTCGAAGAGCATGGTGCCGCCGCGCCGCCAGGGCACCCCGACACGGCTGCGGAACTGGGCGATGAGCAGGCCGAAGAAGCCGACGGCGGCGACGACCAGGATGGTGCCGGGGGTGACCCGGTCGGAGGTGTCCTGTTCGGTGTAGGGGCCGAGGATGGCGGATTCGATGATGAGGGCGGTGGCCGCCGCCCCGTAGAGCGCGAGGAGGCTGGCCGGGCGCAGCACCAGGCCGCCCGCGACGATGGGCAGCACGAGAGCGGCGGGGGCGCACCAGTCGGGCTGGGCGATGGTGCCGAAGGCGATGGCCGGGACGGAGATCAGCAGCATCGTGAGGGCGAGCCGGTCCGAGCCGCCCCCGCGGAAGTAGTCGACTCCGGCTTTGCGCACGCCAGTGCGAGCCCGGTGCAGCGCTTTGCGCAGCCGGGCCGTTGGAGTGTCTACGCCGCCAGTCATTGCATCGGGACCCTACCCACCCGTTCGGACGCGCGTCGATTCGTGGCGCGTCGAACCACCCACCGGAGTGGGCAATCGTAAGCGAAATTCATTCGCCTGTGCCGGAATCCGCTGCTAGGGATGGGAATATGACGATGGAGCTGCGTGTGCTCGCCCCGTCCCACTGGGACGAGTGGTACGGGACGTTGATGCTCGCCTTCGGCGGGGCCCAGGTGTCGCCGGAGGAGCGCGCCCTGGACCGCGATTTGACCGAATGTGAGCGTTCGATCGGGGCGTGGGACGGCGACGAGATCGTCGGGACGGCGGGGCTGTTCAGCTTCCGGCTGTCGGTGCCGGGCGGCGCCGTGGTGCCGGCGGCCGGGGTCACGACGGTCGGCGTGCAGCCGACGCACCGCAGGCGCGGGCTGCTGCGCGCCATGATGCGCCGCCTGCTGGACGACGTGCGCGCCGCGGGCGAGCCGCTGGCGGTACTGACCGCGTCGGAGCCGCAGATCTACGGCCGGTTCGGCTTCGGTGCGGCCACCCGGGCCGCGCTCGCCGAGATCGACACCGCGCGGGTGGGCCTGACCGTCCCGGAAGGGGCCGACGAGGTGCGGCTGCAGGCCGTGGACCCCGAGGCCGCGCTCAATACATGCGAGGCGATCTACGCCCGCCGGGTGACCGCCCGGCCGGGGATGCTGGAGCGGCGCCCGGGCTGGGAGCGCAGGCCGCTGCTCGACCCGCCGAGCGAGCGCGGGGGCGCCTCGCCGCTGCGGTGCGTGCTGGCCGAGCGGGACGGCGAGGTCACCGGTTATGTGCGCTTCGCGGTCAATCCGGAATGGGACCTGGCCGTGCCGAAGGGGGTGGTGATCGTGCGCGATCTGGAGGCGCTGGACCCGGCGTCCTGCGGCGCGCTGTGGCGCTTTCTCTTCGATATCGACCTGACCTGCAAGATTCGCATCGGTCGCCGACCGGTCGACGACCCCTGGCAGCACATGGTCTCCGATATCCGGCGATGCCAGATCCTGCTGCGCGACGAGCTGTATGTGCGCCCGGTGGACGTCGGCGCGGCCCTTGAGGCGCGGACGTACGCGCTGCCGGTGGACGTGGTCCTGGAGGTCACCGACGCCTTCTGCCCATGGAACGAGGGGCGCTGGCGGCTGACCGGGGACGCCAAGGGCGCGAGCTGCGAGCGGACGTCGGATGAGCCCGGGCTGCGGCTGGACGTACGGGAGTTGGGCGCGGCGTACCTCGGCGGGATCTCGCTGTCCGCGCTCGCGGGCGCCGGCCTCGTCCAGGAGCTGCGCCAGGGCGCGCTGGCGGAGGCGTCGGCCGCCTTCCGCAGCGATGTCGCGCCCTGGCTCCCGCACAACTTCTGACCGCGCCCGCGGGCCTGCGGTGCCCGCGGGGCCTAAGGGCGCTGGCAGTTCGGGCACCAGAACAGATTGCGGTTGGCGAGGTCCGCGGTGCGCACCTCGCCGCCGCAGATATGGCAGGGCTGTCGGTGGCGGCGGTAGACGTAGACCTCGCCGCCGTGGTCGTCGACGCGCGGCGGGCGGCCCATCGCCTCGGGGGTGTGCTCGGGACGGACCGTGTCGATCCGGTTGTTCCGCACCCCCTCGCGCATCAGCGCCACCAGATCCGCCCAGATCGCGTCCCACTCGGCGCGGCTCAGATCGCGGCCCGCGCGGTAGGGGTCGACGCCGTGCCGGAACAGGACCTCGGCGCGGTACACGTTGCCGACCCCCGCGACCACCTTCTGGTCGAGCAGCAGCGCGGCCACGCTGGTGCGGCTGCGGGAGACCCGGGCCCAGGCGCGGTCCCCGTCGTCCGAGGGGCGCAGCGGGTCCGGGCCGAGCCGGTCGTGCACCGCCTGCTTCTCGTCGTCGGTGATCAGCGCGCAGGCGGTCGGGCCCCGCAGGTCCGCGTACGCCTCCTTGGCGGCCAGCCGCAGCCGTACGGTCTCGGTGGGCGGCGGGGCGGGGGCCGGGCCGAGGCCCACCTTGCCGAACAGGCCGAGGTGGACATGGACCCAGCCGGTCGCCGGGAAGCCCAGGAAGAGGTGCTTGCCGTGAGCCTCGGCGTGCTCCAGCACCTGCCCGTCGATCAGCGCCGCGCCGTCGGCGAACTTGCCCTGCGGACTGCTGGCGCGTACGGGCCGGCCGCCGAACAGCTCACTGTGGTCGGCGGCCAGGCGGTGGATGGTGTGCCCTTCGGGCATCAGGCCATCAGCCCTGCTGCGGGTGGTGGGCGGGGATCGGCGGCAGCTCGCCGGTGGCCTCGTAGGCCGAGAGCATCTCGATGCGCCGGGTGTGACGCTCCTCACCCGAGTACGGGGTGTTCAGGAAAATCTCGACAAACTTGGTCGCCTCGTCCTGCGTGTGCATCCGGGCGCCGACGCTGATCACATTGGCGTTGTTGTGCTCACGGCCAAGCTCGGCGGTCTGCTCGCTCCAGGCCAGCGCGGCGCGCACGCCCTTGACCTTGTTGGCGGCGATCTGCTCGCCGTTCCCGGAGCCGCCGATCACGATGCCGAGGCTGTCCGGGTCGGCCGCGGTCCGCTCGGCAGCACGCAGACAGAACGGCGGGTAGTCGTCCTGGGCGTCGTAGATGTGGGGCCCGCAGTCGACGGGCTCATGTCCGGCCGCCCGGAGCCAGTCAACTAGGTGGTTCTTGAGTTCGAAACCGGCATGGTCGGAGCCGAGGTACACGCGCATGCCCCGAGTGTGACACGGCCGTGTGGTCGCCACCGCCCGGGGTACGAGTTGCGGATGCCCTCAGTAGTACCAACGAAACCCATAGAAACCTCGGGTAACAATCCGGAATCAAAGGTTCAGTTGATCGTGTCCCTGAGTTTCACTGGCGTCGCTCGTCACCCAAGAGCAAAGGATCGAGCATGAGCGCACAACCCGCGACCAATACGGCCGAGGCGACGGCCGGATCCTCCGGCCCAGGTGCCCCGAACGACGGCCTCAAGGCCGGTCTCAAGAACCGCCATCTGTCGATGATCGCGATCGGCGGGGTGATCGGCGCCGGGCTGTTCGTCGGCTCCGGCGCCGGTATCGCCAAGGCCGGGCCCGGCATCCTCATCTCCTACGCGCTGGTCGGCCTGATGGTCGTCCTGGTGATGCGGATGCTCGGCGAGATGGCCGCCGCCAACCCGTCCTCGGGTTCCTTCTCCGCCTACGCCGACCGGGCGCTCGGCCGCTGGGCCGGATTCTCCATCGGCTGGCTCTATTGGTTCTTCTGGGTGGTGGTGCTGGCGGTCGAGGCGACCGCGGGCGCCACGATCCTCGAGGGCTGGGTGCCGCAGGTGCCGCAGTGGGCCTGGGCGCTGATCGTGATGGTGGTGCTCACCGGGGCCAACCTGGTCTCGGTCTCCTCCTACGGCGAGTTCGAGTTCTGGTTCGCCGGGATCAAGGTCGTCGCGATCGCCGCGTTCATCGTGGTGGGCGGGCTGGCCGTCTTCGGAGTGCTGCCGGGCTCGGACAACGAGGGGGCGGGTTTCGCGCACCTCACCGACCACGGCGGGTTCCTGCCGCACGGTCCGGGGGCGATCCTCACCGGTGTGCTGCTGGTCGTCTTCTCCTTCATGGGCAGCGAGATCGTCACCCTCGCGGCCGGTGAGTCCGCCGACCCGCAGCGGGCGGTGACCAAGGCGACCAACAGCGTGATCTGGCGTGTCGCGGTGTTCTACCTGGGTTCGATCTTCGTCGTGGTGACGCTGCTGCCGTGGGACGACGCGGGGATCGCGGACAAGACCAAGGGCAGCTACGTCGCCGCGCTCGACTCGATCGGCATCCCGCACGCGGGCCAGGTCATGAATGTGATCGTGCTGACCGCCGTGCTGTCCTGTCTGAACTCCGGCCTCTACACCGCCTCCCGGATGGCCTTCTCGCTCGGGCAGCGCGGAGACGCGCCGGCCGCCTTCGCGAAGGCCACCTCGCGCGGGGTGCCGCAGGCCGCGATCCTCGGTTCGGTCGTCTTCGGCTTCGTCGCGGTCTGGTTCAACTACCAGTGGCCGGACACGGTCTTCCAGTTCCTGCTGAACTCCTCGGGCGCGGTCGCGCTGTTCGTCTGGCTGGTGATCTGCTTCACCCAGCTGAGGATGCGCGGGATCATCCTGCGCGAGAACCCGGACAAGCTGATCGTCCGGATGTGGCTCTTCCCGTATCTGACCTGGGCGACGATCGCGATGATCTCGTTCGTGCTGGTCTACATGCTCACCGACAAGGACGGGCGCGAGCAGGTGCTGCTTTCCGCTGCGGTGGCCGTGGTGGTCGTGGCCTTCTCGCTGATCCGCGACCGGCTCCCCGGAGCCCGGCGCGAGGGCGCCGACAGCAAGCCGAAGGAATCGGTGCTCCCTTAGGGGCGTCCTTAGGGGCGCTCTCCCCACCGCATGACTCAGGCGCCGGACGAGGCCATTGGCCCGTCCGGCGCCTGAGTGCGTACGGGGAGCGGGGCGAGTGAGCCGAAGGGGCGCGGCCGCCCGCGCCGGAGGCGCTGATGTCACCGTGAAAGGGAGAGCGCGCGCAGGCCCCGAGGCTGCGATCAATATGCGGCTCCGCCGCGCGAGGGGCCGAGCACGGTCAACCGTCGACAGGGGCCGCGCCCCGGCGGGGGCACCTCCCAGCGGTAGCTGGGGGAGAACCGAGCCCTAGAAAGAGGGGCCGCGGCGGCCGATCAGCTTCCAGGCGGTGGGCAGCGCGCCCATGGCCAGTGCGGCCTTCAGGGCGTCGCCGATCAGGAACGGCGTGAGGCCCGCGGCGACCGCCTGGCTGAGGGACATGTCCGCGGCCAGCGCGAGGTAGGGGACACCGACGGCGTAGATGATCGCGGAGCCGACCGCCATGGTGCCCGCCGTGCGCAGCACCCCGCGGTCCCCGCCGCGCCGCGCCAGCGTGCCCACCGCGGCCGAGGCGAGCAGCATGCCCAGCACATAGCCGAAGGACGGCATCGCGGCGCCCGAGCTGCCCTCGGCGAACCACGGCAGGCCCGCCATGCCGAGGAGGGTGTACAGCGCGAGGGAGAGGAAGCCGCGCCGGGCGCCGAGCGAGGTGCCGACCAGCAGTGCGGCGAAGGTCTGGCCGGTCACCGGGACCGGGGAGCCGGGGACGGGCACGGAGAGCTGCGCGGCGAGGCCGGTGAGCGCGGCGCCGCCGACGACCAGGGCCGCGTCCCGGGCCAGGACCTGCCGGGCGGCAGGGACGGACGAGGCGGCCCGGCGGGCCGGGAAGATCACGTCCGCGAGGACCGTACCCGGGTGGACGGTGGCGGCAGAAGCGGTGCTCATCGGCGGTTCTCCGAGGTGAGAGGCGGTGTGGGACACGGTGACGGTACCCGGGGGCGGGTCCGCGATCACGGTCGGCGGGTGACAAAGCCGCACCGGCCCGCTTGGAGACTTCCGGCAGCCGGCCGCCGGGCGATGGGGCGGGTACGCAGCGTCACGCGAGAGTCCGATATTCAGACACCTTGAGGCCGAATGTTGTCCTGAGCGGACACGACCCTCACACTGAGGGCGTTTTGCCCCGATGCAGCACCTCCTGGCGCCGCATCCCTCATACACCCCTCATGTAATGGACACCACAGACCCATGAACCGGACACCCGCGTCCTCCGCGCAGGAGCGCGACGCCGAGGCGGTCGGCACCGGCCGGGCCGGCGGCGCGCCGCTGTCCCACGGCCTCAAGCAGCGCCATCTGTCGATGATCGCTCTTGGGGGTGTGATCGGCGCGGGCCTGTTCGTCAGCTCCGGCACCGGCATCGCGGCCGCCGGGCCGTCGATCGTGATCGCGTATCTGCTGTCCGGCCTGCTGGTGATGCTCGTGATGCGCATGCTCGGCGAGATGTCGGCGGCCAACCCGGCCTCCGGCTCCTTCTCCGTACACGCCGAGCGGGCGATCGGGCCGTGGGCGGGGTTCACCGTGGGGTGGACGTTCTGGGTGCTGCTGTGCGTGGGCATCGCGGCCGAGGCGATCGGCGCGGCGGGGATCATGGTGAAGTGGTTCCCCGGCACCGAGTCCTGGATGTGGGTCGCCCTGTTCATGGTGATCTTCTGCGGGACGAACCTCGCGGCCGTCGGCAACTTCGGCGAGTTCGAGTTCTGGTTCGCCGCGCTGAAAATCACCGCGATCTCGCTCTTCCTGGTCCTGGGCGTGCTGGCCATCCTCGGCGTGCTCCCGGGCACCGACGCCCCGGGCGCCGCCAACCTCACCGGGACCCATGGCTTCCTGCCCAACGGCCTCGACGGCCTCGTCCTGGGCCTGCCGGCCACCGTGTTCGCGTACGGCGGTCTTGAGACGGTCACCATCGCGGCGGCGGAGTCCGAGGATCCGGTCCAGGGGGTCGCGAGCGCGGTGCGCACCGCGATGTGGCGGATCGCGGTGTTCTACGTGGGCTCGATGCTGGTCGTGGTCACCCTGATCCCGTGGAACGACCCGTCAGTGGTCACCGACGGCCCGTACGTGGCCGTGCTCAAGCACCTCGACATCCCGGCGGCCGGCCAGCTGATGAACGTCATCGTGCTGGTGGCCCTGCTCTCCGCGATGAACGCCAACATCTACGGCGCCTCCCGCATGGCGTACTCGCTCGCGGCGCGCGGCGAGGGGCCGTCCGTCCTCGGCGGGGTCAGCGGCGGGGTGCCCCGGGCGACCGTGGTCGCCTCCTCCACCTTCGGCTTCTTCGCGGTGCTGCTGAGCTACTGGTGGCCGGACACCATCTTCAAGTGGCTGCTCAACATGGTCGGCGCGGCCGTGCTGATCGTGTGGGGCTTCATCGCGGTCTCGCAGCTGAGCATGCGCAGGCGGCTGGAGCGCGAGACGCCCGGCAAGCTCGTGGTGAAGATGTGGCTGTTCCCGTATCTGACGTGGGTGGCGCTGGCCGGGACGGTCGTCGTGCTGGCGCTGATGACCCGCGAGTCCGACACCCGGACCCAGCTGTACTTCTCGGCCGGGCTGACGGCTGCGCTCGCGGTGGTCGGATACGTACGGCAGCGGTTGGCGGCAGCGCGGAGCTGACCGCCCCGGCTTGACCCAGCCCGGCCCGACCCGAAGGCCCCCGCGCGACAGCTCCTGGAACTCAAGCTGTCGCGCGGGGGCCTTCACCTGTCCGTCGTATGTGCCTCAGTTGGGCCTCTGTGCCTCAGTTGGGCCTCAGTCGAAGATCGGGCCCACCGTGCGGGTGCGCTTGATCTCGTAGAAGCCGGGGATCGAGGCGACCATCAGCGTGCCGTCCCACAGCTGGGCGGCGGCCTCGCCCTTGGGCGCGGGGGTCACGACCGGGCCGAAGAAGGCGATCTGCTCGCCGTCCGGGCCGGGGACCGCGATGACCGGGGTGCCCACGTCCTGGCCGACCAGGTCGATGCCCTCCTTGTGCGAGGCGCGCAGCTCGGTGTCGTACTCGTCGGAGTCGGCGGCGTCCGCGAGCTCGGCGGGCAGACCGGCTTCCTCGAGGGCGGCGACGATCGTCTCGCGGTTCTTCTCCAGGCCCTGGTTGTGGAAGCGGGTGCCCAGGGCGGTGTAGAGCGGGCCGAGGACGTCGCTGCCGTGCTTCTGCGCGGCGGCGATGCAGACCCGGACCGGGCCCCAGGCGGTCTTCATCAGCTCGCGGTACTCCTCGGGCAGTTCGTCGACCCGGGGCTCGTTGAGCACGGCCAGACTCATCACATGCCAGCGCACCTCGACCGGGCGGACCTTCTCCACCTCCAGCATCCAGCGGGAGGTCATCCAGGCCCACGGGCACAGCGGGTCGAACCAGAAGTCGGCAGGAGTCTTGGCGGTTTCGGTCACGATCTCTCCTCGAACGGACAGCTATGGAAAAGCAATAGGTGTTCCGGGAAACACGGCCGGGCGTGGCGGCCATTCCCCGATTCCCGTTGTCAGTGCCGCGTGACATGATTTCGCGTGTTCGAGTGTCCGATATCCGAGACGATGACGAGGGAGCCGCGTCTTGCCCGGCGAGAACCTGACCCGTGACGAAGCCCAAGAGCGCGCGCGGCTGCTGACCGTGGACGCGTACGACGTGGCGCTCGACCTGCGGTCCGCGGTCGGGGAGCACGCGGGCGAGGGGCCGCGCACCTTCCGCTCGACGACCACGCTGCGCTTCCGCTGCGCCGAGCCGGGGGCGGCGTCCTTCGTCGATCTGATCGCGCCGCGGGTCACCGCCGCGCGGCTGAACGGCCGGGAGCTCGACCCGAAGGCCGTCTTCGACGGCGCGCGGATCGCCCTCGACTCCCTCGCCGCGGAGAACGAGCTGGTGGTGGAGGCGCAGTGTGCCTACAGCAGGACCGGGGAGGGGCTGCACCGCTTTGTGGACCCCGAGGACGGCCAGGTCTATCTGTACACGCAGTACGAGCCGGCCGACTCCCGCCGCGTCTTCGCGAACTTCGAGCAGCCCGACCTCAAGGCCCGCTTCACCTTCTCGGTGACCGCCCCGCAGGGCTGGACGGTGCTCAGCAACGGCGCGGTGGCGGCGCTCGAGCCGTGGGGAGCGGGTGACGTGTTCGCCACCACCCACTTCGCGCCGACCGAGCCGATCTCGACGTACATCACGGCGGTCGTCGCCGGCCCGTACCACTACGTACGGGACCACTACAGCCGCACCTTTCCGGACGGCTCCGCCCTGGAGATCCCGCTGGGCGCGCTGTGCCGCGCCTCGCTCGCCAAGCACTTCGACGCGGACGACATCTTCACCGTCACCAAGCAGGGCCTGGACTTCTTCCACGACCACTTCGACTATCCGTACCCCTTCGGGAAGTACGACCAGGCGTTCGTGCCCGAGTACAACCTCGGCGCGATGGAGAACCCGGGCTGTGTGACCTTCCGTGAGGAGTTCGTCTTCCGCGGCAAGGTCACCCAGGCCTCGTACGAGCACCGGGCCAATGTGATCCTCCACGAGATGGCCCATATGTGGTTCGGCGACCTGGTCACCATGGAGTGGTGGGACGACCTGTGGCTCAAGGAGTCCTTCGCGGACTTCATGGGCGCCTTCTCACTCGTCGAGTCGACCCGCTTCACCGACGGCTGGATCACCTTCGCCAACCGCCGCAAGGCCTGGGCGTACCGCGCCGACCAGCTGCCGTCCACCCACCCGGTCACGGCCGATATCCGCGACCTGGAGGACGCCAAGCTCAACTTCGACGGGATCACCTACGCCAAGGGCGCCTCCGTCCTCAAGCAGCTGGTGGCCTACGCCGGGCGGGACGCGTTCCTGGAGGGCGCGCGCCGCTACTTCAAGCGCCATGCGTACGGCAATACGCGCCTGACCGACCTGCTGTCGGTGCTGACCGAGACCTCCGGCCGGGACATGGCCGCCTGGTCCCGGGCCTGGCTGGAGACGGCCGGGGTCAATGTGTTCACCCCGCAGGCCACCTATGACGCGGCCGGCCATATCACCGAGCTGTCGATCGTCCAGGAGGCCGCCTCCGCCGAGCACCCGACGCTGCGCCCGCACCGGGTCGCCGTCGGCCTCTACCGCCGGGCCGGTGCGGCGGCGGACGGGACCGGCGCGCTGGTGCGCTACGCCCGGGCCGAGGTCGACGTGGACGGCCCCCGTACGGTGGTGGCCGAGCTGACCGGGGCCGAGCGGCCCGATCTGATCCTGGTCAACGACGACGACCTCACATACTGCAAGGTCCGCTTCGACGAGGTCTCGCTGGACACCCTGCGCGCCCACCTGGGCGAGCTGACCGACCCCCTCGCGCGGGCGCTGTGCTGGTCCGCCCTGTGGAATCTGACCCGGGACGCGCTGATGCCCGCCCGCGACTTCCTGGACCTGGTGGAGCGCTTCGGCGGGGCCGAGACGGACATCGGCGTGCTCCAGATGGTCCAGGCGTGGGCCCAGTCCGCGCTCCAGCACTACGCGGCGCCCGACTGGCGCGAGGAGGGCGGCCTGCGGGTCGCCGAGGGCGCGCTGCGCGAGCTGCGGCTGGCCACACCGGGCAGCGGCCACCAGCTGGCCTGGGCGCGGTTCTTCGCCCAGACCGCCGCCACCGACCTGGACCAGCGGCTGCTGCTCGGGCTGCTGGACGGCACGGCCCGGATCGACGGGCTGGATGTCGACCAGGAGCTGCGCTGGACGTTCCTGGCCTCGCTGGCCGCCCAGGGAGCGGCCGACGAGTCGCTGATCGCGGCGGAGCTCACCCGCGACCACACCGCCTCCGGCAAGCGCCACCAGGTGCGCTGCCTGGCCGGCCGGCCGTCGGCTGCGGTCAAGGCGGAGGCGTGGGCGGCGGTCGTGGAGTCCGACGCGCTGTCCAACGCCCTGGTGGAGGCCACCATCGCGGGCTTCGCGCAGCCGTCGCAGGCGGACCTGCTCGCGCCGTACCGGGACCGGTACTTCGCGGTGATCGAGCGGGTGTGGCGGGAGCGGTCGATCGAGATCGCCATGTCGATCGTCCGCGGCCTGTTCCCCGCGCAGGGCGACACCACGACCCTGGAGGCGGCCGACGCCTGGCTGACCCGCCATCCGAACGCGGCGCCGGCGCTGCGCCGACTGGTCCTGGAGGCGCGCGACGATCTCGCGCGGGCGCTGCGCGGACAGGAGTGCGACGCCCGCTCGGCCGTTTGACGGGTCTTTGTCGGCAGATCAGCTGTTTTCGGCAATCGAACGTCCGTACTTTAGGGCAGGGTTGTCCGCATTTGTCGACGAGTGTGTAACAGCGGTTAGCGGGCCGGGCGGGTCCGGGAATGGCGGGGTCATGAACTCCGACACCCCGCTCTCGCCCCGCCCGCTGCACCACCTCCCGGACGGCGGCCGCAGCGTCTTGACGAGCCGTCAGCTCCGTGAGCACGGCGTGACGGCGGCCGAGGCCGCCGAGCGCTGCCGCCCCGGCGGACCCTGGCAGCGGATCCTGCCGGGCGTCCACCTGCTCCACCCCGGCCCCGCCACCGGCGAGGAGCGGCTGCACGCGGCGCTCCTGTACACCGCGAGCCGGGAGCGCCCGGGCCACCCGGAAGGCGCCGTTCCGGCGCCCGGGACGGGCGGCGGGCCGTACGGCGAGGCGATGATCACCGGACTGGCGGCGCTGGCCCTGCACCGCTTCTCCGCCGTCCCCTCGCTGCGCGCCCTGGACCGCGTCGATGTGCTCGTACCGCGTGCACGGCGGCTGCGCGGGGCCGGCTATGTGCGCTTCGTACGCGCCGCCGCCCTGCCCCGTCCCCGGGAGATCACCGGCCTGCCGACCGCCCCCGCCGCCCGCGCCCTCGCCGACGCGGTGGCCCAGCTGTCCGATGCCTCGGCCGTCCGCCGGCTGCTCATCGAGGCCGTACGCCAGGGGCACTGCGAGGCGTCGTCCGTCGTACGGGAGCTGAGCCGGGCCCGGCTGCTGTCCCGGGCGCATGTCGTCGACGCCGTCGACGCGCTGCTGGCCGAGGGGCGGGCCATGGCCGAGGCCCTGCTCTACGACATGGTGCGCGGATACTCCCTGCCCGAGCCGCTGTGGAACGTCGAGCTGCGGCTGCCCGGCGGCCCCCTGCTGGCCGGGGTGGACGCGTACTGGCCGCTGCAGGCCGTGGCGCTGGAGATCGACGCGCGCACCCCCCGCCAGGGCGGCGGGCACGATCCGCTGGGCCGCTTCACGCCCGCCGGCGAGCATATGGAGCGGCTGGGCATCACGGTCGTACGCGTCACCCCGAGGAAGCTTCGCGAGAGCCTGGAGGCGCAGGCCGCGGTCGTCCGCACCGCGCTGATCGCGTCGGTCGACCGCGAGCCCGCGCCTTACGTCGTGATCCGGCCCAGGTGAGCGGCGGCCCCGGAGGGCGCGAGCCGCCCGGTGTCACCGCTTGCGCAGCAGCAGTTCGGTGTTGCGGTCGTCCGCGTCGCCCGCCAGGGCCTGGCTGCGCCCCGGGGCGTTGTAGGACAGCTCGCGGTAGAGCGCGGCGAGGCCGGTCTGGGACAGATCGGCGTAGTCCGTGCGGCGCGGCGCGGCCGACTCGACGAGGGTGGTGAACAGCGACAGCGTGCCGTCGTGGTTGTCCACGACCTCGATCACCCGGGCCAGCTGGGGGAAGTCCACATGCGAGGCGGTGGTGATCTCCCAGAAGGTGCCACGCGGGGTGATCTCGTTCTTGTGGCTGTGGCCGTTGATCCACGCCAGCACCTGGGGGTGGCGCTGGAAGAGGGCCACGACCTCGTCGCCACCGTGCCGGGCCTCGCGCGGACGGGCCGGGTCGCGGTTCAGGTTGCCCATGCTGCGGCTGTAGTGGTGGCTGAAGACCAGGATCCGGTCGTCCTTGTGGGCCTTCAGGGTCCGCTCCAGCCAGCGCAGCTGGGCGGTGCCCAGCGACCCGGTGTAGTGGCCGCCCGGGTCGGTGGTGTCCAGGCTGATGCCGAGGAGGCCGTCGGATATCCGGAACGAGTAGTAGCAGGTGCCCTCGTCGAGGTTGGCCTTGGTGTAGCCATGGCCGACCGGGCCGGGCCCGGTGTGGGCCGGGTCCAGGTGGGCTGCGACGAAGTCGCGCTGGGAGAAGGGCGCGCGGCGCTCGTCGGGGGTGACGGTGCGCATGTCCTTCGCATGCGCGCGCAGCAGCTCCTTCATGACCTTGCCCGTGGGGTCGCCGCCCTTGCGCTCGTCCTTGAAGCGCTCCTCGGCCTCGGCGGCCGGGATGATCTGGAGCTTGCGGCTGCCGGTGGCGAGGTCCGCGAAGTAGGAGCCGCCGAAGGAGTAGACGCCGCCGGACAGGTCGTCGTGGTTGCCGATGGTCGAGTACCACGGCAGCCGCAGCCCGGGGCTGTTGACGGTGCGCAGCGCGGCCGTAAGGAAGCCGTCGATACGCGGGAAGCCGACCTGCTTGTCGGTGTCGCGCACCGCGCTCTCCGGGTGCCAGAACGCCTTGAGCCCGCTGTTCTGGACGCCCTCGTAGCGGCGCGGGTCGCCCGTGTTGGGGGTGATCCGGCCGCCGTTCATCACGCCCAGGAACCAGTCGAGCTCGATCCGCGCGTTGTTGTCGGTGTTGTCGCCGGTGGTCATGACGAAGGAGAGCGGGGAGCCGGTGGCCGGCCCGCCGCGCAGCCCGTTGACCCGCTCGATGAGGGACGCGGCGCCGACCACGGTCAGCGCCTCGTGGGGCCGCCAGGCGCCCGGGCGCCCGGCGCGCAGGAACTCGTACCGCAGCGGGTGCTGCACATCGGTGAGGTGCATGTCCGTGAGCTGCACGAAGGAGGCGAGCGTGGTGCGCCGGTCCTCCCGGCCGCCCTTGGCCCCGGCGAGCTCGGTGCGTACGGTACGGGCCCAGGCCGGGCCGTCGCCGAGCCTGCGGTAGGTGCCGCTGCCGCGCGGGGCGGAGAAGGTCTCCAGCGTCGTCCCGGCCTTCGAGGGGAGCGCGGGGGCGCTGACGACTCTGCGGGCGGCAGCACGCACCTGGGGCGGCTGGGAAGCGGTCGCCGAGCCGCTGCCCGGCCCGAAGGCGAGCCCGAGGCCCGTTGCGGCACCTGCGGAGGCGGTGGCGACGAGGAGGGTGCGGCGGTCGAGGGCGGCGTGGGCGGCGGACCGTATGCGGGACATGCGGGATCTCCCCGAGTGGATGCGCGGCAGCGGTCGGGCAGCGGGCTGCCCTGTCACTTCGGATCGTTGGCAGCGGGGATGGCCTGCGAGTTAACGATGCGGCAACGCCCGCCGCCGAAATACGCACGTGGATCTTGGCGATAGCAAACGGTCATCCCGCACTCCGCCGCCGGAATCCCGCCGCTCACCCGGAGTTCACCGGGCCTGGGAACGCCGGCAGAACTCCGAATGGGGGTGCGCGCGGTGTGTGCGCGGCGTACGCCCGGCGCGGGCCCGTCCCAGGCATCGGACAATGGATTGGACAAGGTCGCCGGGGCCACCCGCATGATGGGAGGCACGCCAGGCACCCAGCAACAGGCACAGATCGTGAAGGAGCGCGTCGTGAGGATCGGAATCGTCGGAGCCACCGGCCAGGTCGGCGGCGTCATGCGGAAGATCCTCGCGGAGCGGGACTTCCCGGTCGAGGAGCTGCGCCTGTTCGCCTCGGCCCGCTCCGCCGGGCGCACGCTCCCCTGGCAGGACACCGAGATCGCCGTCGAGGACGCGGCCACCGCCGACTACTCCCGGCTGGACATCGCGCTGTTCTCCGCGGGCGGGGCCACCTCCCGGGCGCTGGCGTCCAAGGTCGCCTCGGCCGGCGCCGTGGTGATCGACAACTCCTCCGCCTGGCGGATGGACCCCGAGGTGCCGCTGGTGGTCTCCGAGGTCAACCCGGACGCCGCGGCCCACCGCCCCAAGGGGATCATCGCCAACCCGAACTGCACCACCATGGCCGCCATGCCGGTGCTGCGCCCGCTGCACGCGGAGGCGGGCCTGACCGCCCTGGTCGCCACCACCTACCAGGCCGTGTCCGGCTCCGGCCTGTCCGGTGTGGAGGAGCTGGACGGCCAGGTCCGCAAGGTCATCGACGGTGCGACCGCACTGACCCACGACGGGGCAGCCGTGGAGTTCCCCGAGCCCGCCGTCTACAAGCGCCCCATCGCCTTCAACGTGCTGCCGCTGGCGGGCAACCTCGTCGACGACGGCCGGTTCGAGACCGACGAGGAGCAGAAGCTCCGCAACGAGTCCCGCAAGATCCTCGGGATCCCCGAGCTGAAGGTCTCCGGCACCTGCGTCCGCGTCCCCGTCTTCACCGGCCACTCGCTGCAGCTCAACGCCCGCTTCGCCAATCCGCTGAGCGTGGAGCGCGCCTACGAGCTGCTGGGGAAGGCCCCCGGCGTCGAGCTCTCGGAGATCCCCACCCCGCTGCAGGCCGCGGGCAACGACCCCAGCTATGTGGGCCGCATCCGCGTCGACGAGACGGTCGACAACGGGCTGGCGCTCTTCGTGTCCAACGACAACCTCCGCAAGGGCGCGGCGCTCAACGCCGTCCAGATCGCGGAGCTGGTGGCGGCCGAGCTCAGCTGAGCCAAGGCTCCAGGGCGCCGCGTTCCAGGCACCTGACAGGCGCCCCCGCGGGCGCGGGCGATTATCTCGGGCGACCGGCCGTCCTTGCGTGGAAGGATGGCCGAAACGTCGTATTCGAAGGAGATGCCCAGGTGCCTGGAACGAACCTGACCCGCGAAGAGGCGCAGCGGCGGGCGCGGCTGCTCAGCGTCGACTCGTACGAGATCGAGCTCGGTCTCTCCGGCGCCCAGGAAGGCGGCACCTTCCGGTCGGTCACCTCGGTGCGGTTCGACGCGGCCGAGGCGGGCGACTCCTTCATCGACCTGGTCGCGCCCACCGTGCACCAGGTGGTGCTCAACGGATACGAGCTCGACCCGGCCGAGGTCTTCGCGGACTCCCGGATCGCGCTGAGCGGCCTCCAGCAGGGGCGCAACGAGCTGCGGGTCGTCGCGGACTGCGCGTACACCAACACCGGCGAGGGCCTGCACCGCTTTGTGGACCCGGTCGACCAGCAGGCCTACCTCTATACGCAGTTCGAGGTGCCGGACGCGCGCCGGGTGTTCGCGAGCTTCGAGCAGCCGGACCTGAAGGCCACGTTCCAGTTCACCGTGACGGCACCCGAGGGCTGGACGGTGATCTCCAACTCGCCGACGCCCGAGCCCAAGGACAACATCTGGCGCTTCGAGCCGACGCCGCGCATCTCGACGTACATCACCGCGCTGATCGTCGGTCCGTACCACAGCGTGCACAGCAGCTGGGAGGGCGAGGGGCGGTCGGTGCCGCTGGGCATCTACTGCCGTCCCTCGCTCGCCGAGTTCCTGGACTCGGACGCGATCTTCGAGGTGACCCGGCAGGGCTTCGACTGGTTCCAGGAGAAGTTCGACTACGCCTACCCCTTCGCCAAGTACGACCAGCTGTTCGTACCGGAGTTCAACGCGGGCGCGATGGAGAACGCGGGCGCGGTCACCATCCGCGACCAGTACGTCTTCCGCTCCAAGGTCACCGACGCGGCCTATGAGACGCGGGCGGAGACCATCCTCCACGAGCTGGCCCATATGTGGTTCGGCGACCTGGTCACCATGGAGTGGTGGAACGACCTGTGGCTCAACGAGTCGTTCGCCACCTTCACCTCCATCGCCTGCCAGGCGTCCGCGCCCGGCAGCAGGTGGCCGCACGCCTGGACCACCTTCGCCAACTCGATGAAGACCTGGGCCTACCGGCAGGACCAGCTGCCGTCCACCCACCCGATCATGGCCGAGATCCGCGACCTCGACGACGTCATGGTCAACTTCGACGGCATCACCTACGCGAAGGGCGCCTCCGTCCTCAAGCAGCTGGTCGCCTACGTCGGCGAGGAGGAGTTCTTCAAGGGCGTACAGGCTTATTTCAAGCGCCACGCCTACCAGAACACCCGGCTGTCCGACCTGCTCGGCGCGCTCGAGGAGACCAGCGGCCGGGACCTGAAGACCTGGTCCAGGGCGTGGCTGGAGACCGCGGGGATCAACATCCTGCGCCCGGAGATCGAAACCGACGCCTCCGGCACCATCACCTCCTTCGCCGTCCGGCAGGAAGCCCCGGCCCTGCCGCCCGGCGCCAAGGGCGCGCCGCTGCTGCGCCCGCACCGCATCGCGATCGGCCTGTACGACATCGACGCCACCGGCAAGCTGGTGCGCGGCGAGCGGATCGAGGTCGACGTGGACGGCGAGCTGACCCCCGTGGCCGCCGTGGCCGGCCTCAAGCGCCCGGCCGTGATCCTGCTCAACGACGACGACCTGTCGTACGCCAAGGTGCGCCTGGACCCCGACTCGCTGGCCGTGGTCACCGAGCACCTGGGCGACTTCGAGGCCTCCCTGCCGCGCGCCCTGTGCTGGGCCTCGGCCTGGGACATGACCCGCGACGGCGAACTGGCCACCCGCGACTACCTCTCCCTGGTGCTGTCCGGTATCGCCAAGGAGTCGGACATCGGCGTCGTCCAGTCGCTGCAGCGCCAGGTCAAGCTGGCCCTCGACCTGTACGCGGCCCCCGACTGGCGCCCCACGGGCCTGGCCCGGTGGACCGAGGCCGCCGTGGACCACCTGCGGGCCGCCGCCCCCGGCAGCGACCACCAGCTGGCCTGGGCGCGGGCCTTCGCCGGCACCGCCCGCACCGACGGACAGCTCGACCTGCTGGCCGGGCTGCTGGCGGGCACCGAGACCATCGAGGGCCTGGCCGTCGACACCGAGCTGCGCTGGGCGTTCCTGGAGCGGCTGGCCGCGACCGGCCGGTCCGACGCAGCCTCGATCGACGCCGAACTGGAGCGGGACCGCACCTCGGCGGGCGAGCGCCACGCGGCCACCGCGCGCGCCGCCCGGCCGACGCCGGAGGCGAAGGCCGAGGCGTGGGCGTCGGTCGTGGAGTCCGACAAGCTGCCGAACGCGGTACAGGAGTCGGTGATCGGCGGCTTCGTCCAGACCGACCAGCGCGAGCTGCTGGCCTCGTACGCCGAGAAGTACTTCGCGGCCGTCAAGGGCGTCTGGGACAGCCGCAGCCACGAGATGGCGCAGCAGATCGCGATCGGCCTCTACCCGACCGTACAGATCTCGCAGGCCACGCTGGACGCGACCGACGCCTGGCTGGCCTCCGCCGAGCCCAGCGCGGCGCTGCGCCGCCTGGTCACCGAGTGCCGCGCGGGCGTCGAGCGGGCGCTCAGGGCCCAGGCGGCCGACGCGGCGGCAGCGGCGGGCTGACGGACGGTACGTATGCACGGACGAGGGCGCCCCGGACCGGGTTGGTCCGGGGCGCCCTCGCGTCCGGTGCCTCGCGTCTGGTGCCTCAGACCTGCGCGGCGATGCGGGCCGCGCGGCGGGCCAGCATCGCCTCGCGCCGCTCGTCGAACTTGGTGGCCTGAGCGTCCAGACCGCCCATGTACAGCCCCAGCTCCTCCTGCGCCTTCAGCCCCTCGCCCGAGAGCCCGGAGATCTCCAGGACCTTGAGGAAGCGCAGCACGGGCTGCAGGACGTCGTCGTGGTGGATGCGCAGGTTGTAGATGCCACCGATGGCCATCTGCGCGGCGGCCCGCTCGAACCCGGGCATGCCGTGTCCCGGCATCCGGAAACCGACCACCACATCGCGTACGGCGGCCATGGTCTGGTCGGGCGCCAGCTCAAACGCCTTCGCCAGCAGATTCCGGTAGAAGACCATGTGCAGGTTCTCGTCGGTGGCGATACGGGCCAGCATCCGGTCACAAACCGGGTCGCCGGAGTGGTGGCCGGTGTTGCGGTGCGATATACGCGTGGCGAGCTCCTGGAAGGCCACGTACGCGATGGAGTGCAGCATGCTGTGGCCGTTGTCGGATTCGAACCCCTCGGCCATGTGGGCCATCCGGAACCGCTCCAGCTCGACCGGGTCGACGGCGCGGCTGGTGAGCAGGTAGTCACGCATGACGATGCCGTGCCGGCCCTCCTCCGCCGTCCACCGGTGCACCCAGGTGCCCCACGCGCCGTCGCGGCCGAAGCGCGTGGCGATCTCGTGGTGGTAGCTGGGCAGGTTGTCCTCGGTGAGCAGATTGACCACGAGCGCGATCCGGCCCACGTCGGTGACCTTGGACTGCTCGGGCGCCCACGCCTCGCCGCCCATCACGCCGTCGAAGTTGCGGCCGTCGCTCCACGGCACGTACTCGTGCGGCATCCACTCCTTGGCGGCCTTCAGATGCCGGTTGAGCTCCACCTCGACGACCTCTTCGAGCGCGAACAGCAGGCGGCTGTCGCTCCATACGGCCTGACCGTGACGGCTGGTTGGGGCGAGGGTCACAGTGGGCTCCTGGGGATGTCGTGCGAGGGCAAACCTACGGCGCCGTAGGTTTGACTTACGGCTCCGTAGGTTACGACACCGTAGGTTAAAGCGGAAATAAATGGCCGGGTGCGCACCGGGAAATCCTGTGCGAGCGGCGGCGGAGCGCGAGAGAACGCCGCGGAAACGCGACAAGGGCGCCCACCGGCATCCAGCCGGGGGCGCCCTCGTCACGGCGTCCTCTGTGACAGCTTGTGTCAGTACGTGTCAGTACGTGTCAGTCACTGCGCTTGCGTGTCTTGTCGCCGAGCATCACCAGACCGGCGATCACGACGAAGAGCACGAGGGGAGCGACGACATAGAGGCCCAGCGTCTCCGCGACGCTCAGGCCCGGACCCGGGTCGTCACCATCGTCGCGGAGCGCGAACGCGGGGGACGACACCATCAGCATCGCCGTCGTCGCGGCGATGACGGCACCGGCGCGAACGGCGTTCTTTTTGACCTTGTTGCTCACGGACTCACGGTATCGGACGCCCTCGCGCCCCGCGTGCCCGGGGTGGGCTTGCCCCGGGGACCGGCCGCGCCCCCGCCCCGTGCCATCCACACCACCTCGCCCATCAGGGCATGCAGCCGTGGCGAGGCCACCAGATCCTCCAGCGATACGGGGCGGCCGGTCGCGTCCGCGATGGGCAGCCGCCAGTTCGGATACTGGTCCCAGGTCCCGGGGAGGTTCTGCGGGCGCCGGTCCCCCACCGTGTCCGGCAGCCACACGCCGACCAGTTTCGCCGGGGTGCGCAGCAAAAAGCGGTGGACCGCCTTGACGGCCGCCTCCTCGTCGCCCGGCCCCTCCGGCAGCATCCCCAGCCGCCCCAGCAGCCCCAGCCACTCCGCGAGCTCCACCGCCTCCTCGGCCCGCTCGCGCGCGAACGGGCGGGTGAGCAGGCCGAGCCGGTGCCGCAGCTCGACATGGCCGCCGGTGAGGCGGGCGGCGGTGCTCGGCAGATCGTGGGTGGTGACGGTGGCCAGACAGTCGGCGCGCCACTCCTCGGGCCTCAGCGGACGGGCACGGGCCGGCGCGGTGTCCCGGGGCTGCGTACTCGCGTCGCCGCCGCTCGCCCCGTTGACCTCGCTGGTCTCGCTGTCCCCGCCGATCCCGCTGTTCCCGCCGTCCTCGCCGATCCCGCTGTTCCCGCCGTCCTCGCCGGTCGCGGCGGCGCCGCCGCGACCGGCGAGGA
>NZ_MUNE01000752.1 GCF_002154605.1 Streptomyces milbemycinicus | reverse complement strand
GCCCGGCGCTGGGCGCCGCGTTACGTTCCGTGATCGTTGGCAGAGTCGCGCCGGGCGCGCGACCCTGGCCGTCAGGGGATCCGCTCACCGCTCGCTCCCGCGTGGCGCTCGTCTCGTACAGGTCTGTCGTACACATCTTGTGCATGTCTCACACCGGGTGCCGGGCGGGCCCTGAATGCCTGCCCGAATAGGGAGTCCCCGCTGGAAATGTGCCGATCATAGAGGCTCATGCTCCGGCCGTTCCAACCATGCGATCGCGACCATCGTTGCCTTGTACATGTGTTTGGTCGTATCTGTTCGACTCTGCACGGACCCACTGCCCTCACGACCGACTGTGACCGTCTGTTACGTACCCGCATCGGGGCCGGTTCACTCGACTGGGCCAGCCGAACAGGGCGTACCGCACGCATCCGACTCAGGGTGGATGGGGTGGTCGGTCTAGGTCTGGGAGGTCGGCATGGCGCGTCCTCAGCCGCCCGAGGGGGTGGGCCCACTCCCCGCGAGGGTGGGCCGACTCCCTGAGGGTGTGGGGCGCCCGCCTCGGCTGCGCCGCACCGGGGCCGTGCTCACCTCCCTCAGCGCCATGATCGCCACCACCGTGGTGTCCGGCCCCGCCTTCGCGGCGGGCGCGGGCGGGCCGTGCACGCTCGAACGCACCGGGGCCCACCACTCCGAGGGCGTGGACACCTGGAACGCCGGCTACCCCCGCCCCGCCCGCACGCTCCACGCGGCCATGATCTTCCTCTCCTTCCCGGACGCCACGCCCAAGGTGACTCCGCGACGGCTGGCCGCCGATCACATCCCCGCGACCACGGCATTCTTCCGGCGCGCCTCATACGGGCAGTTCAGGCTGCGGGTGCATGCCGCGAAGCGATGGATCACCATGCCCGAGGCATCCACCTCGTACGCCATAAAGCGCGACTGGAACGCCGGGCGGCGGGCCGCGTATCTGCGCGACGCCATCGCCGCCGCCGACCCCTCGATCGACTTCGGCCGCTATGACGTCGTCTACCTCGTCGCCGACCCCGACGCCCCGGGTGTGGACGCCGACGCGACAAAAGTGGTCAACTTCGAGCAGCCGCTGCGCGCCGACGGAGTCGAGCTGCGCCGGCTCGTGACCGTATTCGAGAACCACCCGCCGGACCGGAATGTGCTGGCCCATGAGACCGGCCATGTCTTCGACCTCCCCGACCTCTACCACCGGCCGAAGAGCCCCGACGGCGAGGGCGACTGGGACACCTATGTCGGGGACTGGGACCTGATGGGCAGCCAGTTCGGGCTGGCGCCCGACCCCTTCGGGTGGCACAAATGGAAGCTCGGATGGTTGCGCCCGCGCCAGGTCCAATGTGTGCGCGCCCCCGGCGCAACCCTGCACACCCTCGAACCCCTCGACGCGCCCATGGCGGGCGGCAGCCCGGCCGCGGACAGCCGCACCCGCCTCGTCGTGGTGCGCACCGGCGCCACCACCGCGCTGGCCATCGAGGCCCGCGGCCCCTACGGCAACGACGCCGCCACCTGCACCGAGGGCGTGCTGGTCTACCGTGTGCGCAACGACACCGCCTCGGGCGACGGCCCGATCGAGGTGCTGGACGGCCACCCCGGCAGCGGGGCGTGCTGGAACGAGTCGGTCTATCCCGAACTCGCCGACGCCCCGCTGGGTGTCGGGGAGGCCCTGTCCGCGCGCCAGGACAACGTGCGCGTGAGCGTCACCGGGCGCACCATGGGCGGCGGCTGGACCGTGAAGGTCGACCGCAAAGGCGAGTGAGCCGGCGGGGGCACCTCCCAGCGGTAGCCGGCGGAGAACCGAGCCGCGAAAAAAAGGGGGACGCGGCCGACCTGACCGGAACATCAGCTCACCTGGTGTGGGTGCTCTTCCGGTACGCGGCCGCCGCATACGCGCCGAACACCGCGAACCACCCCGCCAGCACCGCCACCGCCCCGACCGCCGGCAGCGCGCCCTCGGACACATCCCACCCCAACTGCGCAAAACGATTCGTGGGCGTCCACTCGGCGATCGAGCCGAACCAGTCCGGGAAGGCGCTCAGCGGAATCCACAGCCCGCCGATGATGGACAGCCCCATACTGGCCGCCGTATTGACCATGCCCGTGCTCTGGGCCGACAGCCGGTAGCCGTTGCCGAGGCCCAGCAGCGTGAACGGCAGGGTGCCCAGCCACAACACCGCCACCAGGGCGAGCGCCCGCAGCACCGGCATCCGCACCCCGTTGACCAGGAACCCCGCTCCCATCACCGCCACGATCGACGGCAGCACCACCAGCGAACCGGTCACCGCCCGCGCCCCCACCACCTCCAGCGGCGTCAGCGGCGTGATCCGCAACTGCCGCAGCCAGCCGCGCCCCCGGTCCTCCGCCACACCCGTGCCGTTCGCCAGGGCCGCGCCGAGCGCGCCGTAAGCCGCCATCCCGATCATCGCCGCGGTGTCATGGGAGCCCTTGTCGCCGTCCCCGCCGCCGACATTGGTGAAGAGCAGATACATCACCACCGGCAGGGCGACCCCGAAGACCAGAAAGGCCATGTCACGGGTCATCCTGCGCAGCTCCAACGCGATGGACGTCAGCATCAGACCACCGCCTCCTCTCGATCGTCCCGGCCGGTGGTGAGCGCGACGAAGGCGTCCTCCAGCCGCGACACCCGCACCTCCAGATTCCGCACATCCCCGCGCTCGGCGAGCGCCAGCACCGTCGCATCCGATTCGGCGCTGCGCAGATACGCCCGGCCGCGCCGGATCTCGACGCTCGTCACCCCAGGAAGCAGCTCAAGACCCTCGGAGGAGCGGTCCTCCAGGTCGAAGGCGACGACATTGCCGCCCACCGTCCGCTTGATCTCCTCGCCCGTGCCGTCCGCCACCTTGCGGCCCTTGTCGATCACCACGATCCGGTCGGCGTTGTCATCGGCCTCCTCCAGATAGTGGGTGGAGAACAAGACCGTGTTGCCCCGCGCCGCGTAGGAGTGCATCGCCGCCCAGAACTCGCGCCTGGCCGCTACGTCCAGGGCCGCCGTCGGCTCGTCCAGCACCACCAGCTCCGGCCCGCCCGCCATGGCGAGCGCGAACCGCAGCCGCTGCGCCTGCCCGCCGGAGAGCCGGTCCGCCCGCCGCTCCGCGAGCTC
Source organism: Streptomyces milbemycinicus (assembly GCF_002154605.1). GTDB lineage: Bacteria > Actinomycetota > Actinomycetes > Streptomycetales > Streptomycetaceae > Streptomyces > Streptomyces milbemycinicus. The sequence goes on along the minus strand of NZ_MUNE01000752.1, from coordinate 881 downwards.
GGTCAGCCCCGCCAGCTCCAGCGTCTCGGCGACCGGCAGCGGCCTCGGGTAGGTGCCGGCCACAAAGGCGACCAGCTCACGGACCGTCACACGGGTGATCAGCGCACCCTCCTGCAGCATCGCGCCGATCCGCCCCGAGCGGACCGCCGCCTCCGGCGCGCCGCCGAAGAGCCGCACCCGGCCCGAGCTCGGCGGCAGCAAACCGAGCAGTATGCCGATCGAGGTGGACTTGCCCGCGCCATTGCGGCCGAGCAGGGCGATCGACTCGCCGCGCCGGATGGTCAGATCGATGCCCTTGACCGCGCGCACCGCACCGTAGTGCTTCGCCACACCGGCGAACTCCACCACGGGCGGATCCGCCGCCGTCATCGCTGTACTCGTCATGGAGGAAACGCTACGGACCGTGACCGGTCGGCGACAGTGTCGACAGTCCGCAGTCCGGCAGGACAAATGTCATGGTGCGAGATATGAGCCGCACAGGTTTGCCGCTTGTCCTATGACCTGCCCAAGTTCGAGCCGCCTTCGAGCCGCCGCCCCGACACTCCTCTCCAGCCGCCGCCTCGCTGTCTCGACACCTCGATGCCCCCTCTACCGAGGCAGCGAGGCGGTGTGGGGCCGGGTCACGTCAGGCGCTGGGGAGACGAGAATGCACCGACATACGAATCTGGCCGAGGCCCTGATGGACCGGGCCATGCTGTGCGCCGCCGACGAGGCGCTGGTGTACCCGGCCGAAGGCGGCGGCGGACAGCGGATCAGCTACGCCGCCCTCGACGCCCACGCCCGCGCCGTATCCGCCTGGCTGCGCGCCCGCGACGCGCCCGGCCGCCGGGTGCGGGCCGGGGTCGAGGGCGAGCAGCACCCGGCGGCCGGGCGCGTCGCGG
>NZ_MUNE01000751.1:406-780 GCF_002154605.1 Streptomyces milbemycinicus | reverse complement strand
TGGAGTGGCTGGCGGAGCGGAGGGCGAGGAGGTAGCTGCGGCCGGGGTCAAGGCCGAGCCCGACTGCCGGACCGGGCAACCGAGCGTCGCCGTGCCCACGCCCGCTGCCCCGCCCGGAGATGCCTTGGGGTCCGCGCACGCTGCCGTGGCTGGGGGCGACTCCGGGGCTTCGGACGCTGTCGTGCCCGGGGACGCCTCGGGGCCTGCGGATGTTGCGAGGCCTGTCGATGCCTCCGCGCCAACTGATGTCGCCGTGTCCGTGGACGTAGGCGTGTCTGAGGATGCCGTGCCTGCGGGCGTCGCCTTGTCTGAGGACGCCGTGCCTGAGGACGGCGTGCCTGCGGACGGCGTGCCCGCGGACGCCGTGCCCGCGG
>NZ_MUNE01000751.1:0-357 GCF_002154605.1 Streptomyces milbemycinicus | reverse complement strand
CCGCGGTCGGGCGTCGGCTTTCGGTGGTGCGGGAGGACGAGACGCGCATCTCTGTCTACGGGCTGCCCTGCGCCGCCGTCGGCGAGGCCGCGTACCGCCATGGCATCGTCGTGCACCGGCTGGTCGAGGAGACCGCCGACATGGGCCTGGAGGCCACGCGTGGCGACAGCGTCGCCCGCGGTCCCCGGGTCACTCCGCCCCGTGTGCTCCCGCGGCTGCCGCTGCCAGGCCCGGCCTGGCCGCTGCGCTACGAGCTGCGCCGCGCCACCGGTGTGCGGACCGGTTGGCTGATCGCCGTCGCGGCCCTGGTGGCCTCGCTCGTCGGTTCCGTACTGCTCGCCCGGGCGGGCGGGGCGG
>NZ_MUNE01000750.1 GCF_002154605.1 Streptomyces milbemycinicus | reverse complement strand
CCCTCGCCCAACAAGGCGCTAAGCGCCCACCCACTCATCCGTACCGTCCGCGAAGGTCTGGTGCTTCCAGATGGGGACCTCGCTCTTGAGGTCGTCGATCAGGCGGCGGCAGGCCGCGAATGCCTCGGCGCGGTGCNNAGCCGAGGGCGCCCACGTCGGTGCCTCCGTCGTGGTCACGCACGGTGCCGACGAACAGCGCGGTGCCCCCCGCGGCGGGGTCGCCGACCGCCCCGAACACCTCGTCGACGGACAGGGGGGTGTCACGGATGGCGAGCAGGCGGATCGGATCGGCGGCCGCCAGCTCACCCGGATGGTCGTACCTACGTCCCATGCGCCCCATCGTGCCCCACGCGCTCACTCCGTGGAATGCCGGATGGCGGAACCCGGTTTCCGCTCAGGCCCTACGGCGCGCCTTACGGGCGCGGCGGACGATCGCCGCGGTGCCCACCAGGGCNNCCTCCTCCAGCAGCTCGGCGAGGACCTCCTCGTTCGTCCAGCGCGGGCGCCAGCCCGCCTCGTGCAGCCTGCTGCCGCTGACCGCCCAGGGGTGCATGGTGTACGCCAGGTCGCCCGCCGGGGACGGGGTCAGGCCCAGCCGGTGCAGCCGGGAGGCCGCGCCCAGGGCGACCGCCGAGGGCAGCTCCATGCGCCGGATGCCGGACAGCTCCTCGACCTCCTCCTGTTCCAGCCATCCGTCGCAGCCGACCGACAGCTCGCCCTCGACCTTCTCCAGCGCCGCGTACTCCAGCGCGCCGACCAGGTCCTCGATGTGGCAGAACTGCCAGGTGGGGCGGGAGCCGGCGACCACCAGGAGGCGCGGTGACTCGAAGTAGCGGGTGAGCGCGGTGTCCGTGCCGCCGACCAGGATGGCGGGGCGTACGACGGTGACGTTCAGGCCGGGGTGGGCCCTGGGGGCGCGCTGGGCGAGCCGTTCGATCTCCAGCAGGTCGCCGACGCCGGTGGCCTCCGCCGTGGCGCGCAGCTCGGCGTCCTCGGCGAGCGGTACGTCGTTGTCGGGCAGCGCCCCGTAGACCATCGCGGAGGTGCACAGCACCACGCGGCGCACCCCGGCGGCCGCGGCGGCGGTCAGGACGGTCTGGGTGCCGCGCACGTTGTAGGCCGTACGGGCGGCCGGGTCGGTGCCCAGGTCGAGGTCGACGGCGAGGTGGACGACGACGTCGACACCCCGCAGCTTGTCGGCGATGGCCGGGTCGCGCACGTCCAGGACGTGCCACTGCGCCTCGGTCACATCGCCGCGGCGCTCGTCGATGGCCAGGACGTGCTTGGTCTCGTCGGATTCGGCGAGCCGCTGCGTGAGCAGGGCTCCGGCGCCCGACGCGGCGCCGGTGACCGCGACGACAGGGCGTCGTGCGGTGCGCGGCGGATCGTTTCGCGCTGCGCGAACTTCTCGGTCTGGGGAACTCACCGGGCGTCTCCAGCGGTTGTCTTCAGTACGCAGCGCACTGACGCATACGTACCAGGTGACGTCCATCCTGCCGCAGGCCCGCTATCAGCGAAGCACTGAGCCCGCAAACCGGCGAGGTGTCTAGGCTGGGTGGTGATGCAAGGGCATTCGCCGCCGGCCAGACCGGCGGCCCTACGAGCCGAGGGAACCCGTGAGTGACACCCCATTCGGATTCGGCCTCCCGCCGGAGGAGCCGGAGGACGGCGACGACGGCAAGCAGAAGGGCGGCCACGGCGGCAGTCAGGGCCCCGCGAATCCGTTCGGGTTCGGCGCGGGCGGTGGCGGCGGGGAGAACCCGTTCGCCGCAATGTTCGGGTCGCTGAACCCGAGCGACCTGGGCGCGGCCTTCCAGCAGCTGGGCCAGATGCTCTCCTATGAGGGCGGCCCGGTGAACTGGGACATGGCCAAGGACATCGCCCGGCAGACGGTGGCGCGCGGCACCGCGGACGGCACCAAGGACGCGAGCGTCGGCCCGGCCGAGCGCGCGGCGGTCCAGGAGGCGCTGCGCCTGGCCGACCTGTGGCTGGACGGCGTCACATCGCTGCCCTCGGGCTCGGGCTCCGCGGTGGCCTGGAGCCGCGCCGAGTGGGTCGAGGCCACGCTGCCGGTGTGGAAGGACCTGGTGGACCCGGTCGCCGAGCGGGTCGGCGCGGCCATGGGCGATGTGCTCCCCGAGGAGATGCAGGCCATGGCCGGCCCGCTGCTCGGGATGATGCGCTCCATGGGCGGCGCGATGTTCGGCACCCAGATCGGGCAGGCGGTGGGCGTGCTGGCCGGTGAGGTCGTCGGCTCCACGGACATCGGGCTGCCGCTCGGGCCCGTGGGCAAGGCGGCGCTGCTCCCGATCAACATCGCGGCGTTCGGCTCCGGGCTCGGCGTCCCCGAGGACGAGGTCCGGCTGTACCTGGCACTGCGCGAGGCCGCCCATCAGCGGCTGTTCTCGCATGTGCCGTGGCTGCGCTCGCATCTGTTCGGCGCGGTCGAGGGGTACGCCCGGGGCATCAAGGTCGACACCGCGAAGCTGGAGGACGCGGTCGGCCAGCTCGACCCGACCCACCCCGAGCAGCTGCAGGAGGCGCTGCAGCAGGGCATGTTCCAGCCGGAGGACACCCCGGCCCAGAAGGCCGCGCTGGCCCGTCTGGAGACCGCTCTGGCGCTGGTGGAGGGCTGGGTGGACGCGGTGGTGCACGCCGCCGCCGCGCCCCATCTGCCGTCGGCCGACGCCCTGCGCGAGACGCTGCGGCGGCGCCGGGCGAGTGGCGGCCCCGCCGAGCAGACCTTCGCCACGCTGATCGGCCTGGAGCTGCGTCCGCGGCGGCTGCGCGACGCCTCGCGGCTGTGGGCCTCGCTGACCGACGCCCGCGGCCTGGACGGGCGCGACGGGCTGTGGGCCCACCCCGACATGCTGCCGACGGCCGAGGACCTGGACGACCCGGACGGTTTCGTCCACCGCGAGCAGCTGGACTTCTCCGAGCTGGACAAGATGCTCGGCGAGGCCGCGGGCGGCGAAAAGGACGCCAAGACCGACGACAAGAGCGACCGTAAGAGCGACGCGGACGGCGGGGAAGAGGAAGAGGGCGGCACCGGCGGGAAGGGCGAGAGCGGCCGGTGAGCCTGCACGAGGACGCGGCGCGGGTGCTGCGCGAGTGGTCCGCGCCGGACGACGGGCAGGAGCGGCTGCGGCTGGATTACGGCGACCATCTGGCCGCGTATCCGGACGGGATGTGGAAGGCGTGCCAGGACGGGCACATCACCGCCAGCGCGCTGGTGATCGACCCGTCCCGGGGGCGCGTTCTGCTGACGCTCCACCGCAAGCTGAAGATGTGGCTCCAGATGGGCGGCCACTGCGAGCCCGGGGACGCCACCTTGACGGACGCGGCGCTGCGCGAGGCCACCGAGGAGTCGGGCATCGAGGGGCTGACGCTGCTGCCGGCCGGTCCGGTGCGGCTCGACCGCCATCTGACGCCGTGTGCCTGGCATCTGGATGTGCAGTACGCGGCGCTGGCCCCGCGGGACGCGGTGGCGGCGATCAGTGAGGAGTCGCTGGACCTGCGCTGGTTCGGCTATGACGAGGTGGCGGGCGTGGCCGACGAGTCGGTGCGCCGCCTGCTGACCCGTACCCGCGCGCTGGTGTGAGGGACGCGCGGGTACGGTACGCCCGGGGCCGCCCCGGGCTGTCCTGCCCGGAGCGTCGGCTGCCGCCGTCAGTTGTTGAAGATGTTGCCCTGGTTCTGCCCGCGGGCGCCGTGCTGGCCCATGCCGAACTGAGCGGCCGCCCCGCCACCGATCACCGCGTTCTGCGGCGGCAGCAGCTCGCTGGGCTGCACCAGTGCATAGCCCTGGCCGAGGAAGCTGAGCTCCCAGCCCTCCCCCGTGTTGCCGCGGCGCCGCCACACCCCGCTGGAGTGCGTCTGCGCCTGCATCTGGACCCGCAGCGAGGTGGACCAGGCGACGATGGCGTCCGCATCCACGTTGACGTACTTGTCCGGGGTGACCTGCATCATGAGCGGCTGGCCCGAGGTCATCAGGGCCACCTTGCCCTGGCCGGAGATGTTGAGGTTGTACTTCCCCGAGCCGGAGATGCCGTACTGGCTGTCCACCGCGATCGACTCCCAGTGCAGGGTCGAGTCGAGCGCGAGCACATAGGAGCTGTCGACGGTCAGCCCCTCATGGTCCACATCCACGACATGGACGTGCTGGGCGAGGTTGGCCAGGTAGACGGTGCCCTGGCCGGAGCAGCGCATCAGGTCCAGCGCCTCCCCGGTGCGGGCCCGGGCGCGCTGCTGCCCCTGCGTCTGGTATTCGCCGTCGAACTCGATCAGCCCTTGGTAGGCGACCATGGTGCCCTTGCGGGCCAGTACGTCCTGGTGTCCTTCGAGGGCGACCCGCAGCAGCTGCGGGTTCTGCAGCGCGTAGCGGTCCTGGGTCTGGGCCTCGGTGAGGCCGAAAAGCGGGCTCTGCATGATGTCTTCGCTCCCCCTCAGCCCCGCGCCCGGAGCCGGTCAGTGCTGTCCTCGCTGGGCTGGACGACGACGAAGCCCTGCCCGGAGAAGCCGAGCTGGTAGGCCTCGCCGCTGCCCCGGCCGATCAGGGACGACGCTTTGAAGCTGCGCTTCCCCTTCACCTTGAGGTTGGTGGACCAGGCGACGAGCGCGTCCGGGTCCACGTACGTCTCGTCCTCGCCGCGGCCGCAGTCGACGACGATGGGGGTGCCCCGGGAGGTCAGGGCGACCCAGCCGGTGCCGGAGATGCCCACGTTGAACAGGCCCTGCCCGGCGAACTTGGCGATGCCCTTGACCCGCTCGACGCCCCACTGGAGGTGGGCGTCGAAGGCGAGCAGATTGGTCCCGTTGACCGACAGCGAGTCGCCGTTGAGGTTGACGCAGACGACGTCCGCGCCGTAGTCGGCGAGATAGAGCAGGCCGTCGCCGGTGCACTTCATGAGCGGGGCGCCCTCACCGGTGAGCCACTGGGAGGCCATCTGGCGCACCGCGGGCGGGTTGGGCTCGTACTGGACGAAGCCCTCGTACGCGACCATCGAGCCGGTGCGGGCGTAGAGGTCCTGGCCGCTCTGCATGGCGACCTTGAGCATGCTGCTGCCGTGGTTCTCCATGCGGGCGGAGACCGGGGCCGGGGCGTAACCGGTGATCAGTTGCTGGTCCATGGCGGTCCCTTTAGACCTCGTAGGGCTGGACGACGATGAAGTTGCCGGGCGCACCGCGGAACTGGAGGTTCACGGTCTCGCCGCTGTGGCCGGGGTAGGCGTTGCGGCGCAGCCGCACCTGGCTGGAGATGATCACCTGCGAGGCGGCGGACCAGGCGACGATGGCATTGGCGTCGGCGAAGGTCGTGGGGGTGACCGGCAGTACGACGGGCGTGCCCAGGGTCTTCACGATCACGGTTCCGGTGCCCTGGAACTGCATGGTGAACAGCGCGCCGCCGGGAATCCCGTGGCCCTCGATCCGGCGCACCTCATGGTGCAGCCCCTCGTCGAAGGCGAGCACGCTCTCGGCGGACACACAGATGGCGTCGCCCTGGAGCTCGATCGGGTGAAGTTCGGCGGCGTTCTCCGCGAGGAAGACCTGGCCCTGGCCGGAGCAGCGCATCAG
>NZ_MUNE01000075.1 GCF_002154605.1 Streptomyces milbemycinicus | reverse complement strand
TGACCGCTCGCGTCGAGCGGTAGCGCCTCGATCGTGGCGTCCGCATGGGTCCATACGCGCTGGTACATCCCGACGATGTCCTCGCGCGACTCGTCGGCGGTCGCCCACATGTCCTCGTTGGGCTCGGCGCCTTCTGCCATCCAGGGCAGCGGCTCGTCGTACGGCCGTCCGAAGACGTCGCCGAAGTAGCCCACCTCCACTCCGGCGGCATGCTTGACCAGCCCCAGGAGGTTGGTGCCCGTCGGCGTCAGCGGGCGGCGGATGTCGTACTCCGAGAGTCCGTCGAGCTTCCACAGCAGGGCCTCGCGGGCGCTGCCCAGATAGCGGCGGAGATTGGCCTTCGCATTCGATTCCGGCATGGTGGGCAGTGTCGCAGGCGGCACTGACAGCGCGGGTAATCCGGCCCCGGCGACCGACGCTGTCACTCGCATTCGCGCAGATACGCCTCCAGCTCGGCCGCCCCGGTCAGCATCGTCCGCCCGCGGGCGGACAGCCGGCCGTGCCAGTCGCGCAGCGCGGCCTCCAGCGGCTCGAGCCCGCCGGCCGCCCGCACCTGGGCGATCAGCGGGGCGATCTGCTCCAGCAGGTAGCCGCCGCGCCTGAGTTGGTGGGTGAGGCGGGCGTCCCGTACGGCGGCCTCGTCGTAGACGCGGTACCCGGTCAGCGGGTCGCGGGGCGGGCGGACCAGACCGGCGCGCTCCCATTTGCGCAGCGTCGCGGGCCGGAGGCCGAGCTCTTCGGCCAGCGGTCCGATGAAGGTGCCGCCGGGCCCGGACACCGCCGGGACGGGCCCGGACACCGCCGGGTCGGGTGTGGACGTCGTGGGCGCCAGGTCGCGGAGGGCGCTCTCCACGGCCTGGAGGGTCCGCCGGTCGTCGAGCAGTTGGGCGTGGCTTTCGTCGATGAGGCGGAACGCCTCGTCGACCGCGCCCTCGTTCACCGCCCGCATGATCGACGTCGCCGTGTGGTGGCCGTGGCCGGGCACCAGAGCGAGGAACGCGTCCAGGGCCCGCGCGTGCAGTGGCGTATAGGTGCGGTAGCCGTGGGGTGTGCGATCGGCGGCCGGAAGGATGCCGGCCTCCTCGTAGTTTCTGATCGCCTGCGTGGACAGACCGTGCCCGCGCGCCAGGTCAACGGGCCTGAGCCGTTCGCCGTTTTGAAGGTTTTGCCCCATGGTCCTGCCGATATCGCGGAAAAGTTTCAACCGGAGGTTCAACGATACCGTTTAAGGCATGGCTACCGACATCAAGGACACCACCCATGCCGTCGAGGCCGAAGCCGTCATGAGGCTGTTTCCGGCCCGGCCCCGGCTGCTCGCCCTGGGCGAGCCCACCCACGGCGAGGACACGCTGCTCGATGTGCGCAACGATCTCTTCCGCCAACTCGTCGAGCAGGAGGGCTACCGGACGATCGCGATCGAGAGCGACTGCATGATGGGCCTGGTCGTGGACGACTACGTCACCTCGGGCACGGGCACCCTCGACGACGTCATGGAGCGCGGATTCAGCCACGAATGGGGTGCGTCCGCGGCCAACCGTGAACTCGTCCGCTGGATAAGGGAGTACAACGACGGCCGGCCCGAGCCCGAGCGGCTGCGCTTCGCCGGTATCGACGGCCCGCTGGAGATCAGCGGCGCCGCGAGCCCCCGGCAGGCCCTCACCGCACTCCACGGCTACCTCGCGGCCCACGTGCACGCGGACCTGCTCCCCTGCACCGCGGAAACGCTCGACCGCCTGCTCGGCGCCGACGACCAGTGGACCAATCCCGCCGCGATGATGGAACCGGCCCAGTCCGTGGGGCAGTCGGCCGAGGCCAGGGAGCTGCGGCTGCTCGCCGACGATCTGGTGGCGCTGTTCGACGAGCAGACACCGCACCTGATCGCGGCGACCTCGCGGGAGGCCTGGGACCGGGCCCGTCTGTACGGGCGCACCGCCACCGGCCTGCTGCGCTACCACTACTGGATGGCCGACACCTCACCGGCCCGCATGACGCGGCTGTTGGGCCTGCGGGACCGGATGATGGCCGACAACCTCCTCGCCATCGTCGAACGGGGCCCGGCACTCATCCACGCCCACAACTCCCATCTCCAGCGGGAGAAGAGCACGATGCGGATGTGGGACCACCCGCTGCTGGAGTGGTGGAGCGCGGGCGCGCTGGTGAACGCCCACCTGGGCGGCGGGTATGCCTTCGTGGCCACGGCGCTCGGCACGATCCGGCACCAGGGTGTGGACACCCCGCCCCCGGACACCCTCGAAGGTCTCCTGTACGCCCTCCCGGAGGACCGCTACCTCATCGACACGCCCCAGCTGGCCACTTCCCTCGCCGACCCGCGGCCCGCCGCCCGCGTCTCCCCCTGGTTCGGCTACGCCCCCCTCGACCCGGCCCGCCTGGCCGACTACGACGGGATCGTGTTCGTCAAGGACGTCCCCTCAGATCGGTGAGCGCTTCGTGCCGGTCCTGGTGGCGTACGGCGATCATCACGATCTCGGAGCGGTGCACCACCTGCTGGTTGTCGGCGCACACCTGCACGCGCTCGTAGCGCTTGGACAGCTCCGCGGCCGTACGGGCTCCCCGGGGCGTGTTGCTGCGTGTGGTGTTCCCTCAGGATCGGGCCTGGTCCCAGGGGACGCTGGTGCGGAAGTAGGTGTCGTAGAGCTCCTGGACCTCCAGCAGACTTTCCGGCGGCACCTTCCCGTAGGCGATGCGCTCCAGGTGGCGGAAGTACTCGAACCGCTCGACGCCGGGGGTGATGACGATAAGGATGTCGGCGTTGTGCCCCGGTGCGGCGGCGAAGGCGTGTGCGAGGCCGGGCGGGACGATGACCAGATCGCCGCGTTCGGCGGTCACGACCTGCTCGCCGGACAGCAGTTGCGCGGTGCCGTCCAGCATGTAGAACAACTCGGCGGAATTGGCGTGGTGATGCGGCCTGGCACCGTCCGCGCCGTCGGTCAGCGTGACCCGCTGAGTGGACAGCGCGCCGCCGGTCGAGCCGCTGTCGGCCAGCAGCTTGATGGTGGTCGGGGCCTGGCCGATCACCTCGGCCTCGGCGTCGCGGACGATCACGGACTCGTTGAATTCCGGCACGATCAGAGACATCTGTGTAGCTCCCTTTGGGGGATTTGGGCGATGGGTTCTGAGATTCAGACGGCGAAGCGGCTTCAGACGGCGAAGAGGAGCGCGGCGCTGATGAGGACGACCACGGCGGTGGCGAAGTGGATACCGAAGGCCGCCGCTTTGGTGCCGCCGTTGCGCAGGACGATCAGAGTGTCGCCGAGTGGGGTGAGTGCGACGGCCAGCATGTACCAGCCCACGGCGTGGGCGTCCGCGAAGGCGAGCAGGGCGAGGCCGATCACGCCCGAGGTGAGGTCGCGCAGGCCCTTCACCGTCAGGTAGGCGGCGTCTCCGTGTTGCTTGGCGGGTACGCCGAAGCCGGTTGCGGCTGCCTGGGGGCTCACCAGGAACCGCGCGCCGATGAAGACGACGAAGAGGGTGAGGAAGACGGCCAGTCCGTAGGCGATGGGCGTGAGCATGGTTTCTCCCGTTTGCTAGCGACGCTAGGAACATGGTCGACGCTATCAGGTCGCCGACAGGAAATCTAGCGTCGCTATACGGATGGGTGGTGCCCCGCACGGTCCCCAGAAGTCGGAGGCGGCCTCGCTGATCGCCGGGCGCGCATGGCCCGGCTGTCGGCTCCGGCCCCCGCGGCGGCAGCCAACCGGGCATCATCCGCCCGTAGGCAGGGCTCAGCTCGGCCCGTTGGGGTTGCCGAGCCGTATCAGTTGCCTGCCCGGAGCGACGGTCGGACCGAACGTGGTCTGAGGGGGCGACCAGGCCTGCTGCCAAGTCCCGATGGCGTCCTCCTCCAGGGCGGCATCGGGCAGTTGGAATCCGGCCAGACGTCCAGTGTGCGGATACGCCGACGGTTCGTCTGGCGAGTGTCCCCCTGGCTTACGCATGGCTGCCGCGTGGTGCGGATGTCGCGGGCACGGGTCTTGTCCGGCTGTACGTCATCGTGCACGAACGACGGCAACAGTGTGGGCTGTCGGGTGCGGCGCGAAGGCGGCGGTGACATGAGCGCGAGGCCCCGCCTGCTGCCGTGGCCGGACTCGGTTGGGAAGCGCTGCTGTCTCGTGACGGATGACGCCGGGAACAGCCGTCTGCCGAGAGTCGGGGTGGGCGCCTGTGCGCCGTCTCGCGGTATTCGGTTCACGCGGGCGCGGCTTTCGTCTCGGACCCTCCGGGTCCAAAGCGCCGGCGAGAAGGGGGGAGGGGGCGGCTGGCCCGTTGTCCCGGTTCCTCGGCTCGGTGGATGGCTGAGCTCAAGACTGGCTCCGCTGCGCTCCGCCGCAACTGCTGCCGCGCGGGGGCGAGCCGGTCGGTCCAGCGGTGCGCTCGACTGGGTGGCGTGGGAGCGCGACGGACGGGCCAACGCCGCTGGACGGCATGGCCCGGCCGCCGTGAGCGGGCATCGTCTCGCGCCTTTGGCGCAAAGCGGCTGGTAGCGGGGAGGGGAGGGGCGTCGGAGGCATCGTTGCCGTCCAGCTCAACGGGCCCTCACCGGCCGACGGGTGGCGGAACGGTGGATGGTCGCCCGGAGCGGTGGATGCCGGTCCGGTTCAGGCCCTCCACCCACCCCCTCTCAAAAAAATGCTTGATGCAGAACAAGCGATAATGCTTGATGTAGAGCAAGCGATTATTTAAGAGGGGGTGGGGGAGGGCCGGTCCCGCCCCATTGTGCTCGTCTGTTCGTCGCGCTCCCGGGCCCTGGATCAGCGCACCGCTGGATGGACCGGTTGGCCACCGCGCGGCAGCAGTCGCGGCGGAGCGCAGCGGAGCCTGTCGTGAGCTCAGCCGCCCGCCGGGTCGAGGAACCGGGACACCGGGCCGGCCGCCCCCCTTCCCTCCTCCTGCTGGCGCTTTGGACCCGGAGGGTCCGAGACGAAAGCCGCGCCCGCGTGAGACGAATGCCGCGAGACGGCGCATAGGCACAAGCGCAGCGAAGCGAAGCGCGCCCACACCCGTACCTGCGAAGCACCCTTCCTTCGCGTGCAGTGTGAGGTCAGCGCGCCTCCAGGGCGCACTCCGCCCAGACCCGCTTGCCCCAGCGGAGCGGATCCGTGCCCCAGCGGTCGGAGACCGCCTCGACGAGCGCCAGGCCGCGGCCGTGCTCGTCGTCCTCGGAGGCCGTGCGGGCGGCGGGTTTGGCGTGGGACCGGTCGACCACGGACAGCCGCACCCGGTCGGGCGCGGGGCGGGAGACGGTCACGCGCATGGCCCGACTGCCGCTGTGCTCGACGGAGTTGCTCACAAGCTCCGAAATCACCAGCGCGGCGCGGTCGGCGAGGCCGGGCAGGTGCCAGGTGTCGCAGGCGGTGCGCACGAGGAGGCGGGCGCGGCGGGCGGATTCCGGCTCGCAGGGGAGGGTTTGACTGTAGGCGGGGTGGCCGGTCCTGGACGCTATGGCGCTGCTGATGACCGGTCCGGGGGTGGGGAGTTGGGGGTTCAGCGGCGCAGGCATGGCAGCTCCAGCGGCATGAGTTTGCTCGTGGCGTGCAGGAAGAATGCACCGGCGGCAGATTTACCGGCAAGCTTGGAGCGTCAAATTCCAAAAGAAAGAAAGGATGTTCTATCGACTTGCGAACCTACGGGGTGTGAAACTGCACCGGGGACCCTTGCGGAGCACCTTGGAGGGCTGAAAAGAGCCATGCCGAATTCCCGGGCAGTACCAACTCTCAGAAGGCGTCGCCTCGGCGAGGCTTTACGTACTTACCGTCGCGGCGCGGGCATGAGCCTGGAGCGGGCCGCTGAGGCGATGGGCTGGGATCTGAGCAAGATGTCCCGCATCGAGAACGCCAAGGCGCGCATGCCGGTGCCGGAGGTGGACACGCTCCTGAAGCTGTACGGAGTGACGGACCCGGACATCATCTCCGCGCTGATCGACCTGGCACGCGACGCGGGGAAGCAGGGCTGGTGGCGGGCGTACGGGGATGTTGTGTCGCTCGCGTACAAGGACTTTCTGACCTTGGAATCCGACGCGGAGAGCATGCACGTCTACGCTCCGGGCCTGATCCACGGTCTGCTGCAGACCGGCACCTATGCGCGCGAGATCATCGCCGCCACGGCCATGACGCACACCACAGAAGAAGTGATGGCCCTGGCCGAGGTCCGCAAGATGCGGCAGGCCATCCTCACCCGGCCAGGCAACCCGACGAAGTTGTGGGCCGTGATCCACGAGGCGGCGCTGTACCAGCGCTTCGCCTCGTACCCGGCCCTCATGCGGGAGCAGCTGCGGCATCTGCTGGACATGTCGGAGCTGCCCAACATCACCATCCAGATCATGCCGCTGAACTCGACGCCGCATCCGGGGATGCTCGGGATCTTCGAAGTGGTGCGGTTCCCACAGCCTTGGCCCACCGTGGTCAACGTCGAGAACATCCAGGGCGGCTATTTCCTGGAGGGCGCCGAGGACGCGAGGCTCTTCGAGATGGCGTTCGAACGTATCGTCGCGGCGGCGCTTTCCGTGGATGATTCCCTGGAGACCATCAAGGCCCTGCTCGAAAGGAACATGACGTGAGCACCCCTGGCCGCAAGGATGACCTTTACGCGATAGATCTGAGCGCGGCGCAGTGGCGCAAGTCGCGGTTCAGTAGTGGCGGCAACCAGTGCGTCGAGATCACCGATCTCCCCGGCGGCGGCGTCGCCATCCGCGACTCGAAGAACCCCGCCTTCCCGGCCCTGCGCTACACCGCCGAGGAGTGGGACGCCTTCCGTAAGGGCGTCCGCTCCGGCGAGCTGTAAGTCACCCCCGCCCGGCCGCCCGCAAGGCGCGGCCGGGCCCCCGGAGCGGAGCGACCGGGGGGTGAGGCAATAGGCTGCTCACCGTGAAGGTCCTCGTCATCGGCAGCGGCGCCCGCGAACACGCCCTGTGCCGCGCACTGTCCCTCGACCCCGACGTGACGGCTCTGCACTGCGCGCCCGGCAACGCCGGCATCGCGGAGGTCGCCGAGCTGCATACGGTCGACGCCCTCGACGGCGTGGCCGTCGCCGAGCTGGCCGCCTCGCTGGAGGCGGAGCTGGTGGTGGTCGGCCCGGAGGCTCCGCTGGTGGCGGGGGTGGCGGATGTGGTGCGCGCGCGGGGGATCCCGGTGTTCGGGCCGTCCGCCGAGGCGGCGCAACTGGAGGGGTCGAAGGCGTTCGCGAAGGATGTGATGGCGGCGGCGGGCGTGCCCACCGCGCGCGCTTACGTCTGTACGGACGAGGCGGAGATCGACGAGGCGCTGGACGCCTTCGGCGCGCCGTACGTGGTCAAGGACGACGGGCTGGCGGCCGGTAAGGGCGTCGTCGTGACCAGCGACATCGCCACTGCCCGCGAGCACGCGCTGGCGTGCGGGCGGGTGGTGATCGAGGAGTACCTGGACGGCCCGGAGGTGTCGCTCTTCGCCGTCACGGACGGCGAGACGGTCGTGCCGCTGCAGCCGGCTCAGGACTTCAAGCGCGCCTACGACGGCGACGAGGGCCCGAACACGGGCGGTATGGGTGCGTACTCCCCGCTGCCGTGGGCGGACCCCAAGCTGGTCGACGAGGTGCTGGCGACCGTGTTGCAGCCGACCGTGGACGAGCTGCGCCGCCGGGAGACGCCGTTCTCGGGGCTGCTGTACGCGGGGCTGGCGATCACCTCGCGCGGGGTGCGGGTGATCGAGTTCAACGCGCGCTTCGGCGACCCGGAGACCCAGGTGGTCCTGGCCCGGCTGAAGACTCCGCTGGCCGGTGTGCTGCTGGCCGCCGCGACCGGTCGACTCGACTCGCTGGCGCCGCTGCGCTGGAGCGATGGCGCGGCGGTGACCGTCGTGGTCGCCTCACACAACTATCCGGGGACGCCCCGTACGGGCGATCCGATCACCGGTCTGGGAGAGGTGGCCGAGCAGGACGCGCCCAAGGCGTACGTCCTGCACGCGGGCACCAAGCGGGACGTTGCGTCGGGTGACGTGGTGAGCGCGGGTGGCCGGGTGCTGTCCGTGACCGCGACCGGCTCGGATCTGGTCAAGGCGCGCGAACGGGCGTACCGCGCGGTCGCCCGGATCGGCCTGGACGGCTCCCACCACCGCTCGGACATCGCCGCCAAGGCGGCGGAGGAGGCCGGACCCGGGACGGCATCGGCCTGAGGCTCTTGAGGCCCGGTCGAGAACGGGTCGAGAACCGGTCGAGGGGGACCTGTAAGCGTCCAGAAGGTTCCTCGAGAAGTTCCCGGTTCTGGCCAAGGCCATTCCATCGGGTGAGCCCTCCCGGCAACCTGCTGACGCATGCGCGGACCCCCAACTAGTGTGCCGCTCAGGCGCGGTGCGGCAACTGGCCCACCGGCGTTGCGGCGCGGGCGGCCGGTGCGACAGTGGGGGGAGTAAGGGCACAACACCACCGTCGTCCGCTCATTCATGGCTGGACAGCAGGGGGTGATGGAACCGTGGCAGGTCCGGAAGCAGGCGCGCTTTCAGCGCGTGCTCGTGCTCTCGCGGTGCTGCGGATCCGGAGCACCGCGCTCGCGGTCGCGCTTCTCCCGGCGGCGGTCGCCGCCGTACTGCTGGTCGGCGGGGCCACGGGGCGGCTCGGCGGCTCCCATGGCGAGGAGTGGACCGCCGTCCGCTGGGCGGTGGTCGGCGGGGCCGTGGTGGTCCTGCTGCTGGCGGCGGCCGTGGCCGCCGTGGTGGTCCGGGCCAGACCGGCGCTCAGTCCCACCGTGCCCATCGCCGAGGAGACGGCCCCGGACCTCTACCGCCTGGTCCGCGACCTGGCCGATCGGCTGGAGGTGCCCGCCCCGTCCGCGATAGCGCTCACCCCGGACTGCGACAGCTGGCTGGAGGACCGTACGCATCGGGCGCACGGCGCCAAGGGCGGCGGTGCCAAGACAGGCGGCGGCATGGGCAGCGTGCCCGCCGGTGCTTCGGTCGTGGGGAGAGGCGAGCGGCGGGGTGCGCAGGCCCCTGTGCTGGTCATCGGCTCGCCGTTCCTGTGGTGGATGCGGGTCGCCGAGCTGCGCGCCCTGCTCGCGCCCGTCGTCGCGGGCACCGGCCCCTCCGTACACCCGGACATAGCGGCCGCCCGCCGCTTCGTCCGTGGTCTGGACGCCGCCGTCGCCGTCGCCGCCCGGGGCTCCGGGGGCGCGGGCAAGGCCGGGGAGGCCCCTGTCGCGGCTCTCGGCCGGGCGGTGCGCCGCCCCGCCCTCGCGTTCCTCGGCTGGATCGCCCGGCTGCTGCTGCGCGGCTGCCGGGACCACGCCGCCGAGATGGAGCGGGCCGTCGCCGCCGCCGCCTCGGAGCGCGCCCAGACCGTCGACTACGGCCTGCGGATCGTGGCCCAGGAGCAGGTCGGCCTGGCGTACGCGGGGTGGGACCGGCTGCTGACCAGGGTTGCGCTGCCCGCGTGGCGGATGGGCCGCTGGCCGTCCCGGCTGGACGCGGGCGTGGTCGCGGCCCTCACCGAGCTCTCCCGCCGCGACCGGCTGGCCGAGGGGTTCGCCTCCCGGCTCAGTGAGCGGCCCGCCTGCGATCTGCTGGAGGAGCCGGGGCTGATCGACGAGGCGACGTCCCTGCTGGCCGCCAGGCTGTTCCACGGCGGCCCGAGCGAGCCGGGCCCGGACTGGGCGCCGGTCGACTGGGGCGAGTATCCGGAGGAGGTCGTGGACCGCAAATGGCGTGTGGAGGCCGCCCGGCTGCACCGTGTGCTCGATGAGCAGCCCCGCTCCGGCGGCCCCGGACCGCGCCGCGCGGCGCCCCGTGAGGCGACGAGCGGTCAGGGCCCGGAGCCCGAGCCTGACGCGCCCACCCTCGCCCGCGTCATGGGCCGGCTCACCGCCGCCCCCGGCCTCGCCCCGACGGGGGAGCTCGGTGAGGAGGTCGCGGCCCGGCTCAGCGCGGAGGTGGCCCGCGAGGAGGCCGCCCGGGCGACCGACCGGGGCGGCGCCCTTACGGAACCGGGCGCCGGATCCGGCGGCGGTGACCCGTGGATCGACGGTTTCGCGCCGCTCTTCCCGCTGCAGCCGCCCCGTACCGGCCGGGAGCTGCTGGCCGACCACGTCACGGCCATGGTGTGCTGTGCCGCCATAGACACCGCGGGCGCGGCGCCGGGGCTCGACTGGCTGGACGGGCCCGCGCTGCTGTTCGGCGGGCGGCGGCGGGCCGATCTGGCGCATTCGGTGCTGAGCCTGGTCGAGGACGGGGACGCCGAGCCGCTGCGTGCCTGGCTCGGCGAGGTGGGCGTACGGCCGGAGAAGCCGGTCCGGCTGGTGTGACGCCGGGCGCCGCCGCCCGCGCGATCTCGCTGCTCAGCGCGCTCATCAAGGTCCGCCCGGATGACACTCAGGCGGGAACGCCCTGGGTCTGGGTTCGGCAAATTCGCGACGATCAGTGATGGAGTGAGTGCGTAATGTGATGTGCTGGGGCTGGTGGCGATATGCCGCCAGGGGAGGCAGGGAAGGCAGGGAGGGGAGCCAGTCGTGGATGCCACGGAACCGGTCGGGCGCTGGGAGTCGGGAGCGCTCGCACATGCGGTGACGGACCCTTTTGGGCAGGGCCCGCTGCCCTGGCTGCGGGGCAGGCAGACCTACTTCAGCGAGACGGGCCGCCTGGTCCCGTGGTACGTGGACCACGACCCGGCTACGGGGGCCGCTGAGACCGTCGGCCCCGGGCCCGGCCATATCCCCTCCACCCGGACCGCCGACGACGTACACCGCCAGATCAAGGGCTTCACCTCGGCCTCCGCCGCCGCCCCCGGCGAGTCCATCGACTTCCGGATCACCGTCGACCCGCCCCAGCAGTTCAGCGTGGACGTCTACCGCATCGGCCACTACGGCGGCGACGGCGCGGCCAAGATGACCAGCAGCCCGCGGCTGGCCGGTATCGTCCAGCCGTCCCCGCTCGCCGCCGACCGCACCGTCTCCTGCCACCACTGGTGGCTGTCCTGGCGGCTCCAGATCCCCTCGTACTGGAACCCCGGCGCGTATGTCGCCGTGCTGACCACCGCCGACGGCTACCGCAACCACATCCCCTTCACCGTCCGCGACACCCACCCCGCCGATCTCCTCCTCGTCCTCCCGGACATCACCTGGCAGGCGTACAACCTCTATCCGGAGGACGGCCGGACCGGCGCCAGCCTGTACCACGCGTGGGACGAGCGCGGCCGGCTGCTCGGTGAGTCGCGGGCGGCGGTCACGGTCTCCTTCGACCGGCCGTACGCGGGCGCCGGGCTGCCGCTGCACGTGGGCCACGCGTACGATTTCATCCGCTTCGCCGAGCGGATGGGCTACGACCTCGCGTATGCCGAGACCCGCGATCTGCACGCGGGCCGCATCGACCCGACCCGCTACCGCGGTCTGGTCTTCCCCGGCCATGACGAGTACTGGTCGGCCCCGCTGCGGCGCACCGTCGAGGAGGCCCGCGACGGCGGCACCTCGCTGGTCTTCCTCTCTGCCAACACCATGTACTGGCAGGTGGGCCTCGTACCCTCGCCCTCCGGCCCGGACCGCCTGCTGACCTGCCATAAGCGCCGCGGCCCCGGCCGCTCCGCGCTGTGGCGGGAGACGACGCCCGAGCAGCAGCTGCTGGGCATCCAGTACGTGGGCCCGGTGCCCGAGCCGACCCCGCTGATCGTGCGGAACGCGAGCCACTGGCTGTGGGAGGCGACCGGCGCCGACGAGGGCGACGAGCTGCCCGGCCTCGTCGCGGGCGAGGCCGACCGCTACTTTCCGCGCACCTGCCTGCCCGCGCATCTGCGCCGGATCCTGCTCGCCCACTCCCCGTACCGGGACGCCGAGGGGGCCGTCCGGCACCAGGACACCTCGCTGTACCGCGCGCCCAGCGGAGCGCTCGTCTTCGCCTCCGGCACCTTCGCCTGGACCCCGGCGCTCGACCGGCCCGGCCACACCGACGTACGGGTGCAGCGGGCGACGGCCAACCTCCTGGACCGCATCTGCAAACGGGGCTGAAGTGCCAGGCCACGCCCGGTGCGCCCCGCTTCGGCCGGGCGGTGGGACGTGGGGCAGAATCGTGGGGTCTTGGACAAACCACAGGAGGAACTTCGTGTCCGGATTCGTGGAGAAGCCCGAGCCGGTGGAGGTGCCCGGCCTTGTGCATCTGCACACAGGCAAGGTGCGCGACCTCTACCGGAACGAGAAGGGCGACCTGGTCATGGTCGCCAGCGACCGGATGTCCGCCTATGACTGGGTACTGCCGACCGAGATCCCCGACAAGGGCAGGGTGCTCACCCAGCTCTCCCTGTGGTGGTTCGACCAGCTGATCGATGTCGTGCCCAACCACGTCCTGTCCACCGAGGTGCCCGAGGGCGCCCCCGCCGACTGGGCGGGCCGCACGCTCGTGTGCCAGTCGCTGAGCATGCTTCCGGTGGAGTGCGTGGCCCGCGGCTATCTGACCGGCTCGGGCCTGACCGAGTACCGGGAGAGCCGTACGGTCTGCGGGATCGCCCTGCCCGAGGGCCTGGCCGACGGCTCCGAGCTGCCCTCCCCGATCTTCACCCCGGCCACCAAGGCCGAGGTCGGCGAGCACGACGAGAACGTGCCGTACGAGGAGGTGGCCCGCCGGGTCGGCACCGAGACCGCCACCCAGCTGCGCCAGGCCACCCTCGCGGTCTACAACCGGGGCCGCGATATCGCGCGCGACCGGGGGATCATCCTCGCCGACACCAAGTTCGAGTTCGGCCATGCGCTGGCCGAGGGCGGTGCGGACGGGCATGAGCTGGTCCTCGCCGACGAGGTGCTGACCCCCGACTCCTCCCGCTTCTGGCCCGCCGACCAGTGGCAGCCGGGGCGCCCGCAGCCGTCGTTCGACAAGCAGTTCGTCCGCGACTGGCTGACCTCCGCGGCCTCAGGCTGGGACCGGCACAGCGAGCAGCCGCCGCCCCCGCTGCCGGAGGAGATCGTGGAGCGGACGCGGGCGAAGTACGTGGAGGCGTACGAGCGCCTGACCGGCATCCGCTGGTCCTGACAACGGCGAAGGCCCTGGCCGACGTGGCCAGGGCCTTCCCCAACGGAGCGGACGACGAGGCTCGAACTCGCGACCTCAACCTTGGCAAGGTTGCGCTCTACCAACTGAGCTACGTCCGCATGCGCCGGATACTTCCGTCCGGATTCGGGACGGATTCCGTCCGGCGCGCCTCCACTATAACCAAACCCGGGACGAGGGAACTACCTCGTTCCCCGCGCGGGCCCGGTTCCCGCCATCAGGCGACGTTGTGCGGCCGGAACTGGATGCTGATCCGCGGCCCCGTGGCCCGGGTGCTCTTGGGGATCGCATGCTCCCAGGTCCGCTGGCAGGAGCCGCCCATCACGATCAGATCGCCGTGCCCGAGCGGCTGCCGCACGCCGGCCCCGCCGTGGCGCGGGCGCAGCACGAGGTCGCGCGGTGCGCCCACGGAAAGGATCGCGACCATGGTGTCCTCGCGGGCGCCCCGGCCGATCCGGTCGCCGTGCCAGGCCACGCTGTCCCGGCCGTCCCGGTAGTAGCAGAGCCCGGCGGTGGTGAACGGTTCGCCCAGCTCGACGGCGTAGTGCGCGGAGAGCGCGGCCCGCGCCTCGTCGAGGACGGGGTGCGGCAGCGGGTCGTCGGCGCCGTAGAAGGCGAGCAGCCGCGGTACGTCCACGACCTGGTCGTACATATGGCGCCGCTCCGCCCGCCAGGGCACCTCGTCGGCGAGGCGCGTGAACAGGGCGTCGGCCCCGCTCAGCCACCCGGGCAGCAGATCGATCCAGGCCCCGTCGCCGAGCGCCGTCCTGCGCATATCGCCCAGCGGGCCGAGACGGATGTCGTCGGCCTGGTCGAAGAGTGAGCCCTGGAGGCCTTGGGGGTACGGGGGCATGGGTCCAGGGTAACCGGATAACCGAATATGTGTGCGATTTGATGGTCGGGCTGCGGGTCGTCGTATCCCTGCGCTACGTTTCCCCGCATGGCTGAATTCGTACTGGTGCCGGGTACGTGGCTGGGCTCGTGGGCGTGGGACGAGGTGGTGCCCGGGCTACGGGCGGCCGGGCACGGCGCCCATGCGCTGACGTTGTCCGGGGTGGCCGAGAAGCGGGGCGGGCCGGCCGGGCAGCAGACGCATGTGGCGGACATCGTCGGCGAGGTCGAGCGTCTCGATCTGCGCGATGTCGTGCTGGTCGGCCACAGCTACTCGGGCATCCCGGTCGGCCAGGCCGCCGAGCGGATCGGCGACCGGCTGGCCCATGTGGTGTTCGTCGATGCCAATGTGCCGGCCGACGGGGGGTCGTTCGTCTCGGCCTGGCCGGAGGGGCGGGCGCAGATCGAGGCATCGATGGCCGGGACCGGGGGCTTCTGGGCGGTGCCCCCCGCGGCCGACTTCGCCGGTCAGGGCCTCACCGACGAGCAGATCGCCCGTATCGTCGACCGCTCGACCCCGCATCCGGGCGCCTCCCTGATCGAACCGGCCCAGCTGTCGCGCCCGCTCGGCGAGCTGCCGACGACGTACATCAAGTGCCTGCTCGACTGGCCCCAGCCGAGCGAGGACGTGGTCGAGCTGCTGAAGAGCGAGCGGTGGGGGCTGGTCGAGATGGACACCGGCCACTGGCCGATGCTCTCCCAGCCCCAGGAGCTGGCCCGGATCCTGCGCGAGGCAGTCGCTTAGATCAAGTCGCTAGATCCAGCCGCGCTCGCGCGCCGTACGGGCCGCCGCGTGGCGGTTCTCGGCCGGGATCTTGGACGCGGCGGAGGACAGATAGTTGCGGACCGTCCCCTGCGACAGCGCGGCCCGCTGGGCGATCTCCGCGATGGACGCGCCGTCCGCCGCCAGCTCCAGCAGCTCCGCCTCCCGCGCGGTCAGCGGGGAGTCGCCCGCGCTGATCGCGTCGGCCGCCAGGTCGGGGTCGATATAGCGGTTGCCGCCGTGCACCGTGCGGATGATCTCGGCGAGCCGCTGCGCCGACGCCGTCTTGGGCAGAAAGCCCCGTACCCCGGCCTCCAGCGCTCGCTTGAGATGGCCCGGACGGCCATGGCTGGTCACGATCATGGACCGGCAGCCGGGCAGCTCCGACCGCAGGGAGGCGGCCACCGACACCCCGTCCGCCCCCGGCATCTGCAGATCGAGCACCGCCACATCGGGCCGGTGCGCCCGGGCCATGGCCAGTGCCTCCGGACCGGACGCGGCCTCCGCGACCACCAGCAGATCCTCTTCGAGGGATAGCAGGGCGGCGAGGGCGCCCCGGATCAGATGCTCGTCATCCGCGAGCAGCACCCGGATCGCGGACGTCCCGCTCATACGCCGTCCCCCTCATGCCCGTTGTTCCCCTTGTGTCCTTCCAGCGGGAGTTCGGCCCGCAGCCGGTATGTACCGCCCTCCCCGGGGCCCGACCACAGCGTGCCGCCCAGCGGCGCCAGCCGCTCCCGCAGCCCCTTGAGCCCGTTGCCCGACGTGCCGCTGCCCGACGTGCCGTTGCCCGACGTACCGGGCACGCGTGGCTCGGCCTGCGGCACCCCGTCATTCTCCATGACCAGCACCGCCGTACGGGCCCCGTCCGCCGCCCGGCCCATCTGCACCCGCACCGTGCAGCGGGCCGCCTCCGCGTGGCGCAGCACATTGGTCGTGCCCTCACGCACCACCCACGCCAGCGCGGACCGCACCGCCGAAGCGGGCTGTGTGCCTTCGCCTTCGGCGTCACCCTCGTCCGGGAGCTGGTAGTCGATACGGCAGTCGACCTTGGCCGCCCGCAGCACCGACCGGGCTCCGGCCAGCTCCACTTGCAGATCCGCCGCCCGATAGCCGCGCACCACGTCCCGGATCTCCCGCTGTGACTCCTGCGCGATCCGCTGCACCTCCACCATCTGCTCGGCGGCCTCCGGCCGTCCGCGCCGCGCCAGTTGCACCGCGAGCTCGCTCTTGAGCGCGATCACCGCCAGGTTCCGGCCCATCACGTCGTGCAGATCGCGGCCGAACCGCAGCCGCTCCTCCGCCACCGCGAGCCGCGCCTGCACCCCGCGGCTCGCGTCCAGCTCCCACAGCACCTCCAGCATCCAGATGGAGCTGCGGACCGAGAACGCGCACAGCGCGGCCATGAGGAGCACCGCAAGGGCGGACGCCACCAATATGAAGGCTTCCACCCCCGCGACAGCCAGCGCCGCGAACGTCGCCGCGCCGATCCCCGCGTGCACCAGGGTGAAGGTGCGGGGGGACAGCAGGAGGGCGCTTGAGAGGGAGAACGGCAGCGTGTTCACCGTCGCCGCCGTCATGAACGCCGTGCCGTCCGACGCCCCGGCCACGGTCAGGAGCGCCACCCCCGCACCCTGCCCCGCCACCATCGGCACGGCGGAGAGCGCCAACAGCCCCTGCGGCACCTCGCGCTCGCACCGCCGGTGTTCGATCCCCCGCCGCAGCAGCGGAATGGCGAGCACGTTCTGGACCATCGCCAGGCCGAGCTGCGTCCAGGTCAGCCCGGTCGCCGACGGGCCCAGCCGCAGTCTGTCGGGCAGCGGACCCGCCATGACGATCAGCATGATCCAGGGCAGCGAGTACAGGGTCCACCGGGTGAACAGCTCCACGCGCACCTGCTGGCTGCGCCGCTTCCATCGGCGTATCACCAACCCCGTCCCTCCACCTCAGTCACCTCAGTCACCACAGACGACCACGACCGATCAGCGCCGAGGCTCCCAGGGGAACCGCCGGCGTACGGTCCACCCTGCCAGGGCCGTCCAGGCCGCCGCCGTGGCCAGGGCCTTCAGCGCCTCGCCCGCGCCCATCCCGCCGGTCCACCCGGCCCGTACGAGGTCGATCACCGGGGTCAGCGGCGCCCATTCGCACACCGCCGCCACCCGGTCCGGCATGATGTCGAGCGGTACGAAGAGGCCCGAGGCCATCATCGACACCAGCATCACCGGCATGGGGGTCAGCTGCGCGGACTCCGCGGTCTTGGTGAAGGCCGCGGTCGCGGCGGCCAGCGTGGCCATGAGGGCCAGTCCGGCCACCACCCCGAGCACGGCCAGAAGCGGCGCCTTGGGCATCGGCGCGTCCAGCGCCGGGCCCACCGCGGCGACCATCAGCACGCACTGCACCAGCCCCATCAGCAGGGCGGGGAGCGCCGCCCCGGCCAGGATTTCCGGGTCGGTCAGCTCACCGGCACGCAGCCGCTTGAGGACCAGTTCCTCGCGCCGGACGACGTAGACGCCCACGAGGTTCATATAGACGGCGAGGACCAGCGCCAGGCCGATCGAGCCGGGGAGAACCAGCGTGGGCAGGTCCAGACCGGCCTTGTCGAGGTCGATGTCGCCGGTGAAGGTGGTCATGCTGAGGGTGAGCGAACCGGGCAGCAGCAGGGCGTAGGTCAGCGCGGCCTTGTTCCGCACCAGCAGCGTCAGTTCGGCGCGGGCGAGGGAGGCGACGCGGGTGCGCGCGGTCGTGCGGGCGGCGGTCGTCGTGGCGCCGGTGGTGGTGGCGCCGGTGGTGGTGTGGGTCGTGGTCATCGGGCGTTCCCCTCCGCCGTTTCCGTCTTCTCCAGGCCCTGGGCGATATGCAGGAATGCCTCTTCCAGCGACGCCGACCGGGCGTCGAGCCCGCCGAGTTCGAGCCCCTTGTCCCGCGCCCACACCAGCACTTCGGTGGCCGTGCGCTGCAGGTCGCGGGTGCGCAGCCGTACCGTCCGCCCGTCCGTCTCGCGCTCGGCGGCGCCGAGCTGGGCGAGCGAGGGCAGATCGGCGGCGGAGAGGGGGGCCGGGAGCGCGAAGGAGAGCTGCGAGGGCCGCTCGGCCACGATGTCCGCGACCCGCCCGGAGGCGGCGATCCGCCCTTCGTGCATGATCGCGAGCCGTTCGGCCAGCGCCTCGGCCTCCTCCAGATAGTGCGTGGTCAGCAGCACCGTGGTGCCCTGGTCGCGCAGGGAGCGCACCAGCTCCCAGGTCTCCCGCCGGCCCTCCGCGTCGAGGCCGGTCGTCGGCTCGTCGAGGAAGAGCACATCCGGGCGGCCGAGCAGCGCGAGCGCCAGGTCCAGGCGGCGCCGCTCGCCGCCGGAGAGCATCTTGACCCGTACGTTCCGGCGCCGTTCGAGCCCCACCAGCTCCAGGGCCTCACCGACCGGCCGCGCCCCGCTGGTGCACCCGGCCCACAGCCGTACGGTCTCGCTCACGGTCAGCTCGGACGGGAAGCCCCCCTCCTGCAGCATCACCCCGATCCGCGGCCGGACCTCCGCCCGCTCGCGGTACGGGTCACGGCCCAGCACCCGCACCCGGCCGCCGGTCGGGGCGGCCAGGCCTTCCAGCAGCTCGACGGTGGAGGTCTTTCCGGCGCCGTTCGTGCCCAGCAGCGCGAACAGTTCGCCGTGCTCGACCGAGAAGGAGACGCCGCGCACCGCCTCGTAGCCCTGGGCAGACGAAGGGCCGGATGGGCGCCCGTACCTGCGTCGAAGTTCTGTGACGTCTATCGCGCTGTCGCTCAGCGCACTGTCCCCGAGTTCCATGTCTCCAGGCTTCCGGCGTCCGAGGGGCGCGGGTAGTGCGGGCTGTCATGGGCCCGGATGACAAATGTCAGCAGGAGGGGAGACCAGAAGGCCAGAAAAGCCCTGAGGCGCCGGTCGATTCGACCGGCGCCTCAGGGCTATGGAGCGGACGACGAGATTCGAACTCGCGACCCTCACCTTGGCAAGGTGATGCTCTACCAACTGAGCCACGTCCGCATGCATCCGACTGACTTTCACCAGTCGGCGCGGCATCACTCTACCTCATCCACCGAAGTGGTCGAGGCGATGATGAGAGCGGGTGACAGGGATCGCACACTGCGCCTCCCCCTTGGAAAGGGGGCGCTCTACTACTGAGCTACACCCGCATGGCATCCGACCGGCTCTCGCCGATCGGTGTGTCCATCACCCTACCCGATCCACCGGAGTGGTTCGGTAAGGCGATGAGAGCGGGTGACAGGGATTGCACACTGCGCCTCCCTCTTGGAAAGAGGGCGCTCTACTACTGAGCTACACCCGCATGTTCCTCGGGGTTTGCCTTCCGGCCTCGCCCCTCGGCGTGATCCAGACTCTAGCGGATCACCAGGGTGGGTGTGCAACTCGGCGGCGGAGGCCGCTCAGTGGCCGCTCAGTTCGACTGGTTGAACGCCTCGTAGACCTTCTTGGGGATCCGGCCGCGCGGCGGGACCTCCATGCCGTGCGACCGCGCCCAGGCGCGGACCGCGGCCGGGTCGGGGGCGACGGAGGTGCGGCGGTAGGCCTTGCCGGAGCGGGCCCGCTTGCGGCCGGCTTCCACGTAGGGCTCGAGAAGGCCGCGGAGTTTCTCCGCATTGGCAGCGTTGAGGTCGATCTCGTACGCCCTGCCGTCAAGTCCGAACGAGACCGTCTCCTCCGCCTGACCCCCGTCGATGTCGTCGGAGAGCGTGACTACTACGCGCTGCGCCACGGGATATCGGTCCTTTCGGGCTGCATCGATGCGTTGACGTGCAAAGATGGCAGCTGTCCTGTTGTTAGTGAACAATGCTTTTTCATTTGTACAGCGGCGAGCAATGCATTGTGAAGCCCCACTAATTCTGCCCGCGTGTCATGCCGCAATCGGGACCATACGTTTTTCCTGGAACTTTCCCCAGTGGATGGTGGCGCCGATGCTTAAACGTGACGGAAGGCGGCCCTTATCTACCCGTGTAGACTTTTCTCCGGGGTACGCTGGGCGGACCGCCTTACGCACCAGCACCACACCACCGGGAGTGCCAGTGGCACGCGTCGTAGTCGACGTCATGCTCAAGCCGGAGATCCTCGACCCCCAGGGACAGGCGGTGCAGCGTGCACTGCCCCGTCTCGGTTTCGAAGGGATCGCCGACGTCCGTCAGGGCAAGCGCTTTGAACTCGAGGTGGAGGGCCCGGTCGACGATGCCGCCCTCGCCCGCATCCGCGAGATCGCGGAGACCTTCCTCGCCAACACCGTGATCGAGGACTTCACCGTGCGGATCGAGGCCGACCAGGCCGCGGACGCCGCCCTCGCCGCGCAGGCGGAGTCGTGACCGCACGCGTCGGAGTCATCACCTTCCCCGGCACGCTCGACGACCGCGACACCCAGCGCGCGGTCCGGGTCGCCGGGCTGGACGCCGTACCGCTGTGGCACCGCGACAAGGACCTCAAGCAGGTCGACGCGGTCGTGCTGCCGGGTGGCTTCTCGTATGGCGACTATCTGCGGGCCGGAGCGATCTCCCGCTTCTCCCCGGTAATGGAGTCGGTGATCGAGCAGGCGAAGGCGGGCATGCCCGTACTTGGCATCTGCAATGGTTTCCAGGTTCTCACCGAGACTCATCTGCTGCCCGGTGCGATGCTGCGGAACAACCATCTGCACTTCATCTGCCGTGATCAGAAGTTGCGGGTGGAAAACGCCGAGACCGCCTGGACCCGCTCCTACGAGCAGGGCCAGGAGATCAACATCCCGCTCAAGAACATCGACGGCCGCTATGTGGCCGACGAGCGGGTTCTGGATGAACTTGAAGCCGAGGGCCGTGTGGTCGTCCGTTATCGCGGCGGGGGGCTTGGGGGGTATCCCCCCAAAGAACGCAGCAATCCGAACGGTTCGCTGCGTGACATCGCCGGCATCACCAACGAGGCGGGCAATGTCGTCGGCCTCATGCCGCACCCCGAGCACGCCGTCGAGCCGCTGATCGGCACCGGCGGTACCGACGGGCTCGGATTCTTCACCTCGATCCTCAAGAAGCTGGTCGACGCATGAGCCTGGATACGGTCAAGCACGCCGAGCAGACCCCGGACGTCCAGCAGCCCTGGGCCGAGCTCGGCCTCAAGCAGGACGAGTACGAGCGCATCCGCGCCATCCTCGGCCGCCGCCCGACCGGCGCCGAGCTGGCCATGTACTCCGTCATGTGGTCCGAGCACTGCTCGTACAAGTCGAGCAAGGTCCATCTGCGGCAGTTCGGCGACAAGGCTCCGGCCTCCGACGCGCTGCTCGTCGGCATCGGCGAGAACGCGGGCGTGGTCGACGTCGGCCAGGGCTATGCGGTCACCTTCAAGGTCGAGTCGCACAACCACCCCTCCTATATCGAGCCGTACCAGGGCGCGGCCACCGGCGTGGGCGGCATCGTCCGCGACATCCTCGCCATGGGCGCCCGCCCGGTCGCCGTGATGGACCCGCTGCGCTTCGGCGCCGCCGACCACCCCGACACCAAGCGGGTGCTGCCCGGTGTGGTCGCGGGCGTCGGCGGCTACGGCAACTGCCTGGGCCTGCCCAACATCGGCGGTGAGGTCGTCTTCGACCCCTGCTACCAGGGCAACCCGCTGGTCAACGCGTTGTGCGTGGGCGTCATGAAGCACGAGGACATCCACCTCGCCAAGGCCTCGGGCACGGGCAACAAGGTCATCCTCTACGGCGCCCGTACCGGCGGCGACGGCATCGGCGGCGTCTCCGTACTCGCCTCCGAGACCTTCGATGACACCAAGCCCACGAAGCGCCCCGCCGTCCAGGTCGGCGACCCCTTCCAGGAGAAGCTGCTCATCGAGTGCACCCTGGAGATCTTCAAGGAGAACCTGGTCGCCGGCATCCAGGACCTCGGCGGCGCCGGGCTCTCCTGCGCCACCAGCGAGCTGGCCTCGGCCGGCTCCGGCGGTATGCGGGTCGAGCTGGACACCGTGCCGCTGCGCGATGCGACCCTCTCGCCCGAGGAGATCCTCATGAGCGAGTCGCAGGAAAGGATGTGTGCGATTGTCGAGCCCGACAAGGTCGACCGCTTCCTGGAGATCTGCGAGAAGTGGGACGTCATCGCCACTGTCATCGGTGAGGTCACCGAGGGCGAGCGGCTGGAGATCTTCTGGCACGGCGAGCAGATCGTCGACGTCCCGCCGCGCACCGTCGCCCACGAGGGCCCGGTGTACGAGCGCCCGTACGCCCGCCCGGAGTGGCAGGACGCGCTGCAGGCCGACGACGCGAACAAGCTGCCGCGCCCGGCGACCTCCGGCGAGCTGCGCGAGCAGATCCTCAAGGTGGTCTCCGCGCCGAACCAGGCATCCAAGTCCTGGATCACCGACCAGTACGACCGCTTCGTGCAGGGCAACACGGTTCTCGCCCAGCCCGAGGACTCCGGCATGGTCCGTATCGACGAGGAGACCGGCCTCGGCGTCGCGGTCGCCACGGACGGCAACGGCCGCTACGCCAAGCTCGACCCGTACGCGGGCGCGCAGCTCGCGCTCGCCGAGGCGTACCGCAATGTCGCCGCCTCCGGCGCGAAGCCGCTGGCGATCTCCGACTGCCTGAACTTCGGCTCGCCCGAGGATTCCGCGGTCATGTGGCAGTTCGCCGAGGCCACCCGTGGTCTGGCCGACGGCTGTCTGACCCTGGGCACCCCGGTCACCGGCGGCAATGTCTCCCTCTACAACCAGACCGGGGACGTGGCCATCCACCCGACGCCGGTCGTCGCCGTCCTCGGCGTGATCGACGATGTGGCGCGCCGTACCCCGATCGGCTTCGCGGACGAGGGCCATCTGCTGTACCTGCTCGGCGACACCGAGGAGGAGTTCGGCGGTTCGGCCTGGTCGCAGACCGTCCATGACCACCTCGGCGGGCTGCCGCCGAAGGTGGACCTGGAGCGTGAGCGGCTGCTCGGCGAGATCCTGATCTCGGCCTCGCGTGACGGCATGGTCGACGCGGCGCACGATCTGTCCGACGGCGGTCTGATCCAGGCGCTCGTCGAGTCGTGTCTGCGCGGCGGCAAGGGCGCCCGGATCGTCGTACCCGACGGCCTTGACCCCTTCGTCTTCCTGCTCTCGGAGTCGGCGGGCCGGGCCGTGGTGGCCGTTCCGCGCAGCGAGGAAGTCCGCTTCAACGACATGTGCGGGGCGCGGGGGCTTCCGGCGGCCCGGATCGGCGTGGTGGACGGGGACGCGATCGACGTCCAGGGCCAGTTCAGCATTCCGCTGGCGGAGCTCAAGGAAGCACACGAGGCGACGATCCCGGGCCTGCTCGCCTGAGACATGAGCGCCTGAGACATGAGCGCCTGAGACGTAAGCGCGCCTGAGGCATAAAACAAGCCCCGTTCCCTGCCGTCACACAGGGAGCGGGGCCGCTTCTTGGCGGTGGCGGTCAGTGCCAGAACGCGTTCGAGGCGTCGATGTCCTCGTGGCATTCGTCGATATCGCTGATCTTCCCGCCGACGATCGTGAAGAACATGCCTTCCTTCATATCGAGGCCGCGGTCCTCGCGCTCAGCGCGGCACCGGTGGACGGAGATCACATGCCCGCGCCCATCGGCCGCCAGCGTCTCGAGTTCGACGCGCAGGGTGCCGCCGGTGACGTCGTACTGGCGGCGGTACAGCTGGACGCAGGCCTCGCGGCCCTTGTGATGTCCGGATATGGAGCTCTCGCCGGGGACGTGGTGGGTCACGTCGGTGGTCATCAGCTCGGCCAGAGTGTCCATGTTGCCGCCGATGAAGGCTTCGTAGCCGCGGCGGATCAGGGCACAATCCGGGTGCTCACCCATGGCGGTCCACGCCTTTCGTGGTGATTTATATCGCCTTCTCTTCCATCCTCTGCCGCCGTCCCCGGGCTGTCCATGCTTATCGGGGCTCCTCCGTAGGGCTGCTGGATAAGCTCGGCCGCATGCCGCCCCGTGCCCGCGCCCGCACCTATGACCTGGCCAAGACGTGCGCCGCCGTGACCGCGCAGTTGGAGCACGTACGGGAGGCGGTGCGCGGCCTGGACGACGAGCGGCTGGGCGCGCCGACCCGGCTCGGCGGCTGGACGGTCCGCGAGCTGGTCGCGCATCTGTCGATGGCCGTGGGGGCGGTCGGCCGCCACCTGGAGCAGCCCCCGCCGCCCGCGCGGGAGGTCACCGCCACGGGCTGGGTGGCCGCGACGGCCGCGCTCGGCGGGGACATCGGTGAGGACACCCGAGCGTTCGCGGCGAGCGCGGCGCCGGCCGAGCTGCTGGACCGGGCCGCCGCGCGCTTCGCCGGGCTGGTGCCCGAGGCCCCCGGCGACCGGCTTCTGGCGGCCCGGGTGGGGGCGATACGGCTCGACGACTTCCTGGTCACCCGCTGTGTCGAGCTGGTCGTGCACACCGATGACCTGGCGGCCGCGCTCGGCGCCTCCGTCCCGTACGACCGCCAGGCCCTGGCCGCCGCCACGCGTCTGCTGGCCGACGCGCTCGCGGCGAAGGCGCCCGGGGGCTCGGTCGAGGTCCGCGTCCCGCCGTACGCGGTCGTGCAGTGCGTGGAGGGTCCGCGGCACACCCGTGGCACGCCCCCGAATGTCGTCGAGACGGCCCCGCTGACCTGGATCCGCCTCGCCACGGGCCGTCTGGACTGGGCCGAGGCGGTCGAGGAGGCCGAGGTCACGGCAAGCGGCGAGCGCGCCGATCTCGCGCCCTACCTGCCGCTGCTGGGCTGACGGGCCGCGCGGGGAAAGGCCTCCGGGGGCCTGCGGGAGCGTTCGGCGGGGCCTTCCGGAAGGTCCGGAAGGTCTTCCGGGAATGTGACTTACGCCCCCCTGGCCGTCCCTCGTTCGGAGGTGCCGCGGAACTGGCCTAGACTCGATGCCGTGCCACGTGGTGACGGACGACTCAGCCACGACCTGCTCCCCGGCGAGAAGGGCCCCCAAGACGCCTGTGGTGTCTTCGGAGTCTGGGCTCCGGGCGAAGAGGTCGCCAAACTCACCTATTTCGGGCTGTACGCACTGCAGCACCGCGGACAGGAGTCCGCGGGCATCGCGGTGAGCAACGGCTCCCAGATCCTGGTCTTCAAGGACATGGGCCTGGTCTCCCAGGTCTTCGACGAGACCTCCCTCAGCTCTCTACAAGGTCATATCGCGGTCGGTCACGCCCGCTACTCCACCACCGGTGCCTCGGTGTGGGAGAACGCGCAGCCGACCTTCCGTGCGACCGCCCATGGCTCGATCGCACTGGGCCACAACGGAAACCTGGTCAACACCGCCCAGCTCGCCGAGATGGTCGCGGCGCTGCCCCGGGACAACGGCCGCGCCACCCAGGTGGCCGCGACCAACGACACCGACCTGGTCACCGCCCTGCTCGCGGGGCAGGTCGACCAGGACGGCAAGGCGCTGACCGTCGAGCAGGCGGCCCCGGTCGTGCTGCCCGAAGTCAAGGGTGCTTTCAGCCTCGTCTTCATGGACGAGCAGACCCTCTACGCGGCCCGTGACCCGCAGGGCATCCGCCCGCTGGTCCTCGGCCGTCTGGAGCGCGGCTGGGTGGTGGCCTCCGAGACCGCCGCCCTGGACATCTGCGGCGCCTCGTTCATCCGGGAGATCGAGGCCGGCGAGATGGTCGCGATCGACGAGAACGGGCTGCGCTCGACGATGTTCGCGGAGCCGCGCCCCAAGGGCTGCGTCTTCGAGTACGTCTATCTGGCCCGCCCGGACACCGACATCGCCGGCCGGAACGTGTATCTGTCCCGGGTGGAGATGGGCCGCCGGCTGGCCGCCGAGGCCCCGGCCGACGCCGACCTGGTGATAGCCACTCCGGAGTCCGGCACCCCGGCCGCCGTGGGCTACGCGGAGGCCAGCGGGATCCCGTACGGCTCGGGGCTGGTCAAGAACGCGTATGTGGGCCGGACCTTCATCCAGCCCTCGCAGACCATCCGCCAGCTGGGTATCCGGCTCAAGCTGAACCCGCTGAAGGAGGTCATCCGGGGCAAGCGCCTGGTGGTCGTCGACGACTCGATCGTCCGCGGCAACACCCAGCGCGCGCTGGTCCGGATGTTGCGCGAGGCCGGGGCGGCGGAGGTGCACATCCGCATCAGCAGCCCGCCCATCAAGTGGCCGTGCTTCTTCGGCATCGACTTCGCGACCCGCGCCGAGCTGATCGCCAACGGGCTGTCGGTCGAGGAGATCGGCAAGTCGCTGGGCGCGGACTCGCTCGCGTACATCTCCACGGACGGGATGATCGAGGCGACCACGATCGCCAAGGGGAACCTGTGCCGGGCCTGCTTCGACGGCGAGTACCCGATGGAGCTCCCGGACCCCGAACTGCTCGGCAAGCACCTCCTGGAGGCCGAGACGCAGGCTCCGGTCCGCAGCGACGCGGACGGTGTGGCGACCCTGACCGCGGGCGTCGGCGGCGCGGACGCGCTGCGGCGCCCCTAGGCGCCCCTAGGGGGCCGGTCGTAGGACGGCCGGCCCCAGGGGCCGGCCGTACGTCCCGGTGCGCGCGGAGAGCGCCCAAGAGCTCCCTTTTCACCACCACACGAAAGATCTCAACGTCATGTCTGAGCCTTCCCCGGGCGCGGCCGGGTCCACGTATGCGAGCGCGGGCGTCGACATCGAGGCGGGCGACCGCGCGGTCGAGTTGATGAAGGAGTGGGTGAAGAAGGCCACCCGCCCCGAGGTCGTGGGCGGCCTCGGCGGCTTCGCCGGGCTCTTCGACGCCTCCGCCCTCAAGCGCTACGAGCGGCCGCTGCTGGCCTCGGCCACCGACGGGGTCGGCACCAAGGTGGACCTGGCGCGCCGGATGGGGGTCTACGACACCATCGGCCGCGACCTGGTCGGCATGGTCGTGGACGACCTGGTGGTCTGCGGCGCCGAGCCGCTGTTCATGACCGACTACATCTGCGTCGGCAAGGTGTATCCGGAGCGGGTCGCCGCCATCGTCAAGGGCATCGCCGAGGGGTGTGCGCTGGCCGGCTGCGCGCTGGTGGGCGGCGAGACCGCCGAGCACCCGGGGCTGCTGGGCGCCGATGAGTTCGATGTGGCGGGCGCCGGTACGGGCGTGGTCGAGGCCGACCGGGTGCTGGGCGCGGATCGTATCCGGACGGGTGACGCCGTGATCGCCATGGAGTCGTCCGGACTTCACTCGAACGGGTACTCACTCGTCCGCCATGTGCTCTTCGACCGGGCCGGCTGGTCGCTGGACCGGGAGGTTCCGGAGCTCGGCCGGACGCTGGGGGAGGAGCTGCTGGAGCCCACCCGGATCTACTCGCTGGACTGTCTGGCCCTCACCCGGACCACCGAGGTGCACGCCTTCTCGCATATCACCGGCGGCGGGCTCGCGAACAACCTGGCGCGGGTCATCCCGGACCGGCTGCACGCGGTGGTCGACCGCTCCACCTGGACCCCGGGCCCGGTCTTCGGCCTGGTCAAGGCGGCGGGCTCGGTCGAGCGGGCGGAGCTGGAGAAGACCCTGAACATGGGTGTCGGCATGATCGCCGTCGTGCCCGGGGAGTCGGTCGATGTGGCGCTTGCCACACTCGCGGACCGCGGCGTCGATGCCTGGGTCAGCGGCGAGATCGTCGAGCGGACCACCGAGCACGCCGAGGCCGTGTCCATGATCGGCGACTACGCGAGCTGACGGCGAGCCGAGCGTGAAGACGGCGCCGACCGTGAAGACAGCACAGAAGCCGGTCCGAGGCGGATGCCCCGGACCGGCAGAGGTGCGGCTCGCAGCCGAGCGCCTGAAACGACCGATAAGGAATGGTCAGGCGCGACGACGTTGTGCGGACGGACCCGACTGTTCGTCGGCGTCGTCATCGTCCTCGTCGTCGTTGTACAGATCCGCGTACTGTGCGTACGGGTCGTTGTCCAGCTCATCGTCCTCGAATTGCTCGCCATTCGGCGGCTGGTTCGATGGCGATGCGCCCAGCTCCTCAGCCAGGCGTGAGAGGTCAGTCCCACCGCTGTTGTACTTCAGCTGGCGGGCGACCTTCGTCTGCTTGGCCTTGGCCCGGCCGCGCCCCATGGCTCGACCCCCTCAACGACGGGGCTCGACGGCCCCAGAGTCTTGACACGCGTTCACGTTCATAATTCAGAGCGGACTCTCGAAAGAGAACCCGGCCCGTAGGGCTTCAACGGTACCTGCTTCTGTGGCCATACGGTACGTCGCCCGCATGACGTGCCACGTCGCACAACCGGCGGGCAGCCCTGTACCCGCTGGTCAGCTGCGATTTTAACGTGTCCTGGACGCCGACCCGCCGACGGGCCGTGAGGGATCTCTCCCCGATGGGCCCGTACGGCTCCGTATGCGTCCCGTATGCGACCCGTATGCGTCCCGTATGTGCTCCGTACGGGCCCCGGACACCCACCGGTGGGCCCCGGGCGGCACGAGGCCGCGCCGGGGCCCGGTACGCCCTTCGGGCGCGGTTGTCGGGAACGCTTTGAGGCAGGCCCTAGGCGCGGCGGCCCTCTGCCATGCGCTGTTCGGCCAGCCGGTCGGCGGCCGCGGCCGGCGGAATTCCATCGGCCTGTGCCCGATCGAATATGGCCAAAGTCGTGTCGAAAATCTTTGCCGCCTTGGCCTTGGCCCGGTCGAAGTCGAAACCGTGCAGTTCGTCCGCGACCTGGATCACACCGCCGGCGTTCACCACATAGTCCGGGGCGTACAGGATTCCGCGGTCGGCGAGGTCCTTCTCGACCCCGGGGTGGGCCAGCTGGTTGTTGGCGGCCCCGCACACCACGCGCGCGGTCAGCGCGGGCACGGTGGCGTCGTCGAGGGCGCCGCCGAGCGCGCACGGAGCGTAGACGTCGAGGTCGGATCGGATCAGGGCGTCGGTGTCCGCGACGGCCGTCACCTCGGGGTGGCGGGCGCGGACCCGCTCGACCGACTCGGCCCGCACATCGGTGACCACGACCTCGGCGCCGTCCTCCAGCAGGTGGGCGACGAGGTGGTGGCCGACCTTGCCGACGCCCGCGATGCCGACCCGGCGGCCGCGCAGCGTGGGCGCCCCCCAGGACGCCTGGGCGCTGGCCCGCATGCCCTGGAAGACGCCGTAGGCGGTGAGCACGGAGGAGTCGCCCGCGCCGCCCGCCTCGGGGGAGCGGCCGGTGGTCCAGGGGCACTCGCGGGCGACGACGTCCATGTCGGCGACATAGGTGCCGACGTCGCAGGCGGTGACGTAGCGGCCGCCGAGGGAGGCCACGAAGCGGCCGTAGGCCAGCAGCAGCTCCTCGGTCTTGATCTGCTCCGGGTCGCCGATGATCACGGCCTTGCCGCCGCCGTGGTCGAGCCCCGCCAGCGCGTTCTTGTAGGACATGCCGCGGGCGAGGTTGAGCGCGTCCATGACGGCCGCTTCTTCGGGGCGCGTCTCGGAGGCGTAGGCGTGGAAGCGGGTGCCGCCGAGGGCCGGGCCCAGGGCGGTCGAGTGGATGGCGATGACGGCCTTCAGGCCGCTCGCGCGGTCCTGGCAGAGCAGGACCTGCTCATGGCCGCCCTGATCGGAGGCGAAGAGCGTGGTGAGGGCGGACGAAGAATCGGGTGCTGCGCTGCCCGTCGGACCGTCGACGCTGACGGTATGACGTACGTCGGTCACTGTGGTGACTCCCATATGCCGCGTTGTGGACGCCCTCCTTGCTGGTGGGGAGGGCCGGTGGGCAAGAGCGTAAGCCCTTGGGGGCGGCTCGGAACGGCACGGTCCGTGCCGAGTCCCGATGGGGGCGGCGAGTGCCCGGGCCGGGCATGGGACGATGCGGGTAGCCGGGGGTCGTGAGCGGCCCCCGGCGGACCGTCTCGGCCCAGAGGGAGCGCGCGTGACCGTGGCGTCATCGGTGGTTGTCCCGTACGCGGCGTACCTGAGGGTCTACGAGCCGCTGGCGGCCTTTCCCGAGCCCGAACGCTCCCACTGGGCACGCTACGCCAAGCGGGACGATCTCCCGGGCGTCCAGGACGAGCTGCGGCGCTCGCTGGCCGACCTGCTGCCGGTGCCGCCCGTGGCGGTCCCCGTACACGAGAGCAGCGACGCCTTCGTGGCGGTCGTGGACGGCGTCACCTGCGTCTGTCCGTGGCGCACCCGGCTGCGCGGCTGGCTGGCCCTGGAAGAGCTCGCCGAGCGGTTCCCTGCGTCGCTGCTGGACGCCGTGCTGCCCCCGATGGTGCGCCGGCAGGCGGCGGCGGACTACGAGCGGTGGCTGGAACGCAACCCGGACGCCAGGCCGTGGATCAGATCGGCGACCTGGCATGTGCCGGTGCGCTGGTTCGTGCTCTTCGCGGACGACGAGCGGGAGTACGACAGAAACGACAAAAACAACGACAAAGGGGAGCCTGGGCCGCTGCTGCGCTACCGGACCCCCATGGTCCAGGCCAGGCGTCGAGTGGCGCGCGGCCTGAAGGTGCTCAAAGATGGCCTCGGTGAGGGGCCACTGATCGACGGCCTGGTAGATGTTGGTCGGTGGCTCGAGGAATTCCATCCGCGTTCGCTGGTCGAGCTCGACTACGGCGGCCTGGTGCACGCGGTGCCCCCGGGACAGCTTGACGACGACCGCTCCGCCGCCGATGTGGCGGAGGGCCTTGCGGCACTGCGCGACGGGGACGGGGAGCGGGCGGGGAGCGTGTACCAGCGGCTGGCGGAGCGCTGGACCGCGGTCCGCGGCCGTCAGAACGCGAGCTGAGCACGGGGACGCACGAGGAATACGGGTTGAACGGGGACACGGGGATGGCGTGGCGATGGCGCGCGCGCATGCGCGGGACGCCGGTATGGCCGATGAGGCCGACGAGGGCGATAAGGCCGGTAAGCCGGACAGCATTGGACGGGCGGGACGTAGGTCCCGATCCGGGCCTATGCCTCAATCGTGACCTAAAGCACTGACTTCGGGCCTTGCGGCAATCCCCCACCCTCGTGTCAAAATAGGACAAGGAGTCCGGGAAGGGCTCCTTCCGCTCAACTATGGGCGGAATCATCGGTATTGCACTCCTTGGCGGGGTCTGTTGCCCCTGATCCTGTTGTGACTGATCGTCACGGCCGCGTGACTGTCCGCTATGACATGGTCCATCGGCTTCCGTCGAGGTTGAACACCTGAGAGGGCAATTCCATCGGTTTGGCCGACGGGGCTGGACGGATGGTGTAGTTGTAGTGCCGAGGACAAGCCGTTCGTCCTATAACCGACTCGGCCCGCGTCCGCCATTTCGGGCAACGTGGGTCAAGGTGCAGAATTTAGAGGAAAGAACCGTGATGGTTCGGTTCTCCCGAGGAGGCCGCTCATGACCGCTCGCACCCCTGATGCCGAGCCGCTGCTGACCCCGGCTGAGGTTGCCACGATGTTCCGCGTGGACCCGAAGACGGTCACGCGGTGGGCCAAGGCAGGCAAGCTCACGTCCATCCGCACGCTCGGAGGGCATCGGCGCTACCGCGAAGCGGAGGTCCGCGCGCTTCTGGCGGGCATCCCGCAGCAGCGCAGCGAGGCCTGAACAACCGCTTAACCGGGCATTTTCCGGCCCCCCAGCCGGAATCCCGCCCGTGGCTCCAAACGACTGGTGCCTGCCCCAACAGGCCCACGCCCGCTCGACACATGGGTGCGTCGTCGATCGCGCTGGACTCCGCCGGGTCCAGCGCGATCTTTTTATGCCCTGCTTCTGGCGTCTGCCGAGGTCCGCCCAGGTCCGTCAGGGTCCGCCAGGGTGCTACGGATGGCTCGGTGACTCATCGGTAACATGTCGTGGCGCGATGTTGTGAGGGGGCTGGAACGGGTGGGCGGGTCGACCCGGAATCGCCCATTCCAGAATCCTTCCGGGGTCTTGGGTGGGCGGTGCAATTGCACATATTAAATTGACTTGTTGTAGGACGGGTGTAAGTTCCCTCACGCCGCAAGCCCATTCGGTGACTCCCGTCACACCGCACAATGCTTGTCGCGCGCTCGGCAACTGCGGTAAGGGCTTACCGAGTTGTCGCCGAGTCGCCATCGGTCTCCGCGGATCGGGAATCCGCCGCCGAGTCCCTCGCCGGTTCCATGGCGAGCCGCAGCAGTCGATGGCAGATAGGACAGTGCCGGGTGAAGTGGCGATAGCCCGTGGCGGCCGCTAGATGCGCACGGAGCAACGCCCTGGTTTCATGCCTCGCGGATGTCGTCATGAGCCGTACCTCCCGCGCGCGCCCCCATGTCGCCTTCTAGCTTGGGTACCTCTGGTACGTGCCGCCGTCAAGACGCCGAAAGGCCCGGACCTCTGTGCGGGTCCGGGCCTTTCGCGCTGCGGTCCTGACGGGATTTGAACCCGCGGCCTCCACCTTGACAGGGTGGCGAGCACTCCAAACTGCTCCACAGGACCATACGGCTTGCGCCGTTTGGCTGCCGCGCTCTTTCGTGCGCTGCGGAGACAGACTCTACAGCAGGTCAGGGGGTGCGGTCGAACTCGCGCCCGGCGGCGGTACGGGGCGCTGTGCGGGGTGCCGTACGGGGTGCCGTACGGGGTGCCGTACGGGGCGGGCTGAGCGCCCCGCCGAGGCCCGCAACGAACCCTGGGGCGCCCGTAAAGGCGCCCCAGGGGCCGTCTGAGCGCCTTCCAGGGCTCCCGGCCCGGATGGCCCGGGAGCCGCGCGTACGCCCCCTCACACCCGCTACGGCGCGTCCGCTACGGCGCGGCCGCGTCGATGGCCTTCACGATGCGCTTGTCGGAGATCGGATAGGCGGTGCCGAGGGCGTGCGCGAAATAGCTCACCCGCAGCTCCTCGATCATCCAGCGGATCTCCAGCGCCTCCTGAGGCACCGGCCGGCCCGCCGGGAACTGCTCCAGCAGCCACGCGTATTCGTCCCGCATCTCCTTGACCTTCGCCATCCGCGCCCGGTCCCGCTCGGCGTTGGTCGGGAGCTGCTGCAACCGCCGGTCGACGGCCACCAGATAGCGCATGAGGTCCGGAAGGCGGCGCACCCCGTGCTCGGTCACGAAACCGGGCTTGATGAGCTCCGCCAGCTGCTCCTTGACGTCCGCGAGGGAGGCCAGCAGCGCGGGGCTCGTGGTGGCCTTCAGCCGCCGCTCGCAGGACTGCCAGGCGGCCAGCACCTCCTGGACCTTCCGCACGGTGTCCAGCGTCGCGTCCATGATGTCGGCCCGGACGCCGTCGAAGAGCTTGCGGAAGCCCTCCTCGTCCCATGCCGGGCCGCCGCGCGCCGCGATCAGCCGGTCGGCGGAGGCGGCGACGCAGTCCTCGAAGAGGGCCGGCACGCTGCCGTGGGGGCTGCGCGAGAGCGCCAGCTTGGCATGGTTGGACAGCTGTCCCTGGGCGAACTTGGCCGGGCTCGCGGGCAGCCCCAGCAGGATCAGCCGGCGGGTGCCGCGCCACATCGCCTGCCGCTGCTCGGCCTCGGTGTCGAAGAGCCGTACGGCGACCGAGGCGCCCTCGTCCACGAGCGCCGGGTACGCCTTGACGGGCTGGCCCGCGCGGCGGGTCTCGAAGGTGCGCGGAAGCGTACCGACCGACCACTGGGTGAGCCCGGTGCGCTGCTCGATGCCGCCGCCCTCTTTGGAGCTCTCGAAGGCTTTGGAGATGGCGGCCCGGGTCTTGGGCTTCAGCCGCTGCTTCAGCGCCTCGAGGTCCTTGTCCTCGGCGAGTTGGCGGCGCCGCTCGTCGACCACCCGGAAGGTGATCTTGAGGTGGCCCGGCACCTTGTCCGGATCCCAGTCCTCCGGGTCGATCCGCACCCCCACCATCCGCTGCAGCTCGCGGGAGAGCGCGGCCGTCAGCGGCTCCTGGAGGGGGACCGTGGTGTCCAGAAAACGCTTGGCGTAGTTCGGCGCCGGGACGTAATTGCGGCGGATGGGCTTGGGCAGCGACCGGATCAGCTCGGTCACCAAGTCCTCGCGCAGCCCCGGGATCTGCCAGTCGAAACCGTCCGGGGTGACCTGGTTGAGCACCTGCAGCGGAATGTGGACGGTGACGCCGTCCGCGTCCGTGCCCGGCTCGAACTGGTACGTCACCTTGAACTTGAGCTTCCCCTGGCGCCAGGAGTCCGGATAGGCGTCCTTGGTGACGCCCGCCGCCCGCTCGTTGATGAGCATCGACTTCTCGAAGTTGAGAAGCTCCGGCTCTTCCCCGCGTTTGTGCTTCCACCAGGAGTCGAAATGCGCCCCGGACACGATGTGTTCGGGCAGCCGCTGATCGTAGAAGTCGAACAGCGTCTCGTCGTCCACGAGGATGTCGCGCCGCCGGGCGCGGTGCTCCAGCTCCTCGACCTCGCCCAGCAGTTTGCGGTTGTCGTGGAAGAACTGGTGGTGCGTGCGCCAGTCGCCCTCCACCAGGGCATTGCGGATGAACAGGTCCCGGCAGGTCTCCGGGTCGATCCGGCCGTAATTCACCTTCCGCTGGGCGACGATCGGCACGCCGTACAGCGTGACCCTCTCGTACGCCATCACGGCGGCCTGCTTCTGCTCCCAGTGGGGCTCGCTGTAGGTGCGCTTGACCAGATGCTGGGCGAGCGGTTCGATCCACTCCGGTTCGACCTTCGCGTTGACCCGGGCCCACAGCCGTGAGGTCTCCACCAGCTCGGCCGACATGACCCAGCGCGGCGGCTTCTTGAAGAGCGCGGAACCCGGAAAGACCGCGAACTTCGCGCTGCGCGCGCCCAGATACTCGTTCTTCTCGGTGTCCTTGAGGCCGAGGTGGGACAGCAGCCCCGCCAGCAGCGACGTATGGATGTGGTCCGGCGCCGCGTCCTGGTCGGACAGCTCGATATCCATGGTCTTGGCGACCGTCCGCAGCTGGCTGTAGATGTCCTGCCATTCGCGTATGCGCAGATAGTTCAGGAACTCCTGGCGGCACATCCGGCGGAACGCGGACGAGGACAGCTCCTTCTGCCGCTCCCTGATGTACTTCCACAGATTGAGGAAGGCCAGGAAGTCGCTGGTCTCGTCCTTGAAGCGGGCGTGCTGCTGATCGGCCTGCTGCTGCTTGTCGGCGGGCCGCTCGCGCGGGTCCTGGATGGACAGCGCCGCCGCGATCACCATGACCTCGCGGACACAGCCGTTGCGGTCGGCCTCCAGCACCATCCGGGCCAGCCGCGGGTCCACGGGCAGCTGGGCGAGCTTGCGCCCGACCGGGGTGAGCCGCTTGCGGGGGTCCTTTTCCGTGCCGTCCAGCGCGTGCAGCTCCTCCAGCAGCTGCACACCGTCCTTGATGTTGCGCCGGTCCGGCGGGTCGATGAACGGGAACTTCTCGATGTCCCCGAGCCCGGCGGCGGTCATCTGGAGGATGACGGAGGCCAGATTGGTCCGCAGGATCTCCGCGTCGGTGAACTCCGGGCGGGTCAGGAAGTCGTCCTCGGAGTACAGCCGGACGCAGATGCCGTCGCTGGTACGGCCGCAGCGGCCCTTGCGCTGATTGGCGCTGGCCTGGGAGACCGGCTCGATGGGCAGCCGCTGCACCTTGGTGCGGTGGCTGTAGCGGGAGATCCGGGCGGCGCCCGGGTCGATCACGTACCGGATGCCGGGGACGGTCAGCGAGGTCTCCGCCACGTTGGTGGCGAGGACGATCCGGCGGCCGGGGTGGCGCTGGAACACCCGGTGCTGCTCGGCATGCGACAGCCGCGCGTACAGCGGCAGCACCTCGGTCGACCGCAGCTGCTTCTTGTTCAGCGCGTCGGCGGTGTCCCGGATCTCCCGCTCCCCGGAGAGGAAGACCAGGATGTCGCCGGGGCCCTCGGCCTGCAGCTCGTCCACGGCATCGCAGATCGCGGTGATCTGGTCCCGGTCGCTGTCCTCCCCGCCCTCCTCCAGCAGCGGGCGGTAGCGCACCTCGACCGGGTACGTACGCCCGCTGACCTCGACGATCGGAGCGTCGCCGAAATGGCGGGAGAAGCGCTCGGGGTCGATGGTGGCGGAGGTGATCACGACCTTGAGGTCGGGGCGGCGGGGCAGCAGCTGGGCCAGATAGCCGAGCAGGAAGTCGATGTTGAGGCTGCGCTCATGGGCCTCGTCGATGATGATCGTGTCGTACTGGCGCAGCTCGCGGTCGGCCTGGATCTCGGCCAGCAGGATGCCGTCCGTCATCAGCTTGACGTGGGTGTCCTGGCTCACCTGGTCGGTGAACCGGACCTTCCACCCGACCGACTCGCCCAGCGGCGACCGCAGCTCCTCGGCGATGCGCTCGGCGACCGTACGGGCCGCGATGCGGCGCGGCTGGGTATGGCCGATCAGGCCCTTGACGCCACGGCCCAGCTCCAGGCAGATCTTGGGGATCTGGGTCGTCTTGCCGGAGCCGGTCTCGCCCGCCACGATCACGACCTGGTGGTCGCGGACCGCGGCGAGGATGTCGTCCTTTTTCTGGCTGACCGGCAGCTCTTCGGGGTAGGTGACGGCGGGTACGGCGGCGCGGCGGTCGGCGACCCGCAGCTCGGCCCGCTCGATGTCATCGGCGATCTC
>NZ_MUNE01000749.1:4753-8712 GCF_002154605.1 Streptomyces milbemycinicus | reverse complement strand
CTGCCCGAGGTCTACCACCAGGTGATGGAGGCATGGAACGCCTGCCTGGAGGACGGCGCAGACTTCTCCGCCATGCAGCGCGCCATCCGCGAGCGCGACGTCCCGCGGATCCGGGAGATCTGGTCCCGCCTGGTCGCGCGGCTCGACAACCAGACCTTCTACGGCTACCTCTGCGACTCCCCGGCCTTCGCCTCCTTCCGGCACCGTGAGATCTTCGGCCAGGTCGGTTTCGGCACCGGGGGCTGGGACACCGACTTCCCCAACTCCATCCTGGAGATCCTGCGCGTCGTCTACACCGGCGCGGACGACGACCACCGCGGCATCGTCGGCGGCAGCCAGCAGCTTCCGCTGCGGCTGTGGGAGCGCGAGCCGCGCAAGCTCGTGCACTGGACTCCGGGCACTTCGCTGGCCTCCCTGCACGGCGGCCGGCCGCGCCCGGCCGTCACCCGGCTGCACCGCGCGGCGGGCGACCGTATCGTCGTCACCGACGCGGCCGGCGATATCCGCTCGTACCCGGCGGTGGTGTTCACCGCACAGTCCTGGATGCTGCTCTCGAAGATCGACTGCGATGACTCGCTCTTCCCCATCGACCACTGGACGGCGATGGAGCGCACCCACTACATGGAGTCCAGCAAGCTGTTCGTGCCGGTGGACCGGCCCTTCTGGCTGGACAAGGACGAGGTCACCGGGCGCGACGTGATGAGCATGACGCTCACCGACCGGATGACCCGGGGCACCTATCTGCTGGACGACGGACCGGACCGGCCCGCCGTCATCTGCCTCTCGTACACCTGGTGCGACGACAGCCTGAAGTGGCTGCCGCTGTCCGCGAACGAGCGTATGGAGGTCATGCTCAAGTCGCTGTCGGAGATCTATCCGAAGGTCGACATCCGCAAGCACATCATCGGCAGCCCGGTCACCGTCTCCTGGGAGAACGAGCCGTACTTCATGGGC
This sequence comes from Streptomyces milbemycinicus, assembly GCF_002154605.1. Lineage (GTDB taxonomy): Bacteria > Actinomycetota > Actinomycetes > Streptomycetales > Streptomycetaceae > Streptomyces > Streptomyces milbemycinicus. The sequence continues at coordinate 7,758 of NZ_MUNE01000749.1, read as the reverse complement.
GCGTTCAAGGCCAACCTCCCTGGTCACTACCGCTACCAGCGCCGTCTGTTCACCCACTTCATGCAGGACAGGCTCCCGGCCGACCGGCGCGGCGTCTTCCTCGCGGGCGACGACATCTCCTGGACCGCGGGGTGGGCCGAGGGCGCCATACAGACCGCGCTCAACGCGGTGTGGGGCGTGATGGCCCACTTCGGCGGGCGGACGGACCCGAAGAACCCGGGCCCGGGCGATGTCTACGACGAGATCGCGCCCGTCGAGCTCCCCGAGGACTGAGCCGGTGCGTTTGCGGTGAATGGTTTGCGGTGAATATGGGACAGCGACACGCCATGACGTCGGCGTGTCGCTGTCCCATATTCACCGCAACTCAGTCGCCGGGCAGCGGGGTGAGCAGAAACCGCCCCACCAGCCCGACGCTCTCGTCGACGCGCTCGACGAACTCCTCGGTCAGCTCCGGCAGTCCACGCAGCCCCCACAGGGCGCGGAACGCCGCCCACGCGGCGCCCCGCGCCTTGTCCAGGCTCCACGCGCCCACGAGGTGGGTGAGCGGATCGGCCACGTCCAGCAGGTCGGGGCCGGGCATCAGGTCCTCGCGGATCCGCTCCTCGAGACCGGTGAGCAGGGTGCCGACCCGGTCGAAGTCGCCCTCCAGCTCCTCCGGTTCGGCCTTCCGCGCCCGGCAGGTCTCCACCAGCGCGAGGGCCAGGTCATGGCCGATATGCGCGTTCATCCCGGCCAGCGCGAACTGCAGCGGACGGACCCCGGGATGGCGGCGCAGCTGGAACAGCGGCCGCCAGCAGGCGGGCGGCCGCCGCCCGGCCGCCACCGCGTCGACCGCGGCCAGATAGCGGGCGGCGAAGCGCACATCCAGGTCCTGGGTGGCGGCGGGGTCCTGGAAGTAACCGTCGGTGAGCCGGCGGCCGACCTCCTCGGTGACCGCCAGATACACCCGGTTGAAGACCGCCACCCCGTCCCGGGGCGGCAGCGCGGCGCCGAGCGCGCGCATCCGCGCCACGACACCCTCCACGGTCCGCGGCGCGCGCCGCTCGGCCGACGTCGTCATGGACGCAAGCGTCGCAGCCGAGCCGCGGCCCGTCCGGCCGTACGCCGCCGCTTCCCCGAAACGGACTAACGAGACCTTGTCAGAGCGCCCCCGTTACGGGGCCTCGTGACAGCGGCCCGTCACAGCGCCCCCGCGTCGAGGGCCGTCCACAGCGTCGGATACAGGGGCCGCCAGCCCAGCTCGGCGCGGAGCCGGGCGTTGGAGCACACCCCGAACCAGGGGTCGGGGTCGGTGCGGTCCGCCATGCCCTCCGGCAGCGGAACGCCGTTGACCCGGTGCAGATCCACCGCCGTGACGGGCGCGTCATCGACGATGTTGTACTTCCGCCCGGCCACCCCCGGCGCGGTCAGCAGCCGCAGCAGCGCCCGCGCCACATCCGCGTGATGCACCAGCTGCAGCCGCTGGTGGGCCGCCCACTGCCCGGCCCACCGCAGCGAGTCCGCCAGATGCGGGTCGCCCTCCCCGTACACGAAGGACAGGCTGCCGATCCGGACGTCCAGCCCGCGCTCGCGGTGCAGCTCAAGCAGGCCCTGTTCGGCCTCGGCCTTGGACGCGGGGTACGCGCCCCACATCTCCCCGCCCGGCACTGTCTCGTCGTCCTCCACCAGCGGCCGGCCGCGCCCGAGGCCATAGGTCAGATTGGTGCTGACCTGGACGAAGCGCGAGACGCCCGCGTCCAGCGCCGCGCGGGCGAGGCCGAGGGCCGCGTCGCGGTTGACGGCCCATGCCTCCTCGTCCGGCACCCCCCGGAAGGCCGCCGCCACATTGACCACCGCGTCCACCCCGGCCAGCGCCTTGCGTACGTCCTGCTCCTCGCGCACATCGCCGACCGCCACCTGCGCGCCCAGCGCGGCGAAGGGCGCGCCCTTCGCCTCGTCGCGCACCAGCACCCGCACCTCGTCGCCGGGCGCGCCCCACTGCAGCAGCCGCGGCGCGAACCGCTCTCCCACCTTGCCGGTCACCCCGGTCACCAACGTCAGCATGTGCCGATCCTTTCTCTTTGGCTTTTGTCGGCAACGACTCTGCGGGGGTCCGCGGCCGACCGGGAGAGCACCGCCGATCCAGGGATTGGCAGACCCTGGTTGGGGAGCCGGGGACCGGCGATCCTTGAGGTGTGGACCGCACTCAACTCGCCGACTTCCTGCGCCGCTGCCGCACCCGGCTCTCACCCGCCGACGTCGGGCTCGGCCCGGGCGCGCGCCGCCGCACCCCAGGGCTGCGCCGCGAGGAGGTGGCCCAGCTGACCGGTATGTCCACCGACTACTACACCCGCCTGGAGCAGGCCCGCGGTCCGCGCCCGTCCCGGCAGATGCTGACCGCGCTGGCCCGCGCGCTGCGGCTCACCGACGATGAGCGGGACCACCTCTTCCATCTGGTGGGGGAGGAGCCGCCGCGCGACCGGTCGTCCTCCGGGCATGTGCGGCCCGGTCTGCTGCTGGTCCTGGACCGGCTGTACGACACCCCGGCGATGGTGGTCAACGACTGGGGCGAGGTGCTGGCGCAGAACCCGATGGCCGCCGCCCTGTCCGGCGACATCAGCGCCCGGCCGCCGGGCAAGCGGAACATGATCCGCCGCTACTTCACCGACCCGGACATGCGTCGGCTCGTCCCGCCCGAGGACCAGGAGGAGCACGCACGGTCCCATGTCGCGAACCTCCGGGCCGTGCTGGCCGCCCGCCCCGACGACCTCGCCCCGGCGGCCCTCGTCGCCGAGCTGCGGGCGGCCAGCCAGGAGTTCGCCGCGCTGTGGGAGGCGCACGAGGTCGCGGTGCGGCGCTCGGCGGTCAAACGTTTTCTGCACCCGGTGGTGGGGCTGCTCGAGCTGGAGTGCGAGGTGCTGCTGAGCTCCGAGCACGCCCAGCGGCTCATCGTCCACTCGGCCCGCCCGGGCACCGAGTCGTACGAGCGTCTTGAGCTGCTGCGGGTGGTGGGCCTGCAGGACCTC
>NZ_MUNE01000749.1:0-4707 GCF_002154605.1 Streptomyces milbemycinicus | reverse complement strand
CCTCAGGCTTTGGTGGCGGTCTCGGCCGCCGTCGGCTCGTCGTCGTACGCGCTGGTGCCCGCGTCCAGCAGCGGTTCCTCCCGCTTCATATGGGCCGGGGCCAGCGCGCGCAGCAGGTGGTAGCCGCTGAGCACGACGACCGTGCCCAGCGCGATCCCGCTCAGCTCGAAGTTGTCGCTGACCTTGAGGCTGACCCCGCCGACGCCGATGACCACACCGGCCGCGACCGGCACCAGATTGAGCGGATTGCGCAGATCCACCTTGTTGTGCACCCAGATCTGGGCGCCGAGCAGCCCGATCATGCCGTACAGGATGACGGTGATCCCGCCCAGCACGCCGCCGGGTATCGCCGCGACGACCGCCCCGAACTTGGGACACAGCCCGAAGAGCAGGGCGAAGCCGGCCGCGGCCCAGTAGGCGGCGGTGGAGTAGACGCGGGAGGCCGCCATGACGCCGATGTTCTCGGAGTACGTGGTGTTGGCCGGGCCGCCGACCGCCGTGGAGAGCATGGTGGCCACGCCGTCCGCCGCGATGGCGGTGCCGAGGGTGTCGTCGAGCGGGTCACCGGTCATCTCGCTGACCGCCTTCACATGCCCGGCGTTCTCGGCGATCAGCGCGATGACGACCGGCAGGGCGACCAGAATGGCCGACCACTGGAAGCTGGGCGCGTGGACGGAGGGCAGCCCGATCCAGTCCGCCTTGGACACCGCGGACAGGTCCAGCCGCCAGTGGTCGGTGGCCCGTCCGCTGCCGTCCAGCGAGTGGATCTTGCCGAAGACGCGGTCGAAGAGCCAGGAGATCACGTAGCCGAAGACCAGGCCCAGGAAGATCGCGATACGTGACCAGAAGCCGCGCAGACAGACCACGGCGAGACCGGTGAAGAGCATGGTCAGCAGCGCGGTCCACTGGTCGGCCGGCCAGTATGTGTTCGCTGTCACGGGTGCGAGGTTGAAGCCGATCAGCATGACCACCGCGCCTGTGACCACCGGCGGCATCGCCGCGTGGATGATGCGCGCGCCGAACTTGCGGACCGCCAGACCGCTGAGGAACAGCACCCCGCCGACCACGAGAATCGCGCCGGTGACGGCGGCGCTGCCACCGCCCTGCGCCCTGATCACCGCGGCCACGCCGACGAAGGAGAGGCTGCACCCCAGATAGCTGGGCACCCGGCCGCGGGTCGCCAGCAGGAACAGGATGGTCGCGACCCCGGACATCATGATCGCGAGATTGGGGTCAAGACCCATGAGCACCGGGGCCACGAAGCTCGCCCCGAACATCGCCACGACGTGCTGCGCGCCCAGCCCCGCCGTCCTGGGCCAGGACAGCCGCTCATCCGGCTTGACGACGGCTCCGGGGGCGGGCGTACGCCCGTCGCCGTGCAGGGTCCAGCGCACGCCGAGGCCCATGGTTGTGCTCCACTTCATTGCTCAGGGGGATCGCAGCAATGTTAGTGGGTCGAAAGTGTGTTTCATCCCCCTAAAGATCCTGGAGGCCGGCGATAGAGATCCTGGAGGCCGGCGACTAAAGATCCCGGAGGTCAGCGACGCGCACGCCCAGCAGGTCGCGCAGCGCCCGCTGTCCGTCCTCGCTGACCCGCAGCGCCCGCTGGCTGCCGATCCGCACACACCACCCCGCGTCCAGTGCGTGCCGGCACAGCGCGGCCCCCGCCACGCCCGCCAGATGCGGTCTGCGCTCGGTCCAGTCCAGACAGCTGCGGGCCATCGGCCGACGGCCGCGCCGCGCGCTCGACAGATCGACGCCCAGGTCCCGGAACCACACCAGACCGGCGTCGGTCAGCGAGAAGCCCGTCGCGCCCTGGAGCAGCCCCCGCTCCAGCAGCGCGTCGGTGATCGCCGTGCCGAGCCGCCCGGCGAGATGGTCGTAGCAGGTCCTGGCCCGCGCCATCGCCGCACCGGCGCTCGCGGCGCCCAGCGTCCGGGGCGCGGGCGGCGGCGCGGCGTGGCCGGACAGGTCCTCGATCAGCTGGGCGATCTGCGGCCCCGCCAGCCGTACGTAGCGGTGCCTGCCCTGCCGCTCCTCCGCCAGCAGGCCGCCCTCGACCAGGCGGCTCAGATGCTCGCTCGTGGTCGACGGGGCCACCCCGGCGAGCCGCGCCAGCTCCCCGGCGGTCCAGGCCCGCCCGTCGAGCAGCGCCAGACAGAACGACGCGCGGGTCTCGTCCGCGAGCAGGGCGGCGAACCGGGCGAGCTGCGGGCCGCGGGATTGGGGCTGAGACATACGCCCATCATGGGCCCCGGACACTTCGGCCCCGGCCGAAACGATCGCGCGCCTGCCGGCCCTTCGGGCGTGTCCTCAAGCGCCGGACGGAGGACCGGGGTCCGGGGCGGAGCCCCGGTTGCGGGAAGGGGCGGGTAGGGGAAAGTGCCCCGTTCAGTGACGCGTCGCGCTCGGCGCCGCCGCGTCCGCGTGGCCTTCGGCCGCGGCCCCCTCGCGCGCCGGCCCGCGCAGTACGCCCGCCCCCACCACCAGCCCCAGCGTCAGCACCGCCACCACGCCGAACGAGGTCGTCAGCGAGGTCGCGTCGGCGATCGAGCCCATCGCGGCCGGGGCGATCAGACCCGAGGTGTACGTGATCGTGGCGACGCCCGCGATGGCCTGGCTGGGGTTCGGCCCGCTGCGCCCGGCCGCCGCGAAGGCGAGCGGGACGACCACCGCGACGCCCAGGCCGAGCAGGCCGAATCCGGCGATGGCGAGGGCGGGGCCGTTGGCGGTCACGATCAGCACACCGCCGGCCGTGGACAGGACGCCGCCCACGCGTACGGTCCGCACCGCGCCGAAGCGGCCCACCACCGCGTCGCCGACGAGCCGGGCCGCGGCCATGGTGCAGGAGAAGGCGGTGGTGCAGGCGGCGGCGAGGGCGGGGGAGGAGTCCAGGACATCCCGCAGATAGACCGCCGACCAGTCCAGGCTCGCGCCCTCGGCGAACACCGCGCAGAAGCCGACCGCGCCGATGATCAGCGCGGAGCGGGGCGGCAGGGCGAAACGGGGCGGCGGGTGCTCCTCGGGGGTGCTGCGCAGATCGAGCACCCAGTGGCAGACGACCGCGCCGATCACGGTGAGCACGGCGGCGGCGAGGCCGAGGTGCAGCCGGGCGTCCGCGTCGGCGTGGGCGGCGAGCGTGCCCGCCGCCGAGCCGAGGAGCGCTCCGACGCTCCACATGCCGTGCAGCCCGGACATGATGGAGCGGCCCAGTCGCGTCTCGATCTCCACGCCGAGGGCGTTCATGGCGACGTCGGCCATCCCGGCGGAGGCGCCGTAGACGAAGAGCGCGGCGCACAGCCAGACCAGGCCGGGTGCGAGCGGGGGCAGTACCAGCGACAGACACCACAGCGCGATCAGCCCGCGCAGGGCGGCGCGGGCGCCGAAGCGGTGGCTGATCCGCCCGGCCAGGGGCATCGCGACGGAGGCCCCGATTGCGGGGAAGACCAGAGCGAGGCCGAGCAGGCCCGCACTGAGGTCCAGATGCTCCTGGATCCAGGGGACGCGGGTGGCGAAGTTGCCGGTGACCGCGCCATGGACGGCGAACACGGTCGCCACGGCAACGCGCGCCCGGCGTAGCGCTTTCGCGTCCGTATCGCTGTCCATACCCGCTGCCCACCCCTCTGGAGACTTCTGGATGCCTTTTGGAGACCTTCTGGAGACGCGATTCGACCACGGAAACTATCAGGAAGGCTCCCTGATAGATAGGGTCCATATGAGCGGTACCTCTGAAAGGATCCCGCCATGACGTCGACGCGCGTGCCCCTGGCGGGCCGTACCGCCTCTCCGAGTACGGCGCGGGCGATCAACGACCGCCTCGCCCTGCACCTCCTCAAGGATGAGGGGCCGCTGACCGCCGGCCAGCTCAAGAACCTGACCGGGCTGTCCCGGCCCACCATCGCGGACCTCGTGGAGCGGCTGGGGCACGCCGGGCTGATCGCGGTGGTGGGGGAGGCGGGGGCCGAGCGGCGCGGGCCCAACGCCCGGGTGTACGGCATCGTCGCCGACAGCGCGCATGTGGCGGGCGTGGACGTCCGGGCGCGGAGCGTGGCGGTATGCGTGGCCGATCTGCTGGGCAACACCCTCGCCGAGGCGTCGCTGCCGGTTGCCGCCGACGTCGAGCCCGTGCGGGCCGCCGAGGCCACGGTGGACCTGGTGCGGCGCACCGCCCGGGAGGCCGGGGCCGAGCGGCTGCACCACATCGGCATCGGCGCCCCGGGGCTCGTCGACCCGGCGACCGGCGAGCTGGCCGCCACCGACGCCCTGCCCCGCTGGCACCGTGAGCTGACCGCGGCCCTGCACGGCGGCCTCGGGGCGCCGGTGCTGCTGGAGAACGAGGTCAATCTGGCCGCCGTCGCCGAGCAGCGGCTCGGCGTGGTCCGCGACCGGGACACCTTCGTACTGCTGTGGCTGGGCCACGGCGTCGGCGCGGCCGTCGTGCTCGACCGGATGCTCAGACGCGGGGCCTCCGGAGGGACGGGGGAGATCGGCTTCATGCCGGTGCCGTGGACGTCCGGGCTGCCGTCCGCGACCGGCTGCGACGGCGGCTTCCACTCGCTCGCGAGCAGCTCCGCGGTCTGTGAACTCGCCCGCGAGCTGGGGCTGTCGGCCGACGCGGCGGACGACGCGCGCGCGGCGGAGGCGGTTGTACGGGCCGCGGTGGACGAGGGGGAGCGGGGCGAGCCGTTCCTGGACGCGCTCGCGGGC
>NZ_MUNE01000748.1 GCF_002154605.1 Streptomyces milbemycinicus | reverse complement strand
GGCGGAGGTCTGGAGCAGCCGGGCCAGGTCCCCCTCCAGGTCCCACCGGCTCTCGATGGTCTCGGGGTCCGGCAGCGGGAAGCCCAGCGGGTCGTCGGGGGCCATGTCGAACCGCTCGCCGGGGGCGAACCGCTCACCGGGGGCGAACCGCTCGCCCGGAGCGAACCGCTCGCCGGGAGCGGACCGGTGGCCGGTGGGCGGCGGGGCGCCGTAGCCGCCCGGCCTCGGCTCGGTGTACGTCATGCCTGTACGCCCGGTTCCGTGGTGCCGCAGTGGTGGACGAAGTCGGTCTCGATGCGGTTCAGGGTGCGCAGGAAGTCCTCCCACACCCGGGCGCAGTACTCGAGCGGAAGCCGCTCGTCCGCGCCCCCGTGGCCTCCGGGACGGCACCCGCCGTCCGGGCCGTGGGGGTCATGATCGGTGTTCTGCAGACTGTCTGGGGTCACGTTCCCACCAACGAGGGCCAAATTGGTGCCGTATCGTGGCATTCGGGTGAAACGTGCTTCAGTGCGGCCCGGCCTCCCGCAACGATTCGCCGTACAGCCACCCCATGCGCAACGTTCGTACGTATATGCGCAATAATGGTGCGCTGTGTGTACGCCGCCGGTCACCGCCATCCGACCCACCCGACCGGCAGCGATAAGGAGCCATTCCATTGCTGGACCACGGCGCGGCCCCGCCCACCGCACGTTCCGAGTCGGGGCCCCGTGCCCAGGCACTCGGTTCGCAGGCGCGCGGCTCCCAGGGGCTCGGCCCACGCGGGCTCCCCTCCCGGCTGATGCGGCGCAAGCCCGTCGAGCTGCTGGTCGCCGAGGGCGGTCAGGGCGAGGGCGGCAAGCTGCGCCGCTCGCTCGGCATGTGGCAGCTGACCATGATCAGCATCGGTGCGACGCTGGGCACCGGTATCTTCGTGGTGCTCGGCGAGGCCGTGCCGGACGCCGGGCCCGCGGTGATCGTCTCCTTTGCGATCGCGGGGCTGACCGCGCTGTTCTCCGCCCTGTCGTACGCCGAGCTGGCGGGCACCATCCCGGTCTCCGGGTCCTCGTACTCGTACGCCTACGCCACCCTCGGTGAACTGGTCGCCTGGGTCTGCGGCTGGTGTCTGATCCTGGAGTACGGGGTGTCGGTGGCCGCCGTCGCGGTCGGCTGGGGCCAGTACCTGAACGAACTCCTCGACGGCACCCTCGGCGTCACCATCCCCGACGCGCTGGCCGCCCCGCCCGGCGACGGCGGTCTGTTCAATCTGCCCGCGCTGCTGGTCGTCCTGCTGGCCATGGCGTTTCTGCTGGGCGGGGCCAAGGAGAGCGCCCGGGCCAACACGATCATGGTCGGGGTGAAGATCGCCGCCCTGGTGCTGTTCTGCGCCGTCGCCTTCACCGGTATCCGCGCCGGGAACTACACGCCGTTCATGCCGCTGGGCATGGCGGGCGTCAGCGCCGCCGGGGCCACCCTCTTCTTCTCGTACATCGGCTTCGACGCCGCCTCCACGGCCGGCGAGGAGGCCAAGAACCCGCAGCGCGACCTGCCGCGCGCGATCATGCTCTCGCTGGTGATCGTCACCGCCCTGTACTGCCTGGTCGCGGCCGTGGCGGTGGGCGCGCTGCCCTGGAAGCGGTTCGCGGGCTCCGAGGCCGCGCTCGCCGGGATCATGAAGGATGTGACCGGGCAGAGCTTCTGGGCCGTGCTGCTGGCGGCGGGCGCGGTCGTGGCCATCGCCTCCGTGGTGCTGACCGTGCTGTACGGGCAGACCCGCATCCTCTTCGCGATGTCCCGGGACGGGCTGGTGCCCAAGGTCTTCTCCCGGGTCCACCCGGGGAGCGGGGTGCCACGCGCCAACACCGTGATCGTCTCCCTCTTCTGCGGTGTGCTGGCCGCCGCGATCCCGCTCGGCCAGCTCGCCGACGCCACCAGCATCGGCACCCTCTTCGCCTTCGCGCTGGTCAAC
>NZ_MUNE01000747.1 GCF_002154605.1 Streptomyces milbemycinicus | reverse complement strand
TTCTGGCGCAATCTGCGGGAGGGCCGGGACTGCGTCGAGGAGGTCCCCGAGGACCGCTGGGACCACGACCGGTTCTATGACCCGGACCGAGACGCCCCGGGCAAGACCTATGCCAAATGGGGCGGCTGGCTCTCCGACGTCACCTCCTTCGACCCGATGTTCTTCCGCATGTCCCAGGTGGAGGCGGAGCATATCGACCCGCAGGAGCGGCTCTTCCTGCAGACCGTGTGGCATCTGCTGGAGGACGCCGGCACCTCCCGGGCCGCGCTGTCCCGGGTCCGTACCGGGGTCTTCGTCGGCCTGATGTACGGCCACTACCAGCTGTACGGGGTCGACGAGGCGCTGCGCGGGGTCGGCGCGGCCACCTCGTCCTCGTACGCCTCGGTGGCCAACCGGGTGTCGTACTTCTTCGACTTCGACGGGCCGAGCATCGCCCTGGACACCATGTGCTCGTCCTCGCTCACCGCCCTCCACCTCGCCTGCCAGGCGATCCGGGACGGGGACTGCGAGGCGGCGGTGGCCGGCGGCGTCAACGTCTCCAGCCACCCTGTGAAGTACCTCCAGCTCGCCAAGGGCGGCTTCCTGTCCAGCGACGGCAGGTGCCGCAGCTTCGGCGAGGGCGGCGACGGCTATGTGCCCGCCGAGGGGGTCGGCGCGGTGCTGCTCAAGCGCCGCTCGGCGGCCGAGGCGGACGGCGACCGCATCCTGGCCGTGATCAGGTCCACCGCGGTCAACCACGGCGGGGCCGGCAAGGGCTTCAGCGTGCCCAACCCCAAGGCCCAGGGGGTGCTGATCGGCCAGGCTCTGGACCGGGCCGGGCTCGCCCCCGCGGATCTGGACTACCTGGAGGCGCACGGTACCGGCACCTCGCTCGGCGACCCGGTCGAGATCACCGGACTGCTGCGCGGCTTCCAGGGCCACGACCTGGACGGCGTGCGCATCCCGATCGGCTCGGTGAAGTCGAACATCGGCCACGCCGAGTCGGCAGCGGGCATCGCGGCGCTCACCAAGGTGCTGCTCCAACTGCGCCACCGGGAGCTGGTGCCCTCGCTGCACGCCGAACGGCTCAACCCCAACCTCGACCTGGACGCCACCCCGTTCCGGGTGCAGCGCGAACTGACCGAGTGGACCCCGCGGGTCGACCCGGCCGGCCGGCCGCTGCCCCGCACCGCCGGGATCAGCGCGTTCGGGGCGGGCGGCAGCAACGCCCACGTGATCCTGGAGGAGTACGTGTCGTCCAGCCCGAGCCCCGAGGAAGCCCCGCCGCCCTATGTGTGCGTGCTCTCGGCCCGTGACGAGGAGCGGCTGGCCGAGCACACCGCGCGGACGGCCGAGTACCTGCGCGGCGAGGGGCGCCACGCGCACCCCGCGGCGCTCGCCCGGACCCTGCAGACCCGCGAGCCGCTGGCGCGCCGGCTGGCCGTGGTCTTCGAGGACGTCGAGGACCTGGCGGGCGAACTCGAACGCCATCTGTCCGGCGGCTCGCCCCGGGTCCTGACCGGCACCGCCGCCCGCTCTGCCGCACCGCCCGCGGACCGTACCCGCCACGAAATGGCCCCCCACGAAATGGCCGCGGCCTGGGTGCGCGGCGCGAAGGTCGAGTGGCCCGGCGGCGGCCCGCGGATTCCGCTGCCCGGCTACCCGTTCTCCCGTGAGCGCTGCTGGCTGCCCGCCGCCGACGCGGTGCGCACGCCCGTGCCCGCCCGGGACCGCGACCTGCGGGGCGAGGTGCTGCTCTCGGCCGACACGCCGGTCATCGCCGGACACCGGGTCCAGGGCCGGTCCCTGCTGCCCGCGCTGGCCTACTTCGACCTCGTCGCGGGCGTCTTCCGCGACCACGGCCACCCTCTCGGAGAGCTGACGTTCCGTGACCTGACCGCGCTGCGACCGCTGGATGTGACGGACGGGCCGGTGTCCGTGGAGATCCGGGGCACCGTCTCGGGGCCCGGCCGCTGGCAGGTCACCGTCGCCGACGGCGAGCCGTACGCCAGGGCCGAGGTCGAGCTGACCGGCGCGCCCGCCTTCGGGGACCGGCTGTCCCCGAGCGCTCCGCAGGGCGCCCCGCGGACGCTGGCCGAGATCTACCGGCGGGACGGAGCCAACGGCCAGCAGTACAGCGGCGCGGCACGGGCCGAGGGCCTGCTGTGGACCGACCCCGAACAGCTGGTCGCCGAACTCACCGCGGCGCCCGGCGACCACCTGGTGCACCCGGCCCTGCTGCTCGGCGGCGCGGTCGCGGCAGGCTCCCTGCTGGACACCGGCGGTCAGGCGTTCCTGCCGCTGCACGTGGCGTCGTTCCGTACGACGGGCCCGCTGACCGGGAGTTCGACGGCCCGGGTGCGCCGCTCCTCGGTGGGTCGGCGCGGTGAACTCGTCCGGCTCTCCGTGGACTTCTTCGACGAGACCGGCCGGCAGGTGGCCGAGCTTTCCGGGCTGTCCAGCAAGGCCGTACGGACCGCCCCGGCCGCCGAGCCCGCCACCGTGCCTGCCACCGTGCCCGCCACCGTGCCCGCCGACGGGCCGGAACCCCGGCCCGTCGCGGCGGGCGGAGTCCGGGACCGGCTGCGCCGGCTGGTGGCCCGTCACCTGGGCCGCGAGCCCGAGGCGATCCCGGTCGACGCCGGGTACTACGAGCTCGGGATCGACTCCGTGCAGGTGCTGGAACTGGCCGAAGAGCTGCACCGCGAGGTGGGCCGGGAGCTGGACCCGACGCTCCTGTTCGAATACACCACCATCCGTGAGCTGGCCGCCCACCTCGCCGAGCGGTATCCGGACGCGTTCGTACCGCTCGACGCACCGGCACCGGCCGAGGACCCCGCACCGGCCGAGGGCCCCGCACCGGCCCGGCCCGGTCTGCCGAGCGGGCTGAGCCGGATCGAGGCGGCCACGCGCATCCCGCCCGCCCCTGCCCCGACCGGCCTCACGACGGACGGACTCGACCGCCTGATCGCCGCCCGGGTGCTGGCGCGGCTGCGTGAGTCCGGCGCGTTCGCCGAAGGCCGCGGCGAGTCGCTGACCGGGCTGGCCGACCGGCTGTCCGTCGTGGACAAGTACCGGCGCTGGCTGGAGGAGGCCGCCCGGCTGCTCGACGCCGCGGGCCTGGCCCGGCTGCGCGACGGCGTCCTGGAGCCGAGCGCCGGGCCGGCGGCCGGCGACCCCACGTGGGAGGAGGCGCGCGAGCGCTTCGCCGCCGACCCCTACTGGGACGCGCAGCTCTCCCTGGTGGGCGAGTGCGTGGACCGGCTGCCCGACATCCTGTCCGGCGCGCTGCCCGCCACCGACGTGCTGTTCCCCGGCGGCTCCATGGCCAAGCTCACCGCGGTCTACCAGGGCAACCCGGTCGCGGACCGGCTCAACGAGGTGGTGGCCGAGGTGGCCGCGGCGGCGGTGCGCGACCGCCTGGCCGAGGACCCGTCGGCGGCCGTCCGGGTGGCCGAGGTGGGCGCCGGCACCGGGGGCACGACGGCCATGGTGCTGCCCCGGCTCGACGCACACGCCGAGCGGCTCGAGTACTGGTATACCGACCTCTCCCCGGCCTTCCTGGACCAGGCCGAGCGCCGCTTCGGGGCCGGACGTCCGTATCTGCGCTACGGCCGGTGGAACGTGGAGCAGCCGGACGCGGGCGAGCGGCTGACCGGCGGCGGCTGCGATGTGATCGTGGCGACCAACGTGCTGCACGCCACCCGGGACATCCGGCTGGTCCTGCGCAACCTGGCCGCCGCGCTGCGCCCGGGCGGGGTCCTGGTGATCAATGAGGTCACCCGCAAGTCCGCGGCCCTGACGCTGACGTTCGGGCTGCTCGACGGCTGGTGGCTGTACGACGACGAGGAGGTCCGCACCCCCGGGGCGCCCATCCTCACCGGCGCCCGCTGGGAGGAGGTGCTGGGCGACAGCGGCTTCGGGGCGGTGTGGCGGCCCGTCGCGGCGCCGGACGCGTTCGGCGAGGTGTTCGCCGCACAGCGGCCGGTCGGGGTCCCGGCGCCTGCCGGTACCCGGCTGCTGGCCCGGGAGTGGGAGCCGGCCCGGGCCACCGACGGACGGCGCCCCACGGCGGTGGCGGTGCTCGGCGCCGGGCCCGCGGCCCGGCGGCTCGCCGAGGCCCTGCCCGACGCGACGTCGGTCGCCTCGGCGGCGGACCTGGACGACCGCTTCGACGCGCTGGTCGACCTGGGCGGACTGGCACTCGGCGCATGGCTGCCGGCCGTGCAGCGGATGGCCGGGCGCGAGGCCCTGCTGCTTGGCGTGGGGGCGGGGGACGCCCGGGCCGGGCTCTACCGGATGCTGCGATACGAGTACGGCCGCGTCAGGTCCCGCTACCTGGAGGCGGATCCCGCCGACCCCGAGCTGCCGGGCCTGGTCGCCCGGGAGCTGGCCGACGGGGGCGAGGACACCGAGGTCAGCTACCTGGACGGGGTGCGGCACCGGGCCCGCCTCGCCGAGCTGCCGGTCGGCACCGGCGCTCCGGTCCGCTTCCCGGCCGACGAGGCGCTGCTGATCACCGGCGGCACCCGGGGCATCGGCCTGGCGCTCGCCCGCCACGCCGTGGCTCAGTGGGGGGCCCGCACCCTGGTGCTCACCGGCCGCGAGCAGCTGCCCCCGCGTGCGGAGTGGCACCGCCACGGCCCGGACACGGTGCTGGGCCGCAAGCTGCGCGGGCTGCGGGAGCTGGAGCGGGACGGGGTTCGGCTCCGGGTGCTGGCGCTGCCCCTGGGCGAGGACCCGGCCGCCGTGCGCGAGGCGGTGGCCGGCGTCCGGGGCGAGCTGGGGCCGATCGGCGGTGTGCTGCACGCCGCCGGACTGGTGGACCGGGACCACCTCGCGTTCGTCACCAAGCCGGTCGACGCGGTGCGCGCGGTGCTGGCGCCGAAGACCTCCGGTGTGGACGCGCTGGTGGACGCGGTGGCGGCCGATCCGGTGCGGTTCTTCGTACTGTTCTCGTCGGTCGCCTCGGCGGTCCCCGCCGCCGCGGTCGGCCAGAGCGACTACGCGATGGCCAACGCCCACCTGGACACCGTGGCCAGGCGAAAGCCGCACGGACTGCCCCTGGTGAGCGTGGCCTGGCCCAGCTGGCGTGACACCGGTATGGGCACCGAGCGGCCCGGCCCCGGCTATCTGGCCACCGGGCTAGGCGAACTCTCCGAGACCGAGGGGCTGCGGCTGCTCGACCACATCCTGTCCACCGGGGCCGGCCCGGTGGTGCTGCCCGCGATCGTCCCCGCGCAGTGGACGCCGGAAGCCCTGCGGGTCCGCAGGCCGAAGGCCCCGGCCCGGCCCGCCGCCCCCGCGCCCCTCACCGGGCCGTCCGCCCACGGCGAGGTGGCCGGGACCGCCGTGCAGGAGGCCGAGTCCTGGCTGCTCGCCCTGGTGGCCGGGCAGTTGGGCTTCGACCGTGACCGGCTCGCGGCCGATGTACCGATCGCCGACTACGGAACCGACTCGATCATGATGGTGCAGCTCCTGCGGCAGGTCGGCGGCCGACTGGGCGTCGAACTCGATCCGTCCGTGCTGGCGGAACAGCCCACGGTGGAGTCCTTCGTCGGCTGGCTGGCCGAAAGCCACGGCCAGGCCCTGGCAGCGGCCTTCGGTACGGAAGGGGAGGCGGCGTCCGTACGAGCCGCCGTACCGGCCCTCGACCGTCCCGCCCGCGCCGCCGCCACCATGACCGTTCCCACCAGGACTCCGGCAGCGGCCCCGGCAGCGGCTCGGCCGACGGCCGGGCGCACGGACGGCGACGAGTCCGCCGTCGCGATCGTCGGGATGTCCGGCCGCTTCCCAGGCGCCGGGGACCTCGACGCCTACTGGCGGCTGCTCAGCGAGGGCCGCTCCGCGATCGCCCCGGTGCCCGCCCGGCGCTGGGGACGGGCGACCGGGTATCGCGCGGGCCTGATCGACATCGACGGGTTCGACCCCGCCTACTTCCACCTCTCCGACAGCGACGCCGCCGCCATGGACCCACAGGCGCTGCTGCTGCTGGAGGAGACGCTGTTCGCGTTCGCCGACGCCGGATACGCCCCCGAGGAGCTCAAGGGGCGCGACATCGGCGTGTACGTCGGCGGCCGCACCCGGCACGACCCGGGCGAGCACGCCCTGGCCCACAGCCGCAACCCGGTGGTCGCGATCGGCCAGAACTACCTGGCCGCCAACCTGTCCCACTACTTCGACCTGCGTGGCCCGAGCACCGTCGTGGACACCGCGTGCTCCTCGGCGCTGGTCGCGATGCACCATGCCGTCCAGGCCATCCGGGCCGGTGACGCCGAGGCGGCCGTGGTGGCCGGGATCGGCCTGCTGCCGGACGAGAGCGGACACCGGCTGTTCGACCAGCGCGGGCTGCTGAACCAGGAGCCGGAGTTCCACGTCTTCGACCGGCGGGCCCGCGGTTTCACGCCCGCCGAGGGCGTCGGCGTCCTGCTGCTGAAGCCACTGGCCGCCGCCGAGGCGGACGGCGACCAGGTGCACGCCGTGATCAAGGCGGTGGCGGTCAACAACGACGGCCGCACCGCCGGACCGGCCACCCCGAACCCGGCGGCGCAGCAGCGGGTCATGGCCACCGCGCTGGCCCGCGCCGGGGTCGACGCCGACGACGTGACGTACATCGAGACCAACGCGGCCGGGTCGGCCGTCCCCGACCTGATCGAGCTGAGGGCGATTCAGGCCGTCTACCGAAACGGCTCCGACACACCGTGCAGCCTGGGGTCGGTCAAGCCGAACATCGGCCACCCGCAGTGCGCGGAGGGCATCGCCGGGGTCATCAAGACCGTGCTGATGCTGCGCAACCGCCGGATCGTGCCGTTCCTGAGCGGTCAGCGGCCGCTGGACCACTTCGACATGGGCGCCACACCGCTCAGGTTCGAGCGCGAGCTTATCCCGTGGCCGGGCGCGTCGGGCGCGTCGGACGCGCCGCCGGTCGCCGCCGTGTCCAGCTTCGCGGACGGCGGCACCAACGCCCACGCCGTCCTGGCCGCCGGCAGCGTCAGCGGCGCCACCCGGCGGCCGCTGGAGCGGCCGAGGCTGAACCGGCGCCGGCTGCCGGCGCCGGGCGCCGAGCGGTTCGCGATCGTCGGCATGGCCGGGCACTACCCCGGCGCGCCGGATCTGGCGGCCTTCTGGGACAACCTCAAGGCGGGCCGGGACAGCGTCGGTGAGGTGCCCGCCGAACGCTGGCGGACCCCCGACGGAGGGCGGGTGTCCCGCTGGGGCGGGTTCCTCGACGACGTCGACCGGTTCGACGCCGACTTCTTCCGGATCTCCCGTCCCGAAGCGGAGATCACCGACCCGCAGGAGCGGTGGTTCCTGCGGACCTGCTGGGAGGCCATCGAGGACGCCGGGTACACCCCGGCCACGCTCGCCGAGGCCACCGGGCCCGACCGGCGCCGCGCGGTCGGCGTGTTCGCCGGGGTGATGCACAAGGACTACACCCTGGTGGCCGCGGAGGCGCCCGAGCCGGTTCCGCTGAGCCTCAACCAGGGCCAGATCGCCAACCGGGTCTCCTTCGTCTGCGACTTCCACGGCCCGAGCATGGCCGTGGACACGCTCTGCTCCTCCTCGCTGACCGCCCTGCACCTCGCGGTGGAGAGCCTGCGCCGCCGGGAGTGCGAGGTCGCGCTCGCGGGCGGGGTCAACCTCTCGCTGCACCCCGGGAAGTACCGGACGTACGGCACGGTCGGCATGCACTCCTCGGACGGCCGCTGCCGCTCCTTCGGGGAGGGCGGGGACGGCTATGTGTCGGCGGAGGGTGTCGGCGCGGTGGTGCTCAAGCCGCTGGCCGCCGCCGAGGCCGACGGCGACCACATCTACGCCGTCATCGCCGCCACCGCGGTGGGCCACGGCGGGGCCGTCAGCGGATTCAGCGTGCCGAGCCCGGTGGGCCAAGCCGCCGTGGTCTCCGCCGCCCTGGCCGCGGCGGGCGTCGACGCCCGCTCGATCGGCTACGTCGAGGCACACGGCACGGGCACCTCGCTGGGCGACCCGATCGAGGTGCGGGGGCTGACCGCCGCCTTCGCCAAGGACACCTCGGACACCGGGTTCTGCGCGCTGGGCTCGGTGAAGTCCACCATCGGACACGCGGAGTCCGCGGCCGGGATCGCGGGCCTGACCAAGGCGGTGCTGCAGCTGCACCACCGCACGCTGGTGCCCTCACTGCACGCGGACACCGTGAACCCGCTGCTGAGGCTGGACGACACCCCCTTCCGGCTGCAGCGCGAGACCACCGCGTGGCCCGCGCCGCCCGAGGGGCCGCGGCGCGCGGGCCTGAGCTCCTTCGGCGCCACCGGAGCAGGCGCGCACATCGTGCTGGAGGAGTATCTGCCCGCCGAGCCCGCCGGTGCCGGAGAATTCGCCGAAGGCCCGGTCGTGGTGCCGCTGTCCGCGCGCGCCGAGGACCGGCTGCGGGAGATGGCCGCGCGGCTGCGGGACACCCTGACCGCGGGCACTGCCCGGCGGGTGCTGCGCGATGTCGCCCACACCCTGCGGGTCGGCCGGGTCGAGTGGCCCGTACGGGTCGCCTTCGTGGTGCGCGACGTCGCCGAACTCGTGACGCAGCTGGACGAGTTCGCCGCCTCCGGGGCGCGTCCCCGGCCGTCGGGCACGGAGCTCGGGGAGACGGCCCGGCGCTGGACCGAGGGCGGAGCGGCGGACTGGGGCGCGCTGTACGGTGCGGACGGGGCGGACCGGCCGCGCCGGACGAGCCTGCCGACCTACCCGTTCGCGGGCGAGCGGCACTGGATCCCGGCGGGGCGCGGGGAAGACGAGGGGCGGCGGTCGGCCGCGCCCGCTGCCCCGGCCGCAGGGCCCGTCGCCCCGGTGGTCCCACCGCCGGGCCTGCTGAGCGTGGTGCGCTGGGTCGAGTCGGCCCCCGCACCGGCCCCCGCGCATGCGCCGCGCAGGGTACTGATCGTCGCGGAGGAGACGGGCACCCCGCTGGCGTTGGCGCTGGCCGAGCACTACCGGCGCGGCAGCGGCGTCCCCGAGGTGGCCGAGTGCGCGCTGGGCGCACCGCTGCCCCTGGGCGGCCCCGACGCCCCGCCACCCGACCGGGTGCACATCGTGGTCGGCGGGGGCCCGGTCGGCCGGGACGCCGCCGCCGAGCACGAACTGGCCCTGCTCCGGCTGGTCAAGGCCCTGAGCCGGCTGGGAGCCGACCGCCCGACGGATCTGAGCGTCGTCACCCAGGAGACCCAGTCGGTCGCAGGAGAGCCCAACGGGGCGCGCGGCGCGGGCCTGGCCGGTCTCGGCTACTTCCTGGCCCGCGACTCCCGGCGGTTCGCGGTGCGCAACCTGGATGTGGCGGGCGCCGACCTGACGACTCCCGCCGCCCGGGCGGAGGTGGCCGCGGCGGTCGCCGCCGAACCCCCGGCCCCCGGTGGCGACCTGGTCGCGCTGCGCGGCGGGCGCCGGTACCGGCAGGAGGTCCGCCCGGTCGACCCGGCCGAGGCGGCGGATGCCGGACTGCCGGGGATACGCCCGGGCGGCAAGTACGTGGTGGTCGGCGGCAGCGGCTTCGTCGGCCGGATCGTCAGCCGCCATCTGATCGAACGCCACGGCGCCCAGGTGGTCTGCGTCGGGCGCAGACCACAGAGCGACCCGGCGGTGCGCGAGGCCCTGGCGGACGAGCGGATCGGCTACGTACAGGCCGATGTCACCGACCCGCGGCAGGCGCGGCAGGCGATCGCCGCGGCGAAGGCCGCGCTCGGCGGGCTCCACGGCGTGCTGTTCGCCGGCGCCACCCGGATCACCGAGGGCCCGGGCGACCTGACCGTGCTCGGCGAGGCGGAGTTCCGCGAGCACTTCGACGTCAAGGCTGTGGGCAGCCGCCATGTGTACGAGGCCGTGGCCGAGGAGCCGCTGGACTTCCTGTGCTACTTCTCCTCCGCCCAGGCCTTCGCCTTCGGCGGGGCCGGCACCCACGCCGCGTACGCGGCCGGGATCACCTTCGCCGACGCGTTCGCCCGAGCCGTCAGCCGGAGCTCCGCGTTCCCGGTCGGCATCGTCAACTGGGGCGCCTGGCGGGCCTCGTTCGGAGAGGCGGCGCGGGACTACCCGACGCTGGGCTTCCTGGACGACGACGAGGGCGCGGCCTGCTTCGACACCGCCGTGCGCCTGCTGCGCGGGGGCCGCCACCGCCAGGTCGTCGCCATGCGGGCACCGGCTGTCCGCCCGGCCCCGGCCGCC
>NZ_MUNE01000746.1 GCF_002154605.1 Streptomyces milbemycinicus | reverse complement strand
GACCCCTGCCCGCGGCGCGGTGCGTCCCGCCGCCCCGTCATCGCTCGACGAGCTGTGGCGGTCCTACAAGTCCACGGGCGACGGTCGGCTCCGGGAGCAGCTGATCCTCCACTACTCGCCGCTGGTGAAGTATGTGGCGGGGCGGGTCAGCGTCGGGCTGCCGTCCAATGTCGAGCAGGCCGACTTCGTCTCCTCGGGCGTCTTCGGACTCATCGACGCCATCGAGAAGTTCGACCCCGAGCGGGCCATCAAGTTCGAGACCTACGCGATCACCCGGATCCGTGGCGCGATGATCGACGAGCTGCGGGCGCTGGACTGGATCCCGCGCTCGGTCCGCCAGAAGGCCAGAGCGGTCGAGCGGGCCTACGCCACACTGGAGGCGGCCCTGCGCCGCACCCCCTCGGAGGCCGAGGTGGCCGCCGAGATGGATATCGGCCTCGATGAACTGCACGGGGTTTTCAGCCAGTTGTCGCTGGCCAATGTGGTCGCCCTCGAAGACCTGCTGCACGCCAGTGGGGAGGGCGGCGAGCGGCTGAGCCTCATGGACACCCTGGAGGACACCGCCGCCGACAACCCCGTGGAGGTGGCCGAGGACCGCGAGCTGCGCAGGCTGCTCGCCCGCGCCATCAACACGCTCCCCGAGCGGGAGAAGACCGTGGTCACCCTCTACTACTACGAGGGACTGACGCTGGCCGAGATCGGCCAGGTCCTCGGGGTCACGGAGAGCAGGGTCAGCCAGATCCACACCAAATCCGTACTGCAGCTGCGGGCCAAGCTGGCCGATGTCGGACGCTGAATCGTCCCGGCAGTATCGCCCCCACCACGGGGCCTTTCGTAAAGTGGTGGCGTGCCCAGGATTCGAGCGGCCTCAGTGGCCGAGCACCGGACGATGCAGCGCGACGCCCTGCTGGACGCCGCCCGCTCCCTGCTGTCCGAGGGCGGTACGGAGGCCTTGACCTTCCCCGCCCTCGCCGAGCGCACGGGCCTTGCGCGGTCCTCCGTCTATGAGTACTTCCGCTCCCGCGCGGCCGTGGTCGAGGAGCTGTGCGCGGTGGACTTCCCGGTCTGGGCCGCCGAGGTCGAGGCGGCCATGGAACGGGTCGACTCGCCAGAGGCGAAGATCGAGGCCTATGTGCGGCAGCAGCTGGCGCTGGTCGGCGACCGCCGCCACCGGGCGGTCGTGGCGATCTCGGCCGGGGAGCTGGACGCGGGCGCCCGCGAGAAGATCCGGGCCGCGCACGGCGGGCTGATCGCCATGGTCGTCCAGGCCCTCGGCGAGCTCGGTCATGAGCAGCCGCGGTTGACCGCGGTGCTGCTGCAGGGCGTCGTGGACGCCGCGGTCCGCCGTATCGAACTCGGCGCCGAGGACCCCTCGGGCGTCACGGAAGCGGCCGTCACCATGGCCCTGCACGGCGTGCGCCCCTGACGACACCCCGCCCGGCGCCCATCGTCCGCGCCCGGCGCAGCCGCCCCCCGGCCCAGACCGCCGCGACCGCCAGCACGGCGGCCGAGGCCAGGCCCACGGGGCCGGAGGCGCCCGCGGTGCGCGAGGCGAGGGTGTAAGGCGTACGGCCGTCGGCCGTATGCGACGTGCCCCGGGTGCTCGCTCCCGGCGCGGCACCCGCTCGCTCCGGGACGTCCGGCCCCTCCGGGATGTCCGGCCCCTCCGGGACGCCGAAGACCGGCAGCAGCCGGGAGTGGCCGTGGCGCAGCATTGACGGGGTGAGCAGCGACAGCGGGTCCAGATAGCGGTCGCCGCGGCGCAGGCCCCAGTGCAGACAGCCGGATGGGCAGTGGAAGGGGCCCGTGCCCAGGACGCCCACCACCTGGCCGGCCCGCACCCGCTCGTCCTTGGCCACCACGGCCCGTACCGGCTCGTATGTCGTGCGCAGTGGCGGGCGGCCGGTGCCCGACAGCTCGATGGTGAGCACCCCGCGGCCCGCGACCTGGCCCGCGAAGGACACCCGGCCCGCGGCCGCCGCCCGCACGGGCCGGCCGGTGCGGGCCGCCAGATCCACCCCGCGGTGGCCCGCCGCCCAGGGGGTGGGTGGCGGCTCCCAGCCCCGCAGCACCGTCGGTCTGCCCGCGCCCGCCTCCGGCCTCACCGGCCAGGCCCGCCCGTCACGGGCCGGGGCCCCCGCGGCCGTGGTCGACTCCGATGCCGTGGCCGACTCCGACGCGGCGGCCGGCCGGGCCGACAGCGGCGGGACCACGCCGAGTAGGACCATGAACGGCAAGGTCAGCAGGGTCAGCAGCAACGTCGGCAAGGTCAGCGGAGGCCGGTCCGGGGCCGGGGCGGAGGCCCGGCCGACGGCTGGGGCAGCGGTGTGTGGTCGCATGGGGACACGGTGACGCGACTCGCCCGATTCGCGTGGATCATGGCCACGATCTGGGGACTACTCACGGGTTGTGGATATCGCCGTCACCCGGCACCGCACGGGTCCCGTACACTTCTTGTGGCGATCCGGGTCACCGGGTCGACTTCGCACGCCCCGCCACCGGCACCCCGATCGGCCTCGATCCATCCATCGATACCGCTCGAAGAGCACGGCGGCCGCGTCCCTCGGTCCTCGGACGAGCCCTCCGCAAGGCAAGGGCCCAGCCCGTGGCAGACGCGCCGGGGCGTCAGGCGCGGCAGCCGCCCGGCCGCCGCGGAACCGAGCACTTCAAGGAGTACGGCCATGGCCGTCGTCACGATGCGGGAGCTGCTGGAGAGCGGCGTCCACTTCGGGCACCAGACCCGCCGCTGGAACCCGAAGATGAAGCGTTTCATCTTCACCGAGCGCAACGGCATCTACATCATCGACCTGCTCCAGTCGCTGTCGTACATCGACCGCGCCTACGAGTTCGTCAAGGAGACCGTCGCCCACGGCGGTTCGATCATGTTCGTCGGCACGAAGAAGCAGGCGCAGGAGGCGATCGCCGAGCAGGCGACCCGCGTCGGCATGCCGTATGTCAACCAGCGCTGGCTGGGCGGCATGCTCACCAACTTCTCGACCGTCTACAAGCGTCTGCAGCGCCTCAAGGAGCTCGAGCAGATCGACTTCGAGGATGTGGCCGCCTCCGGCCTCACCAAGAAGGAGCTGCTGGTCCTCTCGCGCGAGAAGGCCAAGCTGGAGAAGACCCTCGGCGGTATCCGCGAGATGCAGAAGGTGCCGAGCGCCGTCTGGATCGTCGACACCAAGAAGGAGCACATCGCCGTCGGTGAGGCGCGCAAGCTCCGCATCCCGGTCGTCGCGATCCTCGACACCAACTGCGACCCGGACGAGGTCGACTACAAGATCCCGGGCAACGACGACGCGATCCGCTCGGTCACCCTTCTCACCCGCGTGATCGCCGACGCGGTCGCCGAGGGCCTTATCGCCCGCTCCGGTGTCGCCACCGGTGACGAGAAGGCCGGCAAGGCCGCCGGTGAGCCGCTCGCCGAGTGGGAGCGCGACCTGCTGGAGGGCGAGAAGAAGGCCGACGAGCCCGAGGCGGCCAAGCCCGCCGAGGCCGAGCAGCCGGCCGAGGCCCCGGCTGAGGCCCCGGCTGAGGCCCCGGCTGAGCAGCCGGCTGAGGCCCCGGCTGAGGCCCCGGCCCCGGCCGCGGACGCCGAGCAGGCCTGACCACTCGGACCACGTGTGACGGCGGGGGACGGTGCCTTGGCACCACCCCCGCCGTTCCCCCGTAGAGCTTTCGACTTTCGAGAAGAGATTCACAGATCATGGCGAACTTCACCGCCGCTGACGTCAAGAAGCTCCGTGAGCTCACCGGCGCCGGCATGATGGACTGCAAGAAGGCGCTGGACGAGGCCGATGGCAGCGTCGACAAGGCCGTCGAGGTCCTGCGCGTCAAGGGCCAGAAGGGCGTGGCCAAGCGCGAGGGCCGCAGTGCCGAGAACGGTGCCGTCGTCTCCCTCATCGCGGACGACAACTCCTCCGGTGTGCTGGTCGAGCTGAAGTGCGAGACCGACTTCGTCGCCAAGGGTGACAAGTTCATCGCCGCCGCCAACGCCATCGCCGCCCACGTCGCCAAGACCTCCCCGGCCGACCTGGAGGCGCTGCTCGCCTCCGAGATCGAGCCCGGCAAGACCGTCCAGGCGTACGTCGACGAGGCCAACGCGACGCTCGGCGAGAAGATCGTCCTGGACCGCTTCGCGCAGCTCTCCGGCGGTTACGTCGCCGCGTACATGCACCGCACCATGCCGGACCTGCCGCCGCAGGTCGGCGTGCTGGTCGAGCTGGACAAGGAAGACGCCACGGTCGCCAAGGACATCGCGCAGCACATCGCCGCGTTCGCGCCGAAGTTCCTGAGCCGTGACGAGATCTCGGCCGAGACCGTCGAGAACGAGCGCCGTGTGGCCGAGGCCACCGCCCGCGAGGAGGGCAAGCCCGAGGCTGCCCTGCCGAAGATCGTCGAGGGCCGCGTCACCGGCTTCTTCAAGGAGAACGTCCTGGTGGACCAGCCGTTCGCCAAGGACAACAAGAAGACCGTCCAGAAGATCCTGGACGAGGCCGGTGTCACGCTCAAGGGCTTCGCGCGCTTCCGCGTCGGCGTCTGAGCGTAGGCGTCTGAGCGTCGGCGTCCGAGCCGAACAGCGAATGACCGGCGACCCCGATAGGGTCGTAGGCAGCCAACCGTCAACCGGTCGGCCGCAGATGTGACGAGGAGGCCATTGCCGCAGAGGTCGAACAAGGACCCGTCCGGCAATGGCCTTCTTCGTATGTGCACGAGGAGATCTCCAATGAATCAGGGCGCGGGCGCCGGACAGGCCGCCGACGAGAAGAACGCTCAGGGCAGGGTCAAACGCCGTCGGTTCCTGCTCAAGCTCTCCGGTGAGGCATTCGCCGGAGGCGGAGGGCTCGGGGTGGACCCGGATGTCGTGCACGCCATCGCCCGTGAGGTCGCCGCGGTCGTCCGGGACGGTGCCGAGATCGCCATCGTCATCGGTGGCGGCAACTTCTTCCGCGGCGCCGAACTGCAGCAGCGCGGTATGGACCGGGCCCGCTCGGACTACATGGGCATGCTCGGCACGGTCATGAACTGTCTCGCCCTCCAGGATTTCCTGGAGAAGGAGGGCATCGACTCCCGCGTCCAGACCGCCATCACCATGGGCCAGGTCGCGGAGCCGTACATTCCGCTGCGCGCGGTGCGCCATCTGGAGAAGGGGCGCGTGGTCATCTTCGGCGCGGGTATGGGCATGCCGTACTTCTCGACGGACACCACCGCGGCCCAGCGGGCCCTGGAGATCCATGCCGAGGCCCTGCTCATGGGTAAGAACGGGGTGGACGGGGTGTACGACTCCGACCCCGCCCGGAACCCGGACGCGGTGAAGTTCGACGCCCTGGAGTACGGCGAGGTGATCACCCGCGACCTCAAGGTCGCCGACGCCACCGCCGTCACACTGTGCCGCGACAACAAACTGCCGATCCTCGTCTTCGAGCTTCTCGCCGAAGGAAACATCGCGCGTGCGGTGAAGGGTGAGAAGATCGGCACGCTCGTGAGCGACCAGGGCTCCCGGGCCTGACGGCTCATACGGGGGATGGACAACGGCCTGCCGGTCGGACACCGTGCAGGAGAAGACGCACGCAGGGGCGAGGCTCTGCTTACTGATAACACCAGGAGCAAGTGGTGATCGAAGAGATCCTCCTCGAGGCCGAGGAGAAGATGGAGAAGGCCGTTGTGGTCGCCAAGGAGGACTTCGCCGCGATCCGCACCGGGCGTGCGCACCCGGCGATGTTCAACAAGATCGTGGCGGACTACTACGGAGCGATGACGCCGATCAACCAGCTGGCGTCGTTCTCGGTGCCCGAACCGCGGATGGCCGTGGTGACCCCGTTCGACAAGACCGCGCTGCGCAACATCGAGCAGGCCATCCGCGACTCCGATCTGGGCGTCAACCCGAGCAATGACGGCAACATCATCCGGGTGGTGTTCCCCGAGCTCACCGAACAGCGCCGCAAGGAATTCATCAAGGTCGCCAAGGGCAAGGGCGAGGACGCGAAGATCTCGATCCGCAGCGTCCGCCGCAAGGCCAAGGAGTCCATCGACAAGCTGATCAAGGACGGCGAGGTCGGCGAGGACGAGGGCCGCCGCGCCGAGAAGGAGCTCGACGACACCACCGCGAAGTATGTCGCGCAGGTGGATGAACTGCTCAAGCACAAGGAAGCCGAGCTCCTCGAGGTCTGATGAACGACTCATCCTGGGGGGCTCCGCCGAGCGCCCGCCTCCGGGGACCGGCCCAGCAGGGACCCCCTCCCTCGCTTCGCGGCAAGGTGCCCTCGCCCTCGGCGGGTCCCGCGCACGACGTGGGCGAGGCGGCGCAGACTCGGCCCATGCCCACCGTGCCCCACGCAGGCGGAGACCCTTGGGATGCCGCCGACCGTGACCGGGGGGCCGCTCGGCCGAGCGGCCCCCTGTTCCGCGACGACCGGGAGCCGGAGCGTGGGCCGCGACGGCCTGCGGCGCACCCGCCGACGCCCCCGGACCGCCCCGACGCCACGCCCTCCGGCAGCGCCGCTCAGCCCGGCGAGGCGGGCAGCGCCGACCGTACGGGGAGCGAAGACGTGACGGGCGATGCGAAGAAGAAGAGCGCGGGCCGCAATCTGCCCGCCGCGATAGGGGTGGGCGTCGGCCTCGGCGTGCTGGTCGTCGCCTCGCTCTTCATCTACAAGCCGGTGTTCATCGGCGTCATAGCGGTCGCGGTGGTCGTAGGCCTGTGGGAGCTGACCTCACGGCTGGCCGAGCGCAAGGACATCCACGTCCCGCTGGTGCCACTCGCCGTGGGCGGTGTCGCCATGGTGGTCGCCGGTTATGTGCGCGGTGCGGAGGGCGCGTGGGTGGCCGTCGCGCTGACCGCCCTGGCGGTGCTCGTGTGGCGGATGACGGAGCCGCCCGAGAACTACCTCAGGGATGTCACGGCCGGCGTCTTCGCGGCCTTCTATGTGCCGTTCCTGGCCAGCTTTGTCGCGCTCATGCTCGCCGCCGACGACGGGCCGCGGCGGGTGCTCGTCTTTCTGCTGCTGACCGTGGTCAGCGACACCGGCGCGTACGCGGTCGGCTGGCGGTTCGGACGCCACAAGCTCGCGCCGCGCATCAGCCCCGGCAAGACCCGCGAGGGGCTGCTGGGCGCGATCGCCTTCGCGATGGTCGCGGGCGCGCTGTCCATGCAGTACCTGATCAAGGACGGCGCATGGTGGCAGGGGCTGCTGCTCGGGCTCGCCGTCGCGGTCAGCGCGACCCTCGGCGACCTCGGCGAGTCCATGATCAAGCGTGATCTGGGCATCAAGGACATGGGCAAGCTGCTGCCCGGCCATGGCGGGATCATGGACCGGCTGGACTCCCTGCTGCCCACCGCGCCCGTGGTCTGGCTGCTGATGGTGATCTTCGTGGGCGGCGGCTGACCGGCCCCACGACCCCGGCCGTTACGGCCTCGTGCCATGCGTGGCACGAGGCCGTACGCACGTCTGCGACACTGGTTGAACCATGCCCAAGCCCGGAGAACTCACATTCGTCGCGCCGCGCGGAGCCAAGAAGCCCCCGCGGCATCTCGCCGACCTCTCGCCCGCCGAGCGCCGCGAGGCCGTCGCCGCCCTCGGCGAGAAGCCCTTCCGGGCCGGCCAGGTATCGCGCCACTACTTCGCCCGGTACAGCCACGACCCGGCCCAGTGGACCGACATCCCGGCCGCCGCGCGCGAGAAGCTGGCGGCCGGGCTGCTGCCGGATCTGATGAGCGTGGTGCGCCACATCAGCTGCGACGACGACACCACCCGCAAGACCCTGTGGCGGCTCTTCGACGGCACGCTCGTGGAGTCCGTGCTGATGCGCTACCCGGACCGGGTCACCATGTGCATCAGCTCCCAGGCGGGCTGCGGCATGAACTGCCCGTTCTGCGCCACCGGCCAGGCGGGCCTGGACCGCAATCTGTCCACCGCCGAGATCGTGCACCAGATCGTCGACGGGATGCGGGCGCTGCGGGACGGAGAGATCCCGGGCGGGCCTGCGCGGCTGTCCAACATCGTCTTCATGGGCATGGGCGAGCCGCTTGCCAACTACAACCGCGTCGTCGGCGCCATCCGCAGGCTGACCGACCCGGAGCCGGACGGCCTCGGCCTGTCCCAGCGCGGTATCACCGTCTCGACCGTCGGGCTGGTCCCGGCGATGTTGCGGTTCGCCGACGAGGGCTTCAAATGCCGTCTCGCGGTGTCGCTGCACGCGCCCGACGACGGGCTGCGCGACACGCTCGTCCCGGTCAACACCCGCTGGAAGGTCCGTGAGGTCCTGGACGCCGCGTGGGAGTACGCGGAGACGTCGGGCCGTCGCGTCTCCATCGAGTACGCCCTGATCAGGGACATCAACGACCAGGCGTGGCGGGCCGACCTGCTGGGGCGGCTGCTCAAGGGCCGCCGGGTGCACGTCAATCTGATCCCGCTCAACCCGACGCCCGGCTCCAAATGGACCGCGTCCAGGCCCGAGGACGAGAAGGCGTTCGTGGCCGCCCTGGAGGCACACGGCGTGCCCGTGACCGTCCGGGACACCCGGGGGCAGGAGATCGACGGGGCGTGCGGGCAGCTGGCGGCGACGGAGCGCTGAGGGCCAGCTGATACGGTGCCCTGGCACCACCTCGTGCATACATCCACATCTCGTACAAGTGAACATCCGACAGGGGAGCGCGAACAGCGCTGAGAGTGCGGCTCGGCCGCAGACCCTCGGACCTGATCCGGGTCATACCGGCGTAGGGAGTCAGCCTCATATGAACAGCCGTCTTCGGCATGCCGTCGCCGCCGCCCTCTTCGGCTCGCTCGGCCTCACCACGCTCGTCGCCTGCGGCGAGGACTCCGGCTCCTCCGGAGGCTCCGGCTCCAAGACCGTGAAGCTGGTCTCGCACGACTCGTTCGCCGCGTCGAAGGCCGTGCTGAAGGAGTTCACCCGGCAGACCGGCTACAAGGTGCAGGTCCTGCCGGGCGGCGACGCCGGGGCGGCCGTCAACCAGGCGATACTCTCCAAATCGCATCCCCAGGGCGACGTTTTCTTCGGAGTCGACAACACGCTGCTCTCCCGCGCGCTCGACAACGACCTGTTCACCCCGTACCAGGCCAAGGGTCTGGACAAGGTCCCGGCGGCCCTCCAGCTCGACGCTGCCGAGCACCGCGTCACCCCGGTCGACTTCGGCGACATCTGCGTCAACTACGACCGCAAGTACTTCGCCGACAAGAAGCTGGCCCCGCCGAAGACCCTCGACGACCTGACCAAGCCCGCCTACAAGAACCTCCTGGTCACCGAGAACGCGGCCACCTCCTCGCCCGGTCTCGCGTTTCTGCTGGGCACGGCCGCCCGGTACGGCGACGACGGCTGGCAGGGCTACTGGAAGAAGCTCAGGGCCAACGGCGTCGAGGTCGTCGACGGCTGGGAGCAGGCGTACTACGACCGCTTCTCCGGCTCGGCGGGCGGCGCCAAGGGCGACCGGCCGCTGGTCGTCTCGTACGCCTCCAGCCCGCCCGCCGAGGTCGTCGACGCCAAGCCGCGGCCCGAGCAGGCCCCTACGGGGGTCGCGACGGGAACCTGCTTCCGCCAGGTGGAATTCGCCGGACTGTTGAAGGGTGCTTCGAACACCAAGGGCGGCAAGGCGCTGCTGGACTTTCTGCTGACCAAGCGTTTCCAGGAAGACGTGCCGCTCAACATGTACGTCAACCCGGCCCGCGAGGACGCGAAGCTGCCCGAGCTGTTCGCGAAGTACGGCGTGAAGATCGCCGACTCGGCCACCCTGGACCCGCGGAAGATCGCCAAGAACCGTGACCAGTGGGTCAAGGCATGGTCCTCGCTCGTCCTGTAAAGCGGCGTGAGCGCCCCGCCGCCGCGCCGGAGGCGGCGAAAGAGCGCCCTGGGCGGCTGCGCGGGGCTGCGCTGCGGCTGGCCCTGATGGCCGTGCCCGCCGCGTTCTTCGCGCTGTTCTTCGTCTATCCGGTGGCCGCCATCGTCACCCGCGGGCTGCGCATTGACGGTCAGTGGCGGCTGGGCCGCATCGGCGACGTGCTCACCGACCCGGCCGTCCTGGACATCCTGTGGTTCACCGGCTGGCAGGCGGCCGCCTCCACCGCCCTGACGCTGGCGGTCGCGCTGCCCGGCGCGTATGTCTTCGCCCGCTTCGACTTCCCCGGCAAGCGGCTGCTGCGCGCCGTGGTGACCGTCCCCTTCGTCCTGCCGACCGTCGTCGCGGGCTCGGCGTTCCTGGCCCTGCTCGGCCACGGCGGGCTGCTGGACAGCCTGTGGGGGGTGCGGCTCGACACCTCCGTATGGGCGATCCTCCTCGCGCACGTCTTCTTCAACTACGCGGTGGTGGTACGGACCGTCGGCGGGCTGTGGGCGCAGCTCGACCCGCGGCAGGAGGAGGCCGCGCGGGTGCTCGGCGCGAGCCGCCTGGCCGCGTGGCGGCGGGTGACGCTGCCGGCGCTGGCGCCCGCCGTGGCGGCCGCCGCCCTGATGGTCTTCCTGTTCACCTTCACCTCCTTCGGCGTCATCCAGATCCTCGGCGGCCCCCGGTACGCCACCCTGGAGGTCGCGATCTACCGGGAGACCGCCCAGCTGCTCGACCTGCCGACCGCCGCCGTGCTGACGCTGGTCCAGTTCGCGGCCGTGGCCGCGGTCCTGGCCCTGCACGCGTGGACCGTACGGCGCCGCGAGGGCGCCCTGAAGCTGGTCGCCCCCGAACAGACCGCGCGCCGCCCCCAGGGCGCGGCCCAATGGGCGCTGCTGTGGGGCGTGCTCGCCGTCGTGGCGCTGCTGATCCTGCTGCCGCTCGCGGTCCTGGTCGAACGGTCCCTGGACGCCCCCGGCGGCTACGGACTCGACTACTACCGCGCTCTCCAGTCGGTGGCGGACAGCGGCGGGACGTATTTCGTGGCCCCTATGGACGCCGTCTGGAACTCCCTGCGCTACGCCGCCGTGGCGACCGTCTTCGCGGTCGCCGTGGGCGGTTTGGCGGCGGCGGCGCTGACCAGAAAAGCGGGGCGGCTGGTACGGGGCTTCGACGCGCTGCTGATGCTGCCGCTCGGCACCTCCGCCGTCACCGTCGGCTTCGGCTTTCTCATCGCCCTGGACGAGCCGCCGCTGGACCTGCGCGCCTCATGGATCCTCGTACCGCTCGCGCAGGCCCTGGTGGGCGTGCCCTTCGTCGTACGGACCATGCTGCCCGTGCTGCGCGCGGTGGACCACCGGCTGCGCGAGGCGGCGGCCGTGCTCGGCGCGTCCCCGCTGCGGGCCTGGCGGGAGGTGGACCTGCCGCTGGTCGCGCGGGCCCTCGGGGTCGCGGCGGGCTTCGCCTTCGCCGTCTCGCTCGGCGAGTTCGGGGCGACGGTGTTCATCGCCAGGCCCGACCACCCGACCCTCCCGGTCGCCGTCGCCCGCTTCCTCGGCCGGGCCGGGCAGCTCAACTACGGCCAGGCCATGGCCCTGAGCACGATTCTGATGCTGGTGTGCGCGGGCTCCCTGCTGGTACTGGAGCGGATCCGCACCGACCGTTCGGGGGAGTTCTGATGACGCTGCTGCGACTGGACGAGGTGACGGTCCGCTACGGCGAGCGGGCGGCGCTCGACGCCGTGGACCTCGAGGTCGCCGAGCACGAGACGGTGTCGGTGCTGGGGCCCAGCGGCGGCGGCAAGTCCACACTGCTGCGCGTGGTGGCGGGCCTGGAACGGGCCCACACCGGCCGGGTGTGGCTGGCCGGGCGGGACCAGGCGGGGGTGCCCACCCACCGGCGCGGCGTGGGCCTGATGTTCCAGGACCACCAGCTCTTCCCGCAGCGGGACGTGGGCGGCAACGTCGCCTTCGGGCTGCGCATGCGCAAGGTGGCGCGCGCCGAGGCGGAGCGACGGGTCGCCGAACTGCTGGAGCTGGTCGGCCTGCCGGGCGCGCAACGGCGCGCGATCGCCTCGCTGTCCGGCGGCGAACAGCAGCGGGTCGCGCTGGCCCGCGCCCTGGCCCCGCGGCCCAAGCTGCTGATGCTGGACGAGCCACTGGGCCAGCTCGACCGCGGGCTGCGGGAGCGGCTGGTGGTCGAACTGCGCCAGCTCTTCGGCGAGCTGGGCACCACGGTCCTCGCGGTCACCCACGACCAGGGGGAGGCGTTCGCGCTCGCGGACCGGGTGGTGGTGATGGACGGCGGGCGCATCGCGCAGACCGGCACCCCCCTGGAGGTTTGGCAGCGGCCCGCCACCGAGTTCGTCGCCCGCTTCCTCGGCTTCGACAACCTGGTTGACGCCACTGTCCACGGCCAGAGCGCCGACACCCGCTGGGGCAAGCTGCCCGTGCCCGACGGCACCCCGCCGGGGCCGTGCCGCCTGCTGGTGCGCCCGGCCGGGGTGCGGCTCACCTCCCCCGAGAAGGGCCTGCCCTGCACGGTGGCGGCGCGCACCTTCCGCGGCGACCGCGTGGCCCTCGTCCTCCAACCTGCGGGCGCGCCGCGCCTGGAGGCGGCGTGTGCGCTGCGGGACGCGCCGAAGGAGGGGGAGCGGGTCGGCGTCGCGTTCGACGCGGACGACGTGGTGGTGCTGGGCGCGGGCTCGTAACCGCGCGGGCTCGTAACCGCGCGGACGCGTAACCGCGCGTGGGGTGTCACCGCGCCCCCGAGACCACCAGGCCCAGCCCGTACGCCAGGGCCACCGCCTGCGCGGGCGCGTCACCGTACGGGTTGATACTCAGGCTCCGTCTTCCGCCCACGGCGTGACCCTTTGTCACACCACGGCGTGATGCCGGAGTTACCTCCTGAGTGTGACGCGGCGGGGCGGGCGCGTTCCTAGCCTCGGGCCGTATGACCGAGCAGCCACGCGGGATGCCGCGCACCCTCGTGATCACCAATGACTTTCCGCCGCGCCAGGGTGGCATCGAGACCTTCGTCACCCGGCGCGCCACCAGCCGCGCGGTGGAGCTGGCCCGTCGCCACCGCTGCGACAGCGTGTGGTTCGGCGCCGCCGCGCCCCTGGGGCTGATGGCCGGGCGGCTGCGCCGCGAGGCGGGGTGCGCCGGATCGTCGCCACCACGCACGGCCATGAGGTGTGGTGGGCCCGCACCCCGGGAACCCGTGCGCTGCTGCGCCGCGTCGGCGCCGGGGCGGACACCGTGAGCTACCTGGGAGCCGCCACGGGCGCGCCCGTCGCCGCC
>NZ_MUNE01000745.1 GCF_002154605.1 Streptomyces milbemycinicus | reverse complement strand
TGCTGCGCCACGGTCGCCGCCACTGGTGCTCCACCCGCTGCGGCGACCGCGCCCGCGCCGCCCGCGCCTACGCCCGACGCACCCGCCCGGAAGCGTGATGCAACGCGAGCGGCCGTCGGGCGGTACGGCGAGTCAGAACGCCGCGCTACCGCGGCGCCTCAACCGCCGCGCCCATCCCCCGCGACTCGGCGACGGCCACCGCCGCACGCACCAGCGCGGCCACGCCGCGGCTGCGGGAGCGCTCCGGCCAGGCGATGACCAGTGCGGCGGGAGGGCAGCGGGCCGGACGCCCGGCGGTTCAGCTCGCGGCCGCAAGCTGCTCCTGCGAGAGCGTCCACAGCCGCCGGGCGCCCGCCGGGTCGATGGCGTAGCGGGCCACGCCGTGCAGGGTGCCGGTGCGGCGGTCGACGATCTCGGTCTCGTTGCAGTCGGAGAAGTAGCGGCCGCCGATGCCTTCCAGCAGGGGTGAGGTGGCGAGGAGTACGGACGTGGCGGCGCCCTGCTCGACCGTCTTGATGAGCTCGGCCGGGACCCTGCCGCTACCGCGGCCGCCGGTGTGGCGCTGGAGGTTGGTGTAGATGGCGCCGGGCATCAGGGCGTTGGCGGTGATGTTGTCGGCGGCCCAGCGGCGGGTGGCCTCCACCGCGAAGAGGACGTTGGCGGTCTTGGACTGGCCGTAGGCGAGCCAGGGGTCATAGCGGCGGAAGGCGAAGTGGATGTCGTCCCACACGATCGGGGACTGCTGGTGGCCGGTGGAGCTGACGGCGACGATACGGGCGGCGCCGTCGGCGGCGAGCGCGTCGTGCAGGCCCGTGGCAAGGGCGAAGTGGCCGAGGTGGTTGGTGGCGAACTGCCACTCCCAGCCCTGTTCGGTGTACTGCTCGGGGCAGGCCATGACACCGGCGTTGTTGACCAGGATGTGCAGCGGGCCCTGCCAGGCCGTGGTGAAGGCGGTGATCGACGCCGGATCGGCGAGGTCCAGCTGGTCGACGTACAGATCATGGTTTCCGGTCGCTTCGGCGATGTCCTTGGCGACGCGCTCGCCCGCCGCCACATCACGTACGGCCAGGGTGACGGCCGCTCCCGTACCGGCCAGGGCGCGGGCCGTTTCCGCGCCGAGACCGGAGGACGCGCCGGTGACCAGTGCGCGGCGGCCGGTGAGGTCGATGCCCTGCGCGACCTCTGCGGCCGTGCTGGAGAAACCGTAGGGTGTGGTGATGGCGGCCATGAGTGAACTCCCTGTCCAGGTACGTCAGTTGGGGCGAGGAATCGGGATCAGGCGGTGAGTATGCGGTCCTGTTCCACCGGGGGCGTGCCGCCGTGCCAGTCCAGGACCTTGCCGAAGCGGATCAGCTCGCCGTACAGGGCGGGGTCGACGTGCTCGGTGAACACGAGGTCGAGCACGGCCCCGGCCGCCTGGGAGGGCGGTTGGGCCTGGCTGTAGTCGCTGAACCATGGCCGGGAGGTCGCGGTGTCGACCATGCCGGGGCAGACCGAGGCGATCAGGGTGTCGGTCGCCAGGTCGCGCTCGCGGCGGGTGGCGGCGACCGCGCGTACGGCGGCGACCTGGGCCACCTTCGAGGGCACGTTCAGCCAGCGCGGCCAGCCGGCCTCTTCGGCGGTGTTGTTGTGGATGGCGGTACGCCAGGACTCGACGGCGTACTCGACCTGGTCGAGGCTCGCGCCGTCGAACAGGTGGCGCACCCGGGGGCCGAGGTGGCCGAGGGTGCCCAGGCTGCCGGCCACCACGAGCAGCCGGCCGCCGGGGCGCAGGACCGGGCCGAAGGAGCGCAGAACCGCGTGGGTGGCGGTGTTGGACACGTCGATGAACTCGTCGGCGCGCTCGGCCTGCGACTCGTCCGGCAGCAGGCGGGCGACGGCGTTGGAGATGACCACGTCGACGCCGCCGTACTGGCCACGCAGCTCGTCGGCGAGCCGGTCGATCGCGTCGGTGTCGGTGACGTCGAGGACCCGGCCCCGCACCTGGGCGCGGGTGCCGGGCAGCCGCGCCACCTCGCGGGCGGCATCGCCGACGCGCCGCTGATCGCGTCCGGTGAGCAGGACCTGGTCGTCCGTTCCCATACGGACCGCGAGACCTTCGGCGAGGGCCCGGCCGAGGCCCTGGTTGGCGCCTGTGACAAGGGCGATTCGGGGAGCGTTCATACCGCAACGGTAGGAACGCCCCGGCTCATGAGTCCAACGAAACTTTGGCACGGCTATTATGCGTAAACGTCATGGACTTCACCGATGTGTCACTGACCGCGCTGCGGGTGTTCCGCGCGGTGGCCGAGCAGGGGACGTTCACCGCCGCCGCGGCGTCGCTGGGGTACACCCAGTCGGCGGTGTCCCGGCAGATCGCCTCGATCGAGCGGGTCGCGGGCGCGGAGCTGCTGGAGCGGCGGCGTGGCGGGGTGCGGCTGACCGCGGCCGGGCGGGTGGTCATGCGCCGCGCCACCGTCGTGCTCGACGCGATCGACGCGACCGCCCGTGAGCTGTCCGGCCTGCCGGAACAGGGCGGCACCGTGCGCCTCGGCTGGGTGCCCAGCGCCGGTACGACCCTGGTGCCGCACGCCCTGTCCGCGCTGCGGCGCAGCGATCCGGGTGTGCATGTCGTCAGCCGCGAAGGTGGCACCCCGGCGCTGGTGCGCGCCCTGCGGGCGGGCAGCATCGATCTCGCCCTGCTGTCGTCGGCGCCGCCGTTTCGCACACCGGACGACGAGTCGCCCCCGCTGGAGTTGCAGACGCTCACCGAGCGCGCCCTCTGCTTGGCCGTGCCCGCGGCGCACCCGCTCGCCCGCGGGGATTTCGTCGATGTGGCCGATCTGCGCGGACAGCGGTGGATCGCCGGTTCGTCGTCCGGCGCGGACCGGTTCATGGGGGTGTGGCCGGGCCTGGACGAGCGGCCCGAGATCGTGCACACGGCCCGCGACTGGCTGGCGAAACTCCATCTGGTGGCCGCGGGCTGCGGGCTGACCACCGTGTCCTGCGCGCTGGCCCCCGCCGCGCCGCCCGGCGTACGGATTCTGCCCGTGCGCGGCGGGCCGCAGGAGCTGCGGCGCCTGCTCCTGGCCCGGCTTCCCGGGCCGCCGGCCGAACCCGTCGTCCGCCTGGCGGCCGCTCTGCGGGCCGCGGCCCTCGCCGACGACACCGACACCGTCCCGAATCCGTGACGCACGGCCGCCGGGCCGCTCGCCCAACGAGGCGGCGGCCCTCGAAACCGCTGTGACTCCTCGGTATCGGCCGGTAGCGTGCGGGGACGACCTCAGGGAGTGGGCTGGTGCGACCGGTGCTGCTGGTGCATGTGGACGGACCGCTGAATCCGTACGCGGCCAGGCCGCACAGGCGTCCCGAGGGCTACGAGACACACCGCCTGCGCCTGGGCGCAGGGCCGCCCGTTCGCGTGGGTCGACGACGAGATCACGTACGCGGATCGGGTGTGGACTCGAGAACACCACGCGGGTCAGGCCCTGCTCCGCCACGTTGACCCTGGGACCGGTCCGACGGCAGAGGACTTCGCCCTGCTGTCGGACCGGGCACACGGCTCGGCTCGGACTTCACCAGCCACAGACCGGTGAACACCGCGCCGGCCAGGGTGACGGCGCCGGCCACGACGAAGGCGCTGTTGAGGCCGGCCTCGAAGGACGCGCCACCGGACTCCCGGGTGCGGACGATGGCTCCGAGCACGGCCACGCCGAGCACCGCGCCGATCTGACGGGTGGTGCTGCTGATGCCCGATGCGAGGCCGCCCTCCTGCGGGCTGACCGCCTGGATGGCGGCGCCGGTCAGCGGGGACATGGTCAGGGCGAAACCGATGCCGACGACCGCCAGCCGCCACCACACATTCCCGTATCCGGTGTCCGCGTGCACAAAGCCCAGCGCCAGCAGCCCGAGACCGGCCAGAGCCAGGCCGGTGGTGACCACGATCCGGAAGCCGTACTTCGCGGCGAGGCGGCCCGCGTACGGGCTGACGATCACCATGGCGAGGGAGGCGGGCAGGGTCTGCAGACCGGCGCGCAGAATCGAACTGCCCTGGACGTACACGAAGAACTGGGAGAAGAAGAAGGACGAGCCCATGAGCGCGAAACCCACCACGACCATGGCCGTGTTGGACACCGTGAACAGTTGCTGCCGGAACAGCCGCAGCGGCAGCATCGGCGTCGAACTACGTGCTTCGACGGCGACGAAGACGGCGAGGATCACCACCGCGGCGGCGAAGCTGCCCAGGATCACCGGCGAGGTCCAGCCACGGGAACCGCCCTCGATCAGCCCATAGGCCAGCGCCCCCACACCCAGGACGGACAGGACCGTCCCCGGGATGTCGATCGCCGGCGCGCTCGGATTGCGGGACTCGCTCAGGACACGCAGTCCGGCCAGCAGCAGGACCGCGCCGATGGGCACATTGACGAGGAAGATGGCGGGCCAGCCGAAGGCATCCACCAGAATGCCACCGGCCAGCGGTCCGGCGGCCAGGCCGATTCCGCTGAATCCGGCCCACAACCCGATCGCCTTGACTCGTTCCTGCGGTACGGGATACGCGGCGGCGAGCAGCGCCAGCGAGGCGGGGCTCAGCGCCGCGGCCCCGATACCCTGCACCGCCCGTCCGGCGATCAGCCAACCGATCGACGGCGCGACGGAGCACACCACGGACGCGACGGTGAACACCACGACGCCCGCCAGGAACACCCGCTTGCGGCCGAATCGGTCGGCGAAGACGCCGCCGGACAGCAACAGCATGGCGACCAGCAGCACATAGGCGTCGACAATCCACTGCAGACCGCTCAGCTGGGTGTGCAATCGCTCCTGCATATCGGGCAGTGCCGCGCCGACGATGG
The DNA here is from genome assembly GCF_002154605.1 of Streptomyces milbemycinicus. GTDB lineage: Bacteria > Actinomycetota > Actinomycetes > Streptomycetales > Streptomycetaceae > Streptomyces > Streptomyces milbemycinicus. Next base: position 7,796 of record NZ_MUNE01000745.1, on the reverse strand, counting down.
TGCTGTCGAGCAGCACCATGAACTGCCCCAGACAGGCCACAGCGAGTAAGGCTGCCCGAGCCGATCGATTGCCTACGGCCACCGATGATCCAGCCGTTGTCGTGCCTTTGCGTACGGTCAACGCCGTTCCCTCCCACGTTGCGGGTGCTCCGGCAGAAGATAGTTCCATAATCCCGAACTGTCGAACAGTTTGGTATCGTGGAGCCATGCGACCGCTCCCCCAGCCCGCCCGCGAGTCACTGACACTCGCGCCAGTGCTGCATGCGCTCAGCGATCCGGTGCGCTTGGAATTGGTGCGGCGGGCCCGGGGCAATCCCGAGTCGACCTGCGCCGTGCTCGCCGACGGTATGGATGTGCCGATATCGACGCTGTCCAACCACTGGCGGATCCTGCGCGAGGCCGGGCTGATCAGCATGACCGTCGACGGCAGACACCGGCGGATCCGGCTGCGCGCCGACGACCTCAGTGACCGCTTTCCGGGCCTGCTCGATCCGATCCTGCGCCTCGCCGCGGCCGAGTCGCCCAACAGTGAGCCGCTGTAGGATGGTTGCCGCGCCGCACCGCTCGTGCCGCGGCGAGAGCGGGAGATCGGGCTCCGCTCATCAGCGGCTCAGCCGACGCCTGACCACATCGCGACCACGACACCCTCGCGCTGATCGGCCCCGAGCAGCACGGCTGACCCGCCGCATCACCACCTCGGCGTCAGGCGTCGTCGTGAGCGTCGACGTTCGTCAGGTATCGGGTCCGCGCGAGACGGATCCGGGCGAACCACTTCGCGTGCTGCTGGATCTGCCGCTCCTGGTAGTCGGCCTCGGTCCGCCACCAGATGCGCACCAACGATGTACGGCGCTTGCAGGCGACATCGGCCCGGGCGGTGGCGATCTCCGCTTGCGAGGGGGAATCCCCTGTCCACCGGTGGTCGTTGTTGGCGGCCATCGGGTCCGGGTAGCGGAAGCCCTCGGCACGCATACAGGCGCTCCAGCGGGCGAACGCCTTGACCACGTCCGGATGGCGTTTGGCGCGCTCGTAGGTGTCGGCCGAGATCCGGTCCAAGCGGCCGAAGTCGACTTTGGGCACGTTGCGCAGCAGCTCGCGGGCCGCCTCTTTCTCGCAGCCCGACGTGCCGTCCCTGCCGTAGGCGGCTGTCCGCTCCTTCGGGGTGAGTCCCTCCTCGCGCCGGGCGATCCATGCCTCGGCGGCCTCGGAGCGAGGATCGGGCAGGGGGTGGTATCCGTACCGCTTCGCGGGCTCCGCTTCGATCAGCCCGTACCGACCGCGGTTCGGCCAGGACTCGGTGCGGCGCTCGGGCAGCCGGAGCCACTGGAATCCCCTGCGCGCCATGCAGGATCCGATCAGACGGTCCTGCGCCACCGCGATCCGTGCCACCTGAGGGCTGTCGAGGGTGTAGGCGTCGAAGGGAAGGACGAGGTTTCTCACCTCCCGCGTGGGGGCCGGGGGCCGGGGCGTGTGCCGCGCGGGGCTGCTGCCCGCTGGGTCGGCTCCGCCGCTGGAGCATCCAGCGGCGACCAGGCACACGGCGGCCACGGCGGCCGGGCGAGCGCGCATCACATCAGCTCCCTGGGGAGCCGGGGCGCCCCACGTCGCGTGGCACGTGGGGCGCCCCGGCGGAAATCAGGCGTCAGTTACACCACTTGTAGAGCGAGCTGGTCTTGTAGCCGACCCGGTTGTTGGCCAGATTGGAGTCCCAGCTCCACGGATCCATCTGGGTTTTCCGACCGCGGTTCCAGTAGTCCGTCCACAGCGTCCAGTAACAGCCGCGGGTGAGATTCTTCACCGAGCGGATATGGTCGTTGACCTTTCCCCCATTGTTGAACCGGTTGTCGGACAGCTTGTAGTCCGACTTGCAGAACTTCTTGTAGCCACCGGTGTAGTTCGTGTACTGGTACGCGTGCAGCGGCGCGGGGCACGCCGCCGCAGCGGTCGTGGCACCACGTGCGTGGTCCGGTGCGGCGGGGCTGGCGCCCGCCGTCGGCGCCAGGAGAAACGCGCCGGCGACCGCCATGGCCCCCGCGCCCAGCCCAAGCCGCATTTGCTGCCTCATAACAGGTTCGCCCCTTTCTTCCCGGGCCGACACCATCGGCCCGATATGGAGGATCCTGCCGACCGGGCCGACCGGATGTCATTCGCATGGGGCGACAGTTGCTTAGCACTGCGTGCCAGCCTGGTGGCGCCAAGCCGCCGCTACGGCTGCCGACTGCCGCTACGGCCGGCGCGGAACAGCTCGGTGCGACGACCGCTCGTACGCCCGGAGCTTCTCCGGCGTCAAGATCCAGTAGAACCCGTCGATCCCGTCCCGCCCCACGGTGATGGTCACCAGCGCGGTGGTGACACCCTCCTTGGCGGTCAACAGAGCGGGAAGGCCGTTGACTTCGACAATGCGGTACTCGTCCCAGGGGATGAACCTCTTGGCGAATGTGCTGATCCTGGCCACACGCAGAGCGCCCATGACCGCGACCCGTGCCACTCCCCGCATGCCGTTGCCGTCCGCGTAGGCGACGACGTCGGCCGACAGCAGCTCCTCAAGGGCGTCGATGTCGCCGGTCGCCGCGGCGGCGAGGAAGGCTTCCAGCAGGCGCCGGAGCTCCGCCGTGTCGACGGGTTCACGGCGCTCGGCCGACAGTCGCTTACGGGACCGGCTGACGATCTGCCGTGTGTTGGCCTGGCTCAGCTGCAGAATGTTCGCGATCTGGTCGTACGGGTACTCGAAGGCCTCGCGCAGCACATAGGCCGCCCGCTCCACGGGATTCAGTTTCTCCAGGAGGAACATCACGGCCAGCTCAAGGGCCTCGCCGCGCTCGGCACCGACGTGCGGATCCATGCTGGTGTCGATCGGCTCGGGCAGCCACGACCCCACATGTGACTCGCGCCGCACCCGCGCCGACTGGGCCACGTTGATGGCCAGCCGCGTGGTCGCCGTCGCCAGGAAGGCCCCCGGATTCTCCACGACACTCCGGTCGGTGCCCTGCCAGCGCAGCCAGGCGTCCTGGACGACGTCCTCCGCCTCGTCCACGCTGCCCAGGATGCGGTAGGCGATGCCGAACAACCGGGGTCGCAGCTGCAGGAAGTCCTCCGCCGCCGCTTCGAGCGAGTCAGGGGTGGGCTCGTCTGACCTGTTCATGCCGCCAATGCCTCCGCTGTTGGACCGACCCACTCTGTGCTCGTTGCAATCCTAGTAATCCGGTCGCTTTTCAGCGTCACCGCTGGTCAGCGGCGTGAAGTGTGCTGATCTGCTACTTGCTGAGCCAGAGGTCGGGGCCGAAGACCTCGTAGTGGACGGCGGAGGGGTGCAGTCCCTTGCGGAGCAGATCGCCTCGTACCGCGCGCATGAAGGGCAGGGGGCCGCACAGGTAGGCGGTGGTGTCCTCCGGCAGGGTGAGGTTGTCGAGGGTGGCCCGGCCGGGTGACACGTTGAGGGCGGGGTGCTGGTCGGCGTTGTTCTCGTACCACAGGTGCAGGGTGGCGCCCAGCAGACGGTCGATGAGCTCGGCCTGCTCGTCGCGGTGGACGTGGTCGGCGGGTGTGCGGTCGGCGTGGATGACGGTGACGGGGCGGGTGGAGCTGGTCAGGGCGAGGTGGTCGAGCATGGAGAGCATGGGGGTGATGCCGATGCCGGCGGAGGCGAGGAGGAGCGGGGTGTCCGCGTCGGGCAGGACGAGATCGCCGGCGGGCAGGGACACCTCGAGGGTGCGTCCGGGGCGGGCATGGGCGTGGAGCCAGGAGGAGACCTCGCCGTCGAGGGCGGTGCCGTCGGCGGACTTCTCGCGCTTGACGGTGATGCGCCAGGTCTTGTGTCCGGGGGCGGTGGACAGACTGTACTGGCGGATCTGGTGGCCGCCGTCCGGCAGTTCGACGCGGACGCTGACGTACTGTCCGGGCTGGAAGGCGGTGGCGGGCCGGGCGTCGGGGCGGCGCAGGACCAGGGAGACGGCGTCGGGGGACTCCTGGTGGCGTTCGGCTATGTCCATCTGCCGCCACACATCGCCGTCTTGGACCGACGCCTGGGCGTACAGACGGGCTTCCATGGCGATCAGGGAGTTGGCCATCAGCCAGTAGACCTCGTCCCAGGCGGCGGCGACCTGCGGGGTGACGGCGTCGCCGAGGACTTCGGCGACCGCTGCCAGCAGATGGCGGCCGACCAGGGTGTACTTGTCGGCGGTGATGCCCAGCGAGACGTGCTTGTGCGCGATGCGCGACAAGATGGCGTCGGAACGTTCGTCGGGACGTTCGTCAGGGCGTTCGACCAGCAGGGTGGCGAAGGCGGCCACCGAACCGGCCAGCGCCTCGCGCTGGGCGCCGTTGACCTGGTTGGCCCGGTTGAACAGATGCCGCAGCAGCTCCGGACGCTCCTCGAACATCCGCTGGTAGAACCGCTCCGTGATCGTGTTCAGGGAGGCCCCCACCGCGGGAAGCGTCGCCCGCACGACCGGGACCGCCTGCGCTGAAAGCATCAGACACACACCTCTAATCTGCATCTAAGATTCGCATTTTTGGCCGCGAAGACACCACACACAGCGCGGCGAACGGCATCGAGCACGGTGGCCGGCGGCCGTGGCCGATCAGCCCGGGGCGGAGCCCAGCGTCAGCAGTACCGGCCCCGCCGGCGAGGCCACCAGATCGGCCACGGTCACCTGGTCCAGCGAGGCATAGAACGCCTCCTGCGCGTCACGCAAGGCCCGCCGCAATCGACAGGCACCGGCCAGCGGGCAGGGGGCCTCCCCCTCGCACACCACGGCCTCACGGTCCCCCTCCAGTACCCGGATCAGCTCGCCCACCCGCGTGTTCCGGCCCGCGTCGGTGAGCATCAGCCCGCCGTTGCGCCCGCGCCGCGCCTCGACGACCCCCAGGTGCTGCAGATGGGCGATCGTCTTCGCCATATGCGTATAGGGGACGTTCATGGAATCGGCGATGAGCCTCGTGGTCAGCAGTTCCTCGCCGTCCATGACGGCCAGGCGCATCACCGCCCGAAGCGCGAGATCCGTGTACCTGGTCAGCCTCACGCCCACACCTTAGCAATGTTGCATTTGTCATGCGTATTTTACGGAGTGTGCACCGCGTCACGCGGGCCATGCCCGAAGAAGACCCCACACCCAAGGGCTTGACCGGAAGCGAAGTGGCTCCTACATTCCTCACACCCTCGAGGTAGATCGATTAACCACCCGTTAACCGCCTGGTTGGAGACACCCCGCAGTGCACTCACCGCTGACTAGGCGCGGCATCCTCGCCGCCGGTTCCGGCCTCGCCGCCGCGACCGTCCTGCCTGCCCTGTCCGGCTGCTCCCTGGTGGCCGCGGCGGACTCCGATCCCGATACGCTCGTCGTGCACAGCCAGCTGGGCACCACCGCACCGGGATCGCCCACCTACCTCGCGTCCCTGGACCGTTTCCGCAAGGAGAATCCGGGGCTCAAGGTCAAGAACCTCATCAACGGCGACGACCTCGCGCAGGTCTACGAGACCTCACGGCTGGCCCGCAAGGAGCCGGACGTGGTGATGGTCAACCTCTATGACAAGACACTGGCTTGGACGGACGTCGGCGCCACCGTCGACGTCAAGGGCTACCTGGACGGCTGGGGGCTGCGCGAGCGGGTGCGCCCGGAGGCCCTGTCCGCGTGGACCGACGCCAAGGGCAGGCTGCGGGCCTTCCCCTACTTCGCCACGAACTGGCCGATCGCCTACAACAGGGCGCTGCTGGACCGGGCGGGCGTCGACGCGATACCCACCACGGGTGATGAGCTGATCGCCGCGTCCCGCAAGCTGCGCGCCAAGGGGATCGCGCCCGTGACCGTCGGTGGCAACGACTGGACAGGGCAGAAGTTGCTCGCCCAGATCATCCAGACCTTTCTGACCGAGGACGAGGCCCGGCACGCCTACTCCACCGGGGACTTCGGCAGCAGGGGCGCCCGGGGGGGTATCGACTACTTCGTAACGCTGCGGGACGCGGGTGTCTTCGCCGACAAGGCACAAGGCCTCACCTCGGACTTGATGACCACGCAGTTCAACACCCAGTCCGCGGCCATCGAGTCGGCAATGTCCTCGGCGCTGGCGAAGGTACCCGAGGAGGTGGCCCGGCACACCGAGGTCGGTGGCTGGCCACTGGCCGACGGCGCCGCACACGACAAGCCCACCATCCTGCGGACGTACACCCTGATCGGGTTCTGGATCAGCCCGAACGGTGTCAAGAAGATCGACGCCGTCGAGAAGTTCCTGCGCTTCATGTACCACCCCGACACCGTCTCCCGGTTCATCAAGGAGAGCGGCCGCGACATGGCGCTGCGCTCCGACACCGTCAGCACGGACTTCCCGCTGGTCGCCGCCGCGCAGCGGCTGGGCGCCGGCGTGAGCCAGGTGCTGCTGCCCGACGTATACGTCCCGCCCGTGGCCGCCCAGCCGCTGATCACCGCGACCAGCACATCCTTCACCCGAGGCACCAGCGCCACGAAGGTCCGCGCCGCGCTCGAAACCGCGTACCGCTCCGCGTGACCCCCCGCCCGCTCGCTCATATCAGAGCCCACCTCACGGAAGCCACCTCATGACGACGCTGACGTCGACCCCGGGCGGGGCCACGATCCGCCACCCCGCTCCGCCCTCCGCCACAACCGGTTCGCGTACGCCCCGACAGGGCGGCACGATCCTCGCCGTCCCCGCGCTGATCTGGTACGCGATCTTCATGATCGGTCCGGTGATCGCCATCTTTGTGATCGCCGCCCTGCACTGGCCGGGGATGCTCCAGCCGGTGTCCTTCGCCGGTCTCGACAACGTCCGCACGGTCTTCGACGACCCCGTGTTCTGGGACGCGGTGAACAACACCGCCGTCCAGCTGGCCGTGGCGCTGCCGATCATGATCGTATGCGCCTATATGCTGGGCTACTACGTTGCGCAGAAGCCCCCCGGACACCGTGTCATCCGCTATCTGCTGTTCATCCCCGGTCTGATCTCCACCCCCGCCAAGGCCATGGTGTTCTACGCGGCGCTGTCCCCGGACGGTCTGGTCAACGGCGGGTTGCAGTCCGTGGGGCTCGGTTCGCTCACCGACGCCTGGCTCGCCTCGCCGTCGACGGCTCTGGCCTGTCTCATCGCCCTGGACATATGGAGCGGGATCGGCTTCACCGCCGTCCTGTTCGCCGCCCGGCTCGACAGCGTTCCGGACGAGCTCGGCGAGGCGGCGCAGCTGGACGGGGCCGGACACTGGCGGACCATGTGGCGCGTCCACTTCCCCGTGATCCGCGACTATGTCGGCGTCGTCACCATGCTGCAGTTCCTGTGGACCCTCTTCGGCTCGGCGCAGCACGTTCTGCTGCTCACCCAGGGCGGCCCCGGCAGTTCGTCGACAACGCTGTCGTTCCTCGTCTACCAGAAGGCGTTCATCGCGGCCGACCTGGGTTACAGCCAGACCGTCGGCGTCATCCTCTTTCTGGCCGGGCTCGTCGGGCTGCTCGCCATCCGCCGCGTGTTTCGCCAGAACTACTGATCGGAGCGGTCACCATGAAACTCAGCAAACGCTGGCTGCCCGCACACCTTCTGGTGTGGACCTACGCGGTGCTGCTGATCGTGCCGCTCTACTACTTCCTCGCCTCCGCGTTCAAGAGCAACGAGGAGATCTTCGCCCACCCCTTCGCCCTGCCGGACTCGCTCGGCTTCGGCAACTTCCGGACGGCGTACGACAGCGCCTCCCTGGGCCAGGCCATCGTCAACTCGGCGCTGGTGACGGTCCTTGCTCTGGCGCTGACCCTGCTGCTGGCGCTGCCCGCGTCGTTCGCGCTCGCCCGGTCGACCGGGCG
>NZ_MUNE01000744.1 GCF_002154605.1 Streptomyces milbemycinicus | reverse complement strand
CCCCTCCAAGGTCCCCGCGCGAGCGGTCCGCGCGGGGGACCGGCGGGTTACTGATCGTCCGGGACCCGGCCGGATGCCAGATCGTGAACCGCCGCGGCGAAGGCGTCGCCCCGCTTGTTGTAGTTGACGAACATGTCCATCGAGGCGCAGGCCGGAGCCAACAGGACCGTATCGCCCGGCCGGGCGAGCCGGGCCGCTTCCCGGACAGCCGCCGCCATCGCCCCAGTGTCGGTCCGGTCGAGGTCCACAACCGGGACATCTGCCGCGTGTCGCGCGAGGGCTTCGCCGATCAGGGCGCGGTCCGCGCCGATCAGTACGACCCCGCGCAGCCGCTTCGCCGAGGCGACCACCAGCTCGTCGAAGGTGGCGCCCTTGGCCAGGCCGCCGGCGATCCACACGATGTGCTCGAAGCTGTCCAACGACGCCTGGGCCGCGTGGGTGTTGGTGGCCTTGGAGTCGTCCACGTACGCCACCCCGGCCACATCCGCGACATGCTCGACGCGGTGCGGATCGGGCCGGAAGGCGCGCAGCCCGTCCCGTACGGCGGTGGGCGGGACACCGAAGGCGCGGGCCAGGGCGGCCGCCGCGAGGGCGTTGGCGATGTTGTGCGGGGCCGGCGGGTTCACATCGGAGACCTCGGCGAGCTCCTGCGCCTGCTTCTGCCGGTTCGCCACGAAGGCCCGGTCGACCAGGATGTTCTCGACGACGCCGAGCTGGGACGGGCCGGGCGTGCCGAGGGTGAAGCCGATCGCCCGGCAGCCCTCCTCGACATCGGCCGCGCGCACCAGGTCCTCGGTGGCCGGGTCGGCGACGTTGTAGACGCAGGCGACCTGGTTGCCCTCGTAGATACGGCCCTTGTCGGCCGCGTACGCCGCCATCGAGCCGTGCCAGTCGAGGTGGTCGGGCGCGAGGTTGAGCACGGCGCCGGAGTGGGCGCGCAGCGACGGCGCCCAGTGCAGCTGGTAGCTGGAGAGCTCGACGGCCAGTACGTCGTACGGCTCGTCGCCGAGCACCACGTCCAGCAGCGAGACGCCGATGTTGCCGACGGCGGCGGTGCGCAGCCCGGCCGCCTCCAGGATGGCGGCCAGCATGCGCACGGTGGTGGTCTTGCCGTTGGTGCCGGTGACCGCGAGCCAGGGCGGCGCGTCAGCACCCCTGAGCCGCCAGGCCAGCTCCACGTCCCCCCACACCGGCACGCCGGCCTCGGCTGCCGCCAGGAACAGCGGGCTGCTCGGCTTCCAGCCGGGCGTGGTGACGATCAGCTCCGTGCCCTGGGGCAATGTGTCCCCGTCGCCGAGCCGGACCGTGACGCCGCCCAGCGCCTCCAGTTCGGCCGCCTCGGCGCGCTGCCGCTCGCCGTCGACGCCGTTGACGACGGTCACCGTGGCCCCGAGGCCCCGCAGCGCACGCGCCGCGGGGACCCCGGAGACGCCGAGTCCGGCGACGGTGACATGCCGCCCGGCGAGGTCGGAGACGTCCAGTGTCACTGGGCTCGCCATCCCCCGTAGAAGAGGCCGAGTCCGACGATCACGCACATGCCCTGGATGATCCAGAACCGGACCACCACAAGGACCTCGCTCCACCCCTTGAGTTCGAAGTGGTGCTGTAGCGGCGCCATCCTGAACACGCGCCGCCCGGTGAGCCGGAAGGAGCCGACCTGGATGACCACGGACATGGTGATCAGGACGAACAGGCCGCCGAGGATCGCCATCAGCAGCTCGGTGCGGGAGCAGATGGCCAGGCCGGCGAGCGCGCCGCCGAGCGCGAGGGAGCCGGTGTCACCCATGAAGATCTTCGCGGGCGAGGTGTTCCACCACAGGAAGCCGAAGCAGGCGCCCATCAGCGCGGAGGCGACGACCGCGAGGTCGAGCGGGTCGCGGACCTCGAAACAGGACGCGGGGTTGGTGAGGGTCTGCGCGTTGGCGCAGGACTCCTGGTACTGCCAGACGCCGATGAAGGTGTAGGCGCCGAAGACCATCACGGAGGCGCCGGTGGCCAGGCCGTCGAGGCCGTCGGTGAGGTTCACGCCGTTCGACATCGCCAGGATCATGAAAAGCGCCCAGATCGCGAAGATCACCGGGCCGAAGGACCAGCCGAAGTCCTGGACGAAGGAGAGCCGGTCGGAGGCGGGGGTCTGCTGCCGGGAGTCGGCGAAGTTCAGCGAGAGGATCGCGAAGGCGACGCCGACGATCAACTGGCCGAGCATCTTGGCCTTGGCCCGCAGGCCCAGGCTCCGCTGCTTGACGATCTTGATGTAGTCGTCCAGGAAGCCGACCAGGCCCATCCCGGCGAACAGGAAGAGCACCAGCACACCGGAGAAGGTGGGCTCGCTGCCGGTGATCACCTTCGTCGCGGCGTAGGCGATCAGCGTGGCCAGGATGAAGGAGATACCACCCATGGTGGGCGTCCCCTTCTTGCTGCCGTGGGAGCGCGGGCCGTCGTCCCGGATGAACTGGCCGTAGCCCTTGCGCGCCAGCAGCTTGATCAGCAGCGGGGTGCCGATCAGGGTCAGAAAGAGCCCGATGGCTCCCGAGAAGAGGATCTGCCTCATGCCACCCATCAGCGGACGACCTCACCCTCGCCCTCGAGCAACGCCTGCGCGACCCGCTCCAGCCCCACCGACCTGGATGCCTTCACCAACACGACGTCCCCCGGTCGCAGCTCGCTGCGCAACAGATCGACCGCCGCCCGCACGTCGGACACGTGCACCGACTCCTCACCCCACGAACCCTCGTTCTTGGCGCCCATGTCGAGCCATGCGGCCTCCTGGCCGCCGACCGCCACGAGCTTGCTGACGTTGAGCCTGACGGCCAGCCGCCCGACCGCGTCGTGCTCGGCCAGTGACTCCTCGCCGAGCTCGGCCATCGGACCCAGCACCGCCCACGTGCGCCCCCCTTCCGCCTGGCCGGCCGTGCCCATCGCGACCAGCGCGCGGAGCGCGGCTCGCATGGACTCGGGGTTCGCGTTGTAGGCGTCGTTGACGACCGTCACGCCGTCCCGGCGCTCGGTGACCTCCATCCGCCAGCGGGAGAGCTGCCCCGCCTCGGAGAGCGCCACGGCGATCTCGTCGACGGACATGCCCAACTCATGGGCGACGGCGGCCGCGGCAAGCGCGTTCGACACGTGGTGCTCACCGTACAGGCGCATGGTCACTTCGCTGCACCCGGTAGGGGTGTGAAGGGTGAAGGACGGCCGACCGCCGTCGGCGAGCCGGACATTCTCGGCACGTACGTCGGCGTCGGCGGCCTCGCCGAACAGCACCGTACGGGCCTTGGTGCGGGTCGCCATGGCGCGTACGAGGGGGTCGTCGGCGTTGAGCAGCGCGACCCCGCCCTCCGCGGCTGCGGGCAGGGCCTCGACGAGCTCGCCCTTGGCCTCGGCGATCGCCTCACGGCCGCCGAACTCGCCGATGTGGGCGGTGCCGACGTTGAGGACCAGGCCGAGGCGGGGCGGGGTGAGGTCGGTCAGGTACCGGATATGGCCCTTGCCCCGGGCGCCCATCTCCAGCACCAGGTGCCGGGTCGTCTCGTCGGCGCTCATCGCGGTCAGCGGCAGGCCGATCTCGTTGTTGAGCGAGCCCGGCGTCCACACGGTGGGGCCGTGCCGCCGCAGCAGCTGCGCGATCAGGTCCTTGGTACTGGTCTTGCCCGCCGAGCCGGTGAGCGCGACCACGGTGGCGTCCAGGCGCAGCACGACGGCGCGGGCCAGCGCCCCCAGGGCGGCCTGGACGTCGGGCACGACGATGGACGGTACGGGCGCGTCCGCGGCGGCAGCCGGGACGGGCCGGGCGGCCAGCACCGCCACCGCGCCATCCGCGACCGCGCGGGCCGCGAAGTCGTGCCCGTCCACGCGCTCGCCGGGGAGCGCCGCGAAGAGGCCGCCCGGGCGCACCTCACGGGAGTCGATCACGACGGGGCCGGTGACCTTCCGGTCCGCGTCCGGTATGTCGTGCGGCTGCCCGCCGACGATGCCGATGATCTCGGCGAGGGACAGGGCGATCACTGATCACCTCCGGCCGTGCGGGGAAGCTGCCGGGAGGGGGCTGGTGCGCGCATGGCGGTCTGTCATCCCTGGTTGTCTTGGCGTTTGATGGCGAGCTCGATGGCTTCGCGCAGTACCTGGCGGTCGTCGAAGGGGCGTACCACCCCGGCGATGTCCTGGCCCAGCTCATGGCCCTTGCCCGCAACCAGCACGGTGTCGCCGGGCTCGGCGCGGGCGACGGCGGCGGCGATGGCCTGCGCCCGGTCGGCGTCGACCAGCACATCGCCGCGTTCGTGAGCGGGCACCTCGGCGGCGCCCGCGAGCATGGTGGCCAGGATCGCCAGCGGGTCCTCGGAGCGGGGGTTGTCGGACGTCAGCACGGCGGTGTCGGCGTAACGGGCGACGGCGGCGCCCATAGGGCCGCGTTTTTGCTGATCGCGGTCGCCGCCGCAGCCGAGGACGGCGTGCAGCCTGCCCTCGGTGACCTTGCGCAGGGCGCGCAGCACCGACTCGACGGCGTCCGTCTTGTGTGCGTAGTCCACAACCGCGAGATACGGCTGTCCGGCGTCCACGCGCTCAAGCCGGCCGGGCACCCCGGGGACGGCCGCGACGCCGTCGGCGGCGGTCTGCGGGTCGATCCCGGCAACGGCGAGCGCCACGACGGCGGCGAGCGTATTGGCGACGTTGAAGGCGCCCGGGAGGGGCGCGGCGGCGGTCACGGACTCGCCGTTCGGGCCGAGGATGGTGAACTCGGAGCCGAGCGGGCCCACGGTCACGTCGGCCGCGCGCCAGTGGGCGTCGGGGTGGCCCTCGGCCGAGAAGGTGGTCACCGGGACCTCGGAGAGGTCCACCAGGCGCTTGCCGTACTCGTCGTCCAGGTTGATCACCGCGGCGCGGCTGCGCGCCTTGGTGAACAGCTGGGCCTTCGCCTGGAAGTAGTCCTCCATATCGGAGTGGAACTCCATGTGCTCAGGGCTGAGGTTGGTGAAGACGGCGACGTCGAAGACGCAGCCGTCGACCCGGCCGAGCACCAGGGCGTGGCTGGAGACCTCCATGGCCAGCGAGCCGACCCCGCGCTCGCGCATCACCGCGAAGAGGGCCTGCAGATCGGTGGCCTCGGGGGTGGTGCGCTCGGATTTGATCCGCTCGTCGCCGATCCGCGACTCGACGGTGCCGATGAGGCCGGTGAGCGAGCCGTCGCCCTTGGCGGCGGCCGCCTTCAGCCCCCCCTCGACGAGGTACGCGGTCGTGGTCTTGCCCGAGGTGCCGGTGATGCCGATCTGGAGCAGGTCCCGGCCCGGCTCGCCGTAGATCGTGGCGGCCAGTGCGCCCATCCGGCCGCGCGGGTTCTCGACGACCAGGACCGGCAGCCCGGTGGCCGCCGCGCGGTCGGCGCCGCCGGGGTCGGTCAGCACGGCGACCGCGCCGAGGTCGGCGGCCTGGGCGGCGAAGTCCGCGCCGTGCAGGCGGGCGCCGGGCAGAGCCGCGTAGACGTCGCCGGGGCGTACGGCCCGCGAGTCGTGGGTGATGCCCGTGACGGCCGCCTCCTCGGGGGCCTTGGGGGCGTCGGGCGCCTTGGGGGCGTCGATGCCCAGCTGATCGGCCAGCTCCCGGAGCGGGATGGCGCGGACCTGGAGAGGTCGGGGCGCTCCCGGGTAGCTCGAAGGAACGCCCTTCTGCGAGGGCTGAGAGGTTTGAGACTGATCAGCGTGGGGCACGGCGTGAGCGTACCTGTCGGACCCGCTCCCCCGCGAAATCAGGTGGGTGGTGTGCGCGGATGCGGAGTGATCGGGGTCATGGCTTGACCGTCACCGGCCGGGGCTGTAGCTGACCGGCAGCCGCGCCGCCCGCTTTCCGGACGGGGCCACCTGCAGCGTCTTCAGCGAGAACTCCATGACCTGCTTGAAGACCGGCCCGCAGACCTGGCCACCGAAGTAGCTGCCCTTGGTCGGGTTCTGGACGGCGCAGTACACGGTCACCCGCGGCTGGTCGGCGGGCGCGAAGCCCGCGAACGAGGCGGTGTAGCCGTGGTAGCGGCCGGTCTTGGGGTCCACCCGGTTGGACGTGCCGGTCTTGCCCGCGACGCGGTAGCCGGGGATCTTCGCCTTCGTTCCGGTGCCCTGCTGGTCGTCGATGACGGATTCGAGCATCGAGGTGAGCGTCCTCGCGGTCTTCTCGCTGACCACCCGGGTCCGTTTGGGGGGCGGCGCGGCCGAGAAGCGGTCTCCGGAGCCCTGGGCGCCGCGCACCAGGGAGGGCTGGATGCGTTCGCCGCCGCCTGCGATGGTGGAGTAGACGGAGGCCGCCTGTACGGCGTTCAGCGAGAGCCCCTGGCCGAAGGGGATCGTGTACTGCTGTGAGGCGCTCCAGTCCTCCGGCTTGGCCAGGATGCCCCGGGTCTCGCCGGGGAAGCCGAGCCCGGTGTAACTGCCGATCCCGAACTTCCGCAGATAGGAATAGAGAATCCGATCGGCCTGCTTCTGGTTCTTCCCCAGCTGCTCGGTGGCGAGGATCGTGCCGATGTTGCTGGACTTGGCGAGCACCCCGTTGAGGGTGAGGTACCAGGTGGGGTGGTCGATGTCGTCCGCGAAGGCGCGGTCCGCGCGCGGCAGCCGGTTGGGGACCACCACATGGGTGTCCCAGGTGGCGGCGCCCTCCTCCAGGACGGCGGCCATCGACATCAGCTTGCTGACGCTGCCGGGTTCGTACGCGTCCGAGAGCGCGGCGTTGCCCAGGGCGTCGGCGTTCGCGTCCGAGATGTCGTTCGGGTCGAACCCCGGGGCGTTGGCCAGGGCCAGGATCTCGCCGGTGCGGGTGTCCTGGACGACCACATAGCCGCTGTCCGCCTTGGACTTCTTCACCTGCTCGCTGATGGCGCTCTGCGCGGCCCACTGGATGTCGCGGTCGATCGTCAGCTCGACATCGCTGCCGGGCACCGCGGGCTGCTCCTTGACGTCTCCGGTGGGCACCTGACGGCCGCCGGACTGGGCGTAGACCCGCTTTCCGTCCTTGCCCGCGAGCTGCTTGTTCAGCTCCCGCTCGACGCCGGCCGCGCCGTGCCCCTCCGCGTCCACGAAGCCGAGCACTCCGGCGGCGAGGTTCCCGTTCGGGTAGACCCGTTTGCTGTGCGCCTCGCGGTTGACCCCGGCCAGGACGTTCACGCCCTTGCCCTTGGCCGCCGCGCCGTCCAGCGCGTTCTTGAGGTCCTTGATCTGCTTCCACACCTGCGGGGACTGCTGGCGGGCCAGCACCACGTACTGCGACTTCGGATTGGCGGTGAGCTTCCGCTCCAGCTCCGTCTGCTCCTCGCCGAGGATCGGCGCGAGCAGCGCGGCGGCCTGGCGCGGCGCGTCATCGGTCTTGGCCGTCTTGGGGGTGAGGAGGTCGGGGGCGGCGGTGATGTCGTACGCGTCCACGGTGGTGGCCAGGTCGACGCCGTGGCGGTCGGTGATCGAGCCGCGCTCGGCGGCCAGCGTGACCGGGATATAGCGGTTCACATTGGCCTTCGCCGCGTACGCGCCCGCGTCGACGGCCTGCACCTGGAGCAGCCGTACGACGAAGACCAGCATGATCAGGGTGAGGCCGAGGCTGATCAGCCGCAGCCGGGGACGCGGGCTGCCCAGCCGCAGCGGCGGGGCGGCGTTCCCCGGCCGGGCGGGCCCGCCCGGC
>NZ_MUNE01000743.1 GCF_002154605.1 Streptomyces milbemycinicus | reverse complement strand
GAAGCCGACCGCCTCCACACCGCTCTCCGCGCCCCACAGATGCGACAACTCCCCCAGGTCGAGCAGGCCATGGGACACCAGACCACCGCCCTGCTACGACAGCTGGAAGCCGCCTGCACCAGCGCCGACGACCTCGCCCAAGCGGCGGTGGAATCTTTTAACACACACCCGGACGCCGAGATCATCACCAGCTTCCCAGGGCTCGGCTCACTCACCGGCGCCCGGGTGCTCGCCAAGATCGGCGACGACCGATCCCGCTTCACCGACGCAAAAGGCCTCAAAGCCTTCGCCGGGGCCGCACCAGTCACCCGGGCGTCCGGAAAAAGCGTCGCCGTCCTCGCCCGCCGGGTCAAAAACCAACGCCTGGCCTCCGCCGGCTACCTCTGGGCCTTCTCCGCCCTCACCGCCTCACCCGGCGCCCGAGCCCACTACGACCGCCGACGCAAAGCCAAAGACCGCCACACCTCCGCCCAACGCAACCTCTTCAACCGACTGCTCGGATGCCTCCACCACTGCCTCACCCACAGCACCCACTACGACGAAGCAACCGCATTTCCCGCACCGACAAGCCCCGGTCTGGAAGCCGCCGCTTGACAGATCATCCGCATCGGATGTCTTGACCCCCAGCCCAGTGACCACCCGTACCGCACCGTAGCGCTCGGTTCGGATCCGAACCGCGCTCTTGCGCGCTACAGAGAACGCGACAATCAGCTACTTCCCGATAGCCACAGATACGCCATGCGACGGCCTGCGGAGCGGACCACAGTCTCCCACGGCTGCCGCGCCCCCACGGTATGGTGCGACGAGCAAACCACGCACCGGAGGTCATCATGAGCGCGCAGCCAGACGGCCCGTACGGACCTCTTATCCCCATGCCCGACCTCACCCCTGACGCACTGCGCGCAGCTGTCGCTCGGATCGCTCCCAGCAGGATCCCTGCGCTCACTCAGCACTTGTTCGAGGCGACCACAAACGCACAGCAGACACAGAGCCTCGCCCCCCTGCGGGCTTTCGTCCACTCATGGGCCGTGTTCGTCGCCATCGAGCGGCACCCGGAACGCGCCACCCGCCTCCGTGAACTTGAGCAGATTGTCGCTATCGCCGAACAGGACCCGACGGCGGCAATCCATGAAATTCAGCAGATCCGCAAGACCGCGGAGGCCGAGGCGGGGCTGTGACCGACTGGACCTGGGAGTACAACCCGAGCGAGGAGCACGTCGCCGACGGACTTGCGCCAGGCATCGTGGCAGAGGTCGAGCGGCTGGCGAGGTCACTCCGGGCACGCTGCTGACCTGGCAACCCGCCGACACCGACGAACACCGCACCAGAGCCCGCTGGTACACCACCAAAACCCAGCCCTCCTTCCAGGACATGACAGCCAAGCTCCGCCGCACGATCACCGCCCACCGTTTTCACGGCCCACACCCCCACCAGGCACAACCCGAAGAAATCCAAGCCGTCCTCACAGCCTGGACCACCGCCGGAACCTGACCACTCAAGACAGCGAAACACGAGCGCTGGTGGCAAGGCGAAGTTCCTGAGAGCCGTGACCATGGCTCAAAGTTCAAGGCCGCCTACGATGCCCTGATGACCGATGCTGGTCTCAAGGTCGTCACCACCGGCATTCTGATACCGCGGATTAACTCGCCCATGAAGCGCTGGATACAGACCTGCCGCAGGGATACCCTGGACCGGATCTTGATCTGGAACCAGAGCCACCTTCTGCACGCACTGCACGAGTGCGAGTCCTTCTACAACGAGCACCGCCCGCACAAGGCCCTGAAGCGCCCACCTGGAAGTGATAAATTCATTAGACAAACGCGCGTCGCTCCACATTTCTCCATGTAGATTGAATGCACTGATTCTGGTAGCGTCAGAAGGGCTGTCATGCTGCTCGCTGTGGAGATATCTGGTAGCCAACTAACCATCGAGGATGTGGTGGCGGTGGCGCGTCACCACGCACCTGTCGAGTTGGGACCTTCGGTCGAGGAGCGAATGCGGTCCACGAGGCGAATCGTGGACGATGCCGTAAAGCGGGGTGACCGTGTTTACGGATTGACCACCAGTGTGGGCGCCAAGACCGGCCTTGAACTTCAGCATCGACATCTCGCGGAGTTCAACCGCCGTATACTGCGGACGCACCACGTCGGCCATGGGCCGCTCGCGAGTGAGGATACCGTACGAGCCACCATGGTGATTCTGCTCAATGCCATGGCGAGCGGTTCCCCAGGGGTTCGGCCCGAGCTTGCTCGGGTTCTCGTCGATGCGCTCAACAGCCATCGAACCGTCGCGGTGCACCTCCGGGGTTCCATGGGACAAAGCGACATGTCATCGATGTCAGACCTGGCGCTGGGGCTGTTCGAGGACATGGATCTCATGCCGGGAGAGGGCCTGGCGCTGGTCAATTCCAGTGCCTTTTCCACAGCACTGGGCGCTCTGGCGCTCGCCGACCTGGCCGCGCTTCTGGATTCGTTCACCTTGGTGAGCGCGCTGAGCATGGAGGGATATGCGGCCAACCCGTCGATCGTCACGGAGGCGGCGCTCACCTCGCGCCCGTTTTCCGGACTCCAGACACACGGTCGGCGCATCCGGACATATCTGGAGGGGAGCTATCTGTGGAAGCAGGGCGGACCGCGTCATCTGCAGGACCCGCTCTGCTTTCGCTCGATTCCTCTCATACACGGCGCCGCGGCAGACAGTCTTGCGCACGCCAGGGGTCAAGTCGCCATCGAGCTCAATGCGGCGCAATGTAATCCGGTGGTGTCGCAGCACGAGAACCGTCTGGTGGCGGCCGCCAATTTCGACATGGTGGCACTCACCATGGCGCTCGATTTCGCCAGACTGGCCTTCTCGCCCGTGGTGACCAGTTCGACTGAGCGACTTGCGAAGATGACGGACTCGTTCTGGTCGGGCCTGTCGGCCGGTCTTGTCGAAGAGGACGGGGTCGGCGCGACGGGTTTCAACGGAGTCGCTCTGTTCCATAAGTCGATCACCTCCGAGGCGCGCCTGCTCACGGTTCCGCTTGTCGGTGAACTCTCCAGTTCCAGCCACTCGAACGGAAACATGGACCGCGCGAGCATGGCGGCACTCGGCGGACGGCGTGCCGCCGAACTGGTGGGGCTGTGCCGCTCGATAGCCGCGATGGAGCTCCTTGTCGCGGCACAAGCCGCAGAGCTCCGTGGCCGCACCCCACTCGGTGCCGGCACCGGGGCGCTGTTCGAGCTGGTACGCGAGCGTGTGCCCTTCGCGCAGGCAGGTCATCCGCCGCCGCACATCGAGCCGCTGCTGGATTTCGTGACCACGGAACTCCCTGGTTTTGTCACCGAGGCCGCCGAAGCGCACGCATAGCCGACCAGGGACGACGGCGACATGAAGATCCCTCCGCGCAGTCCGTATGAACTGCGCGGAGGGATCGTGTTCACTGTCTCTCGGCGCCGGCCACATGTCACCGGTCGTCCGGTGCCGCCTTCAGGAAGACGACACCGGCCGGCGCCGTAGCCTGCGCGCGACCATCGGGCCGACCAGGGCAACCGCTGCCAGGCAGAGGATCGCCGCAGAGAGCGGGCGGGTCAGGAGCACCGTCCAGTCCCCCTCGCTGAAGACCAGTGTGCGGCGGAACTGCGTCTCCGCCATCGGGCCCAGCACCGCGCCGAGGATCAGTGGGGCGACGGGATATCCGGTGCGCCGCATCCCGAAGCCCAGGACCCCGAAGAGCACCGCGATCCCGAGGTCGACCGCGTTCTGCGAGAGCGCGTACACGCCCAGTGCGGCGAAGACCAGGATGCCCGCGGTGAGCAGCGGACGGGGCAGCCGCAGGAGTTTCACCCACAGCGGGATCAGCGGCAGGTTGAGCAGGAGCAGCATGAAATTGCCGATGTAGAGGCTGGCGATCAGCGTCCAGACCAGCCCCGGCTGGGTGTCGAACAGCTGCGGGCCCGGCTGGACGTTGTACATCTGGAACGCGATCAGCAGCACGCCGGCCGTCGCGGAGGTGGGGATGCCCAGTGTCAGCAGCGGCATCAGCACCCCGGAGAACGCGGCGTTGTTGGCGGCCTCGGGACCGGCCACCCCCTCGATGGCGCCCTTGCCGAACTGCTTCTTGTGCCGGGACAGCCGCCGTTCGAGGTTGTAGCTGAGGAAGGTGGGGATCTCCGCACCGCCCGCGGGCAGGGCTCCGATCGGCAGGCCGATCGCCGTGCCTCGCAGCCACGGCTTCCAGGACCGCCGCCAGTCCTCGGGGCTCATACCGATCTTGCCGCGCAGCGGGAGCATCTCCTGCTCGGGCTCCCGTCGCATCCTGGCCGCGGTGTACAGGGCCTCCCCGATCGCGAAGAGGCCCACGGCGACGGCCACGATCTGGATCCCGTCGTACAGTTCCGGCACCCCGAAGGTGTAGCGCGCCTGACCGGTGAGGCTGTCGATGCCGACGAGCCCGATGGCAAGGCCGAGGAAGAGGCTGCACAGCCCGCGTGCCGGGGCGTCGGCGACGACCGCGGTGACCGTGGCGAAGGCCAGCACCATCACGGCGAAGTACTCGGCCGGCTGGATCTTCTCGGCGATCTGGGCCATGCCCGGGCCGATGAAGGTGATGGCGACGGTGGAGATGGTACCGGCCACGAACGAACCGATGGCGGCCGTCGCGAGCGCGGCCCCGGCCCGCCCTGATTTGGCCATCGGATGGCCCTCCAGGGTCGTGGGGACCGACGCCGTCTCCCCGGGCACGTTCAGCAGAATGGCCGTGGTGGAGCCGCCGTACATGCCGCCGTAGTAGATCCCGGCGAACAGCACCAGCGCTCCGGTGGGGTCGAAGACGAAGGTGAGCGGGAGCAGCAGCGCCACCGTGGTGGCGGGGCCCAGGCCGGGCAGCACGCCGACCAGCGAGCCGAGCGTGCAGCCCGCGAAAGCCAGCAGCAGGTGCATCGGGCTGAACGCGTTGGCGAAACCGCCGACGAGGTCGTTGAGCACACCCATATCAGAATGCCAATCGGACGATGCCGGGCGGCAGGTGTATGCCCAGCAGACGGTCGAAGAGGAAGTACACGGCCAGGGCCAGCACCAGGCCGATCAGTGCGTCACGTAGGGTCCGGCGGCTGCCGAGCACCCGCGCGACCAGGGTGAAGAGCACGGCGGTCGACTGCCAGTAGCCGCACGGCGCCAGCGCGAACAGATAGCAGACCAGCAGCGCGAGCAGGGCCGCGACCGGGCGCCACTCGGTCAGCCGGGCCTCCTCGCGCGCCTGCTCGGTCTGCGCGGGGTCGGTGCCGCGGAAGGCCTGGACGACGGCGACCACGGCCGATACGCACAGCCCCGCACCGACCAGCAAGGGGAACGCCCGGGGGCCCACGTCCTGCTCGATGCCCGCCTTCGGGATGGCGAAGGCCCAGCCCAGCACGGCCACGCCGGCCGCGAGGAAGAGAAGCGCGGCAATCCTCGGCCCCCACGGCCGCTCGCCGGTGCCGACCAGATCACCCGCTCCGGTCCCCTGCCGGGTCGCATCGGATACCTCGGGCGCACCGTCGGCCGACTCCAGCCCGCCCGCCGGGTTCCGCGCGCTCATGATCCGAGCCCCACTGCCTTGAGGGCCTGGCCGACCTGGCGCTGCTGCTTCTCGATCAGAGCGCCGAACTTGTTCCCCGGCACCCATACGCCCTTCCAGTCGTTCTGCTCCAACGTCCGCTTCCAGCACGAGGTCTGCCGCATCCGGTTCACCAGCGATACGATCGCCCGCTGCTCGTCGTCGTTGATCCCCGGCGGGGCCATGACCCCGCCGACGGTCTCCACGCTCTCGTCCGCGTAGCCGAGTTCGGCGAGCGTCGGAGCGTCGATGCCCTTGGGGGCGGCATCGCCGGTGACCGCGAGGACCCGCAGCTTGCCGGCCTCGATCTGGGGACGGACCTCCGTCAGCGTGGACAGACCGACCTTCGAGGCCCCGCTCAGCAGCAGGTTGAGCACTTCCCCGCCGCCACCGGTGGGCACATAGGTGACCTTGTTCGCCGGAACGCCCTCGGCCTTGGCGAAGGATGCCACCCTGATGTGGTCCGGGCCGCCCAGCGAGCCGCCCACCCACGAGGTCCCCTTGGGGTCCTTCCGCATGGCGGCCAGCACCGAGGCGAGGTCACGGAAGGGCGACTTGGCCGGCACCACGATCGCGCTCGTGCTCACCGTCAGCCCTGCCACGGGAGTGAGCGAGGACAGCTTCACCGGGGAGTGGTTCTGGATGGCGCCACCGGTCATGGTGACGGTGTCCATGGTCATCAGCTGGTACGGATCGCCACCGCGCCCGGCCATCCGGGCGAGCCCGATCGTGCCGCCCGCGCCGGGGGCGTTGGTGACCGTGACGTCCTCGTCGATGATCTTGCAGGAGGTGAGCGCGGAGCTCATGCCGCGCGCCCGGGCGTCCCAGCCGCCGCCGACGCTGCCGGGGGCCAGGATCGACAGGCCGCGTGAGGGATAGCCGACGGCCGTACCCGAATCGTCCAGGGAACCGATGGTGCAGGCGGTGGTCACTGTGGCCGCCAAGGCGACGACCAGAGCCAGGCGTGGGCCGCTTCTGAGAAGTGGGGGCATGAGGGATGCTCCGTTGCCGAGAGGGGAC
>NZ_MUNE01000742.1 GCF_002154605.1 Streptomyces milbemycinicus | reverse complement strand
CCCCGGTACCATCGGCACCGGGGTATCTGAGTGATCCCCCATCCGGACCACCCCGACAGCTGTCCAGGCGGAGGGGTGGTCCGGTGTTGCATCTGCGGTTGTTTGGCGCGGCCCGACTCCCCACCCGTCAGCCGGGTGTGATCAACACGGGGAGCCGGACCGCCGACGACAGGCACGCACAGACCCGCCGCCTTCCCTTGGCACTCCGTCAAACCAAGGGAGTCAGAGGGCGGGGGTCGCATGGTCCTTCCCTGGGACAGCAGCCCCCGCCCCGTCTTTAGGGCTACGGCCTCATCGCCTGCCGCCGCCCGACGACCACTTGTTCAGCTTGCGCAACGCCGCTTCCAGCTCTTTGCGCTTCGCGTCCGGGTCCTTCCGGTCTTGGCCGCCGCTCTGCTGTCCTCCTTGCGCGTCGGTCATCAGAACCGGCTCCAAGGGCTGTTCGGATCTTTCCGCCTTCGTGGTCCCAGACAGGCCCTCTCGTCCAAGAGCCGCGTGAGCTGAGCGTTCAGCACCGAGGCGTCATCAACGGTCAAGGCCGCAAGGTCCGTCGATTCGTAGGTGCCGTTCCGGAAGACCTGAACCGGGATCACGAACTGGTCGTCAAGCAACCGCACATCACCGGACAGCTTGAAGCTGCGCGGCACATCCACGGGCCGGTGGCCGCTCACTTGATCACCGCCATGTCATGGTGCGCGCACACCAGCAACGCGCGACGGTAACCCTGACGCCGCAGCTCTACCAGCCGTTCATGCGCCGCAACGTACGGCCGGACAGCGGCGATGTCCTCACCGTTCAACGGCGCCCGCTCGGAAACTCGTCGTACGCGAGGGAGGGGCCGCGTCGGTGTGTCCTGGCTGGGCGCTGCCCCGCTCATGTGGGGTGCGCGGTGTCGGCCCGGAGCAGGGAATAGCAGCCGAAGCAGCCATTCGAAGGTTCTGGCGATACAGTCCCGCATGTCGACCTGCTTCCTCAGGTTGGCCACGCCCCGGGGCGCAATGCCCGCGCCGCCGGGGTCCTGTGGCTGGTGAAAACCGGCTGAGTATTCATGCTGGTGACATGCGAAGCCCCCAACTTTCACACCTGAGTGAAAGCCGGGGGCGACTGCGGTGAAAGTTCTAGAGGCCCACCCAGGCGGCCAAGTGATCGAGGGTGTCCGGCGTACGCCGGGACAAGTGGATCAGGCTCCTGATGGTCTCGCGTGCGCCTGAGTGATAGCGCGTCTGCTGCGGAGCCAGTTTGCGAGCGGTGACGATGGACTTCAAGGCCGCTTCGGTGCGACCCGCTTCCATCTGGGCCCGTGCCTGATCCACGTAGAAGTGAGCGGCGCGGGATGCAGGCCAGTCCTTCGGTATCCGCACCTTCGCGGCCTGTCGCAGTGCCTCGCCGTAGTGACGCATCTCGACATGAGCGGACACCGTGTGAAGCCTTACGTTCGTGGGGCCGAAAGACAGCCAATGCACGTCCGTGGCCTCACCCACCCGTTTTGCGTAGGACTTGGCCTCTGCGAGGTGGGCTGTCACCGCGTCTGCATCCTCGGCACGGGCAGCGATCACGCTTGCCCCGAGGTGAAGTTGCCCGGCAACCGCCTGCCTCTCCCGGGTCTCAGGGGATAGCTCCAGCAGCCCATGCCCGGAAGCGACCAACCTCTGTCCGATGGTGTACTCGCCCTCCCGGAAGTAGACGAGCGCACGCATGTACTGGCGTACTGCGGACAGCAGCGGATCGGAAGCCCTGGACGCGGCCCAGTCCATACGATCCAGAGCCACCGTCGACAAGTCGTAGTAGCCCAGTTTCACGGCCAGGTCATGCGCGGTGCGGTAGGTACTCGACAGCGCGGCCCACAACACGGACGACGGGGACCGATACGCGGCTGTGGTGATCTCCGCGATCGTGTCGGGGAGATCAACAGCAGCATCGTGGAGCCTTGTAGCGCGGACCAGCTGACACAGCCCATCGGCAGCTGCGACGAGCTGCGGAGTGGGCCGAGGGGTGATCGCAGGGTCGGCCCCCAGGTCGTAGAGGTCGAGGGCTTCACGGATCGGCCGGACCAGCGCGGCCAACCGATCCTGCTGGAGCTCGGTCACGTAGGGCTGACCGGTCAGCGCCGTGACGTCGATGCTCAGAGCCTTCGCGACAGCCGCCACCAGGTCAGGGCTGGCTGGCTTGTGCCCGGACTCAACCTGGGTGAGCAGGCTGTACGAATAGGGGACCCTCTGAGCCAGCCCCCGCTGAGTCAGTCCAGCCCGCTTCCGGTGATGTGCAATCCGAGTGCCCGTGTGTTCGTCGCCGGGGAACGGCATGCATGCCTCCCTTTCGTGACTCACTCAACGGAGACGCTACCCGCCCGGCCACGGCAGGCAACGGTGAACGGCGATCTCGGCCCCGATCGAGCAGGGTTTGCGGCTGAGGGGTGCGACGCGGTGAACTGCCGCCATGACCGCGAACCGCGTCTTGTACCTGTTGGGAAGCGCCGCCCCGCCCGTGCTGAACATCGCTGGCGTCATCGAGCAAGCACAGGCCGCCGACTGGGATGTCTGCCTCGGGCTGACCCCCACCGCCGCACGCTGGCTTGGCGATGATCTACCAGTGTTGGAAGAGTTGACCGGGCACCCAGTGCGCAGCCAGTACAAGCTTCCCCGAGAGCCGGATGTCTGGCCCCCCGCAGACGTCGCCGTCGTGGCACCGGCCACCTTCAACACGATCAACCAATGGGCACTGGGGATCACCGAGAAGTTCATTGTCGGGTTCGTGGCCGAGGCCATCGGCAAGGGCATCCCCACCGTGACCATGCCGTGCGTGAACGCCGCCTATGTCCAGCACACGCAGTTCGACGCTAGCGTTGCCACGCTCCGGGCGATGGGGGTGCGCGTGCTGTACGGGGAAGGCGGATTCGTGCCCAACAAGCCGGGCCAGGGCCGACCGGAGAACTATCCGTGGCACCTGGCCCTAGAAGCCGCCGCGTCAGCCGTCAGCGGGCGCGATCCCGGTGAGGCATGAGCCGCCCTGGTCTCACTGAGCGGAGTACCTGGCTTAACGCACTGACTCCGAGCCCGCTCCGTCTGCTGCGATCAAAGAGCGAGCCCCGGGATGAAGGCGACGAGTCCAGACAGCAGACTCCCGATGCCTGCCAAGGTGACGATCGTTTTTTGGGCATCCGTGAAGAGTCCCGAGCAAAACTCTCTCATTTGACGGCGCCAGATCACCATCTTCAACTTCTGCCACCGGTGTTGGCGACGGTGGCAGCCCATCAGCAGCCCGTAGGCGTTTTCCCGGCAACCGTCATCATGGTCGCGCACAGGCGCACCACATGTGACGGGAGCCTGGAAGGCACACCACACGAGGGTGGCAAGAGACAACGCGATCACAACGGCTGGACCAGCTGCCGAATTGATCCAGGCCGCGATGAGTAGTGCGGCTGTCAGCACACCCCACCAGCGTTCGAGCCCTCCGAACCTACTGCTCTTTCTCCTCCCCATCCCCCATGCATGGGCTCAGAGGGCCGTCAGCAATCCTTGTCGTCTCGGAATGGCTGAATCGTTCGCACTTACCCAGTTATTAGCCGTCAGATGGGGCGATCCCTGTTGGGCAGGAGCCGCCCTCGGATGGGTCACTTAGCTTGACGCCCGTGCCGCCGATCCCGCAGTAGCCGGCCGGGTTCTTGTCCAAGTACTGCTGGTGGTATGCCTCGGCCGGGTAGAAGGTGCCGGCCGGGAGGATTTCGGTGGTGATGTCGCCGTAGCCGGACTTGGTGAGGACGGACTGGTAGGCGGTGCGGGAGGCCTCGGCCTCGGACTGCTGGTCGGGGGAGTGGGTGTAGATGGCCGAGCGGTACTGGGTGCCGACGTCGTTGCCCTGGCGGAAGCCCTGGGTGGGGTCGTGGGACTCCCAGAAGAGCTTCAGCAGGGCGGCGTACGAGGTGATCGAGGGGTCGTAGACGACGCGGACCGCTTCGGTGTGGGCGGTCAGGCCGCTGCAGACCTCTTCGTAGGTGGGGTTCTGGGTGTGGCCGCCCTGGTAGCCGACGAGGGTGGTCCAGACGCCGGGGGCCTGCCAGAACTTGCGCTCGGCGCCCCAGAAACAGCCGAGGCCGAAGTCGGCGACGAGCAGGCCCTCGGGGTAGGGGCCGGTCAGGGGGTTGCCGAGGACGGTGTGGCGCTCGGGGGCCGGGAAGCCGGGTTCGGCGCGGCCCTTGAGCGCTTCCTCGGCGGAGGGGAGGTGGGTCTTGTGGCGGCTGAACAGCATCGATGGCTCCTAGGCTCCACGGTCGCCGAGCGGCGGGTGCGGTGTGTGCACCTTCACTTCGAACATTCGAACTTTCGCACTTCGTACAGGTCTCGTGGCTTACAACCAGGTGGGGCCGTGGGCCATTCCACGCCCCCCTCAGCGCGGCAGCGTCGCCGGTGTGCCGCCCCGGCCTTCCCAGCCCGCCACCGCCAGTGCCCGGTAGACGGTGTACTCCGCCGCCGGGTCCGTGCCGTACGACCACGGGATCGCGCCCACGTGCCCGTCCACGTGGCGGAGCTGTTCCATCGCCTCCGCGTAGCGCTCGGCGCGCACCAGGAACCAGACCAGCAGGTGGCGGACGTGGGGCTGGACCGGGTGGTCGGCCGGGGCCTCGCGGACCGCGAAGAGGGCGCCTTCGATGGCGCGGGTGACGACCGCGCTCTGGTACAGGGTGCGCACCAGGTTGGCCTCGGGGAGGTGCTCGAAGACCGCGAAGAGGGGGAGGGCGGGCAGAAGGCTCTTGGCCGGGGCGGAGCCGGCGGCGGCGTGGCTGAAGGCGTCGGCGAGGTCCTGCGAGCCGTGCCACTTCTCGCACCAGTAGTGGAGCGCGGCGAGGTGGGCGCCCATGTGGTGCGGGGCGCGCTCGGTGACCTTGGACCAGAGCTCTTCGAAGTCGGCCTGCCGGTATGCGAGGCCGCGGGCGATGCCGAGCTCGGTGATGTACGGCACCGGGTCGCCCGGCGCCAGCCGCGCCGCCTCGGCGCAGACCGTACGGGCCTCCTCCAGGATCATCCGGAAGTCGTCGGACGACGGGTCGCGCAGCGCCCGGCGGACCAGGAACTCCGCGTGCACGGCGGCCGCGCCCGGGTCCTCGGGCGCCGCGACCCGCCAGGTGCGCAGCCACATGCCGCCCTGGCCCGGCGCCTGGGCCAGTTCGAAGGCCGCAGCGCCCGCCAGGGTCTGCACCCGCTGCCAGCGCAGTTCGGAGCTTGCGTCGGTGAGGGCCAGCAGGCGGGCGGCGGGCTGCCAGTCCTGGGTGCGCTGGACCTCCTCCAGGGCCTCGATCAGCTCGCGGTCCGGGCCGGGCAGCCGTACGTCCAGCTGGTCGCGCGGTACGAAGCCGTACGCCCCCGGGTCCGTGGCGAGCACCGCGCCGCGGGTGGCCTCGCTGCCGCCGCGCATCCGGCGCACGGCGGGCACGATGAGGACACCGCCGATCATGACGATGGCGATGAGGAAGATCAGATACTCCATGTGTGTCCCCTGCTGCCCCTGCTGTGCCCGGTACCCCTGGTCGGAACGTCTGAGCTCCAGCCTATGTGCCCGCCCGGTCGTTGAACCCGCTAGTACCGCGGTGGGCATTACCCTCGGCCCCATGACCGAGCAGCACACCCAGCAGCCCGCCCCGCACGACGACGGTGCGGGGCACAGCGCGCAGAGCTTCGAAACCCTCGCCATCCACGCGGGGCAGGAGGCGGACCCGCTCACGGGCGCCGTCGTCCCTCCGATCTACCAGGTCTCGACCTACAAGCAGGACGGGGTGGGCGGGCTCCGCGGCGGATACGAGTACAGCCGCTCCGCCAACCCCACCCGCACCGCTCTCGAGGAGAACCTGGCGGCGCTGGAGGGCGGGCGCCGCGGCCTCGCCTTCGCGTCCGGGCTCGCCGCCGAGGACTGCCTGCTGCGCACGCTGCTGGTGCCCGGTGACCACGTCGTCATCCCGAACGACGCGTACGGCGGTACGTTCCGCCTCTTCGCCAAGGTCGCCGAGCGGTGGGGGGTGGAGTGGTCGGTCGCCGACACCTCCGACCCGGCCGCGGTGCGGGCCGAGCTGCGGCCCCGTACGAAGGTGATCTGGGTCGAGACGCCGAGCAATCCGCTGCTCGGCATCACCGACATCGCCGCCGTCGCCGACATCGCCCGTACCGCCGGGGCCCGCCTCGTCGTCGACAACACCTTCGCCAGCCCCTATCTGCAGCAGCCGCTCGCGCTCGGCGCGGATGTCGTCGTGCACTCGACGACCAAGTACATGGGCGGCCACTCGGACGTCGTCGGCGGCGCGCTCGTGGTCTCCGACCCCGCCCTCGGCGACGAACTGGCCTTCCACCAGAACGCGATGGGCGCCGTCGCCGGACCGTTCGACTCCTGGCTGGTGCTGCGCGGCGTCAAGACCCTCGCCGTACGGATGGACCGGCACAGCGCGAACGCCACGCGCGTCGCGGAGCTGCTGGTCGCGCACCCCAAGGTGACCGAGGTCTTCTACCCGGGGCTGCCCGGGCACGCGGGCCACGAGGTCGCGGCCAAGCAGATGCGGGCCTTCGGCGGCATGGTCTCCTTCCGTGTCGCGGGCGGCGAGCAGGCGGCGGTCGACGTCTGCGACCGGGCGCGGCTGTTCACGCTCGGCGAGTCGCTGGGCGGCGTCGAGTCGCTGATCGAGCACCCGGGCCGGATGACGCACGCCTCGGTGGCGGGGTCGGCCCTGGAGGTGCCCGCCGATCTGGTCCGGCTCTCGGTGGGTATCGAGGCGGTCGACGATCTGCTCGCGGATCTCAGCCAGGCTCTCGCGTAATCCGGTTCGGCTACCGCCGTCACCACCCCTCCAGAGGAGGCGTGGTGTCGGTCGGCGGCGTCGTCCACGGCTGGACGATCACCGCCCATACGGTGAAGGCGATGATCGCGGCGATCAGCAGGACCCAGCCGACGGCCCGTACGGCGCGGTGGCGGCGCAGCATCCGCCGCCCCCGCCCGGCCGCCCGGTCGGCCAGGTCCGGGGGCACGGCCGGGTGCGGGCCGTTCAGCATGCGGCGGACCACGTCCTCCTTGCGGTCGTGGGAGCTCATGAGGCCGCCGTGTGCTCAGGGGAGCTCATGAGGCCGCCTGGTGGTCGGGGGAGTTCATGAGGCCGACTTGTGCCCGGGGGCAGCTCATGACGCTGCTCCCGCCGCCCGGCGGGGCTCCGGGCGTGCGCGTCGCGTTTCCGGCGCGCGGCTGCGCATCAGCGCCACCGAGCGCGTACAGATGGCGCGCACCCGCTCGACCGGCAGTCCGAGGGCCGCTGCGGCCTGCTCCTCCGCCACGCCCTCATGCAGCCGTAACACCAGCACCAGGCGTTCCTGCGGGGTGAGCTGCCCCAGGAGGCCGCCGCGCGGCCGGCGGTAGCGCCAGGCGCGGTGGGCGAAGAGGGTGGCCAGTTCCCGGCGGGTGTGGTCGTACGGATCTTCTCCGCGCAGCCGGTCCCAGCGGGCGTAGGTGCGGGCGAGCGCGGCGGTCAGCAGGCGCTCGGCGGCGCTGTTTTCCCCCAGTGGTCCCCCTGGTATGTCCCCCGGTGATTCCCCCGTGAGCAGTGTGGCCGCATGCAGCAGCCGACCGCCCGCCCCCGCGGCGAACGCCGCGAACTCCCGGGCGCGGCCGCTCTCCCGTGCTGCCCGCCTCTCGCGCACCCGTCCTCCGCCTCCCGTCCTTTTCAGGACACGGGTCCCCCTTCAGGACACGGCAGCCACGGCCACCTGGTCAAGAGGCGTGCCCCCGGAGGTGCTGCGGGGTGGCTCAGGATGCGGACGCCGCCTGGGGCACGGTGGCGTGCGCGGCGGCCAGCGCGACGTTGAAACGGGTGAGCAGATCGCAGAAGATGTCCTGCTCCTCCGAGGTCCAGCCGTCGGTCACCTGCGCCATCAGCGCGCGCCGGGAGCACCGCACCTCCTCCAGGCGGGCCTTGCCGCGCGGGGAGAGCTGGAGGACGACCGCGCGGCCGTCCTCGGGGTGGGAGGTGCGCTTGACCATGCCGGAGTCGACGAGCGGGGCGACCTGGCGGGTGACGGTGGACGAGTCGATGCCCATGCCCGCGGCGAGTGCCTTGACTCCCATCGGTCCTTCCTTGTCGAGCCGGTTGAGCAGCAGATACGCGGCGCGGTCCATGGAGTTGCGGGCCTGGCCGACGCCGCCGAGGCGGGTCTGTTCGGCACGCCGGGCGAAGACCGCGACCTGGTGCTGCAGGAGGTCGAGTACGCCGGTGTCGAGGTGGGTCGTCATGTCCGATTGGGTGGGCATGGACTAAGGCTCACTTCATGCGGTGGTCTGTGGGATGGGGCACAGAGTACGCGGCTGGGGGCCCGCCCGTACGGGGGCTGCAGAAACCTGCCGCCCGGATCCGGCCGTCGCTGGTGCGCGTGGGGCGAGCTGCGAGACTTGGGACCATGGCCCCACGCACTACCCGCACTTCCGGTACCTCGTCTTCCGGTGTTCCGACGTCCGTGATCACGCTCGACGAGGTGCGTGCGGCGCAGAAAATGCTCTCGGGGGTCTCCCGGGTCACCGCGCTCGAAGGCAGCCGCTATCTGTCCGGCCTGGTGGGTTCGCCGGTGCATCTGAAGTGCGAGAACCTGCAGCGTACGGGCTCTTTCAAGCTGCGCGGGGCGTATGTGCGGATCGCCGGGCTCAGCCCCGAGGAGCGGGCCGCGGGCGTGGTGGCGGCCAGCGCCGGGAACCATGCGCAGGGCGTCGCGCTGGCCGCTTCGCTGCTGGGTGTGCGCTCGACCGTCTTCATGCCGCAGGGCGCGCCGCTGCCGAAGATCGCGGCCACCCGGGACTATGGCGCCGACGTGCGGCTGCATGGCCAGATCGTGGACGAGACGATGCGCGCCGCGCAGGAGTACGCCCGGCGCACGGGCGCGGTCTTCATCCACCCCTTCGACCACCCGGACATCATCGCGGGGCAGGGCACGCTGGGCCTGGAGGTCCTGGAACAGTGCCCGGAAGTACGCACGGTCGTGGTCGGCGTCGGCGGCGGCGGGCTCGCGGCCGGGGTGGCGGTGGCGGTGAAGGCGCTGCGGCCGGACGTACGGGTGGTGGGGGTGCAGGCGGCGGGCGCCGCGGCGTATCCGCCCTCGCTGGCCGCCGGGCATCCGGTGTCGATCGAGGCGCCCACGACGATGGCCGACGGGATCAAGGTGGGGCGCCCCGGCGAGGTGCCGTTCCGGATCATCGACGAGCTCGTGGACGAGGTCCGTACGGTGTCCGAGGACTCCCTGGCCGCCGCGCTGCTGCTGTGTCTGGAGCGGGCGAAGCTGGTGGTCGAGCCGGCCGGGGCCTGCTCGGTGGCCGCGCTGCTCGCGGAGCCGAAGTCCTTCGAGGGACCGGTGGTGGCGGTGCTCTCGGGCGGGAATGTGGATCCGCTGCTGATGCAGCGCATCCTGCGGCACGGCATGGCCGCGGCGGGGCGCTATCTCTCGCTGCGGCTGCGGCTCACGGACCGGCCGGGGGCGCTCGCCACCCTGTTGGCGGCACTGACGACGGTCGATGCGAATGTGCTGGACGTGGGCCACGTACGGACCGATCCGCGGCTCGGGCTCACCGAGGCCGAGGTGGAGCTGCACCTGGAGACGAAGGGGCCCGAGCACTGCGAAGAGGTGCGGGAGGCACTGCGCGAGGCGGGTTACAGGGTGTTGCCGTAGGGCTCCCTTCCCCTGTGTCCCTTGCCCCCGTGGTTTTCCACAGGCGGTTTTCCACAGGCATGGACAGGCGGGGTAATTCGGGCGAAAGTTAAATCCTTCTATGAGCACGCCCGATGGGGGACGCATATGCCAGGTGCCATCTATGCCGAAGGTCTGGTGAAGACCTTCGGCGACGTCAGAGCCTTGGACGGGGTCGATCTCGACGTACCGGAAGGGACCGTGCTCGGGTTGCTCGGGCCCAACGGGGCCGGGAAGACCACCGCGGTGCGGGTGCTGACCACGCTGCTGGAGCCGGACAGCGGTAAGGCGCGCGTCGCGGGCGTGGACGTGCTGCGCCACCCCGATCAGGTGCGCCGTTCGATCGGGCTGTCCGGGCAGTTCGCCGCCGTGGACGAGTATCTGACCGGCCGTGAGAACCTGCGCATGGTGGGCCAGCTGTACCAGATGGGCGCGCGGGAGGCGAAGGCGCGCGCGAGTGAGCTGCTGGAGCGGTTCCATCTGGCGGACGCGGCCGACCGCGTCGCCAAGACGTACTCCGGCGGGATGCGCCGCCGGCTGGACCTGGCGGCCGCCCTGGTCGTCAGCCCGCCGGTGATGTTCATGGACGAGCCGACCACCGGACTCGACCCGCGCAACCGGCAGGCGCTGTGGGAGGTCATCCAGGAGCTGGTGGCGGGCGGCACGACGCTGCTGCTGACGACCCAGTATCTGGAAGAGGCCGATCATCTGGCGCATGACATCTGTGTGATCGACCGCGGCCGGGTCATCGCGCGCGGCACCTCCGACCAGCTCAAGGCCCGTACGGGCGGGGAGCGGGTGGAGGTGGTGGTCCATGAGCCCGGCCATATCGAGGTCGCGGAGGAGGTGCTGCGGGGCTTCGGTAAGGGCGAGATCGCCGTGCAGCGGCACACCCGTAAGGTCACCGTCCCGGTCGTCGGCGGGGCCAAGCTGCTCGCCGAGGTGATCCGGGAGCTGGATGCGCGTGGGGTGGAGATCGACGACATCGGGCTGCGCCGCCCGACCCTCGACGATGTGTTCATCTCGCTCACCGGCCACGGTGCCGAGGGCGGCGACGGCGCCGAGGAGGAGGTCAAGTGATGGCCAGAGTGGAGGAAACCACGCCCGAGTCCACTCCCGGGGCGACCGACACGGCCTCCGGGACGGCTCCCGACACGGCCCCCGACACGGCCCTCGGAACGGTTTCCGGGACGGCTGCGGCGGGTGGGGGCCGCGTCGCCGTGGCCCCAAAGGGGGTGTGGAGCGGGCCCGTCCAGTCGGTCCGCGACTCGCTCGTCGTGGCCCGTCGGAATCTGATCCGCATGATGCGGATTCCCGAGGTGGTGGTGTTCGGCCTGGTCCAGCCCATCATGTTCGTGGTGCTGTTCAGCTATGTCTTCGGTGGCGCGATCATGGTCCCGGGGCAGAGCAGCGCCGACGCGAATGTGTACCGGGAGTTCCTGATGGCGGGGATCTTCGCGCAGACCGTGACCTTCGCGACGGCGGGCGCGGGCGCCGGGATCGCCGACGATATGCACAAGGGCCTGATCGACCGCTTCCGCTCGCTGCCGATGGCGCGCGGCGCGGTGCTCACCGGTCGTACGCTGGCGGATCTGGTGCAGACGGCGCTGACGCTGGTGGTGCTGGCGATCGTCGCGGTCATCGTGGGATGGCGGATCCACGACGGGGTGCTGAAGGCGCTCGCGGCCTTCGGGCTGCTGCTTCTGCTGGGGTATGCCTTCTCATGGATCGGCGCGCTGATCGGGCTGTCGGTGCGGACCCCGGAGGCGGCCACCTCCGGCGGGCTGATCTGGCTGTTCCCGCTGACGTTCATCTCGAACGCCTTTGTGCCCTCCAGCAAGATGCCCGCCTTCTTGGGGCATATCGCCGACTGGAATCCGTTCAGCGCCACGGTGCAGGCGAGCCGCGAGCTGTTCGGCAACCCCGAAGGGCTGGTCTCCGACGCCTGGCCGATGCAGCACCCAGTGCTCGCCTCGGTCCTCTGGTCAGCCCTGATCATCCTGGCCTTCCGGACGCTGGCGGTCCGTAAGTACCGCTCGGCGACCGCCTGAGCGAGGCGGTCGCCGAGATCGGGGCGAGATCGGGGCGATCATCAGCCCTGTCGGGGCGCGGCGTCAGCTCTGGTAGGGCTTGGCCTCGAGGATCTTCACCGACGCGGTGCGGCCGTTCGGCAGCTCGTACGACGCGTCCTCGCCGACCTTCTTGCCGTTCACACCCGAGCCCAGCGGGGACTGCGGCGAGTAGGTCTCGATGTCCGAGCTCGCGTACTCGCGGGAGGCCAGCAGGAACGTCAGGCTGTCGTCCGGGTCGCCGTCGAAGGCGATGGTGACGACCATGCCAGGAGCGACCACGCCGGTGTCCGCGGGGGCCTCGCCGACCTTCGCGTGCTGCAGCAGCTGCGTCAGCTGGCGCACGCGGAGCTCTTGCTTGCCCTGCTCCTCCTTGGCGGCGTGGTACCCGCCGTTCTCCCGCAGGTCACCTTCCTCGCGGGCAGCCTCGATCTTCTTCGCGATCTCGACACGTGCGGGACCCGACAGGTACTCCAGCTCGGCCTTGAGCTGGTCGTACGCCTCCTGGGTCAGCCAGGTGACGTTCTCGCTGGTCTGGGTCACAGGTGCTCCTCGTCGGTGCTGGGAATACAAATGAACGCCCTACTCAGAAGGGTGCGCCTTCAAAGCCGGGCGAAACCACGAGCCTAACAATTCCGGCTCGAAACGGGGAGGAGGAATGTGGGCGCAATGTGTATGAAACGCGTCAGTGCAGGTCAGACAGGGCTCAGTGCCCCGACACCGGGTCGCAGCCGACCAGCTCGGCGCTGGTCGCCCGACCGGTGGTGCGCACCGTCACGACCTTGACCGCATCGCCCTGGCCCTTGCCGAAGGTGAAGTCCTTGCGACCCACCTCGCCGTGCTGCTCATCCAGGGTACGCACGGTGCACGCCCCGGTGGTGCCGGTGTCCTTGGTGATCTCCAGACGCACCTCGACGGCGCTGTCGGAGACCACCTTGAAACCGGTCACCTGGCCGCTCATGTCCTGCTGGCCGGTGATGTACGAATAACCAAACCAGACGATCATGGCAAGGAACCCGGCGCCGAGCACGGCACCCAGGATCTTCAGCTTGCGGTCGGCACGCTGATCCGCCGACCGGCCGTAACGCCCGTCAGGCAGCCCCTCGCGGACCGTAGCCATGATCGTTCCTCCTGGTTGGCGGCCCCGGAATTATTCGCCCCCGGTTTGGGTCACTATAGAAGCCGTCTTCCACGACGAATCACCGAGGATCGAGACTTGACTGATCAGCTGCGTTTGATGGCCGTCCATGCCCACCCCGACGACGAGTCGAGCAAGGGCGCGGCCACCATGGCCAAGTACGTGTCCGAGGGGGTGGACGTGCTGGTCGCGACCTGCACAGGCGGTGAGCGCGGGTCCATCCTCAACCCCAAGCTCCAGGGGGACCCCTATATCGAGGAGCACATCCACGAGGTACGCGCCAAGGAGATGGACGAGGCGCGCGAGATCCTCGGGGTCAAGCAGGAGTGGCTGGGCTATGTGGACTCCGGGCTGCCCGAGGGCGACCCGCTGCCGCCGCTGCCCGAGGGCTGCTTCGCGCTGCAGGACGTGGACGAGGCGGCCGGGACGCTGGTCAAGCTGATCCGCGAGTTCAAGCCGCATGTCATCACCACGTATGACGAGAACGGCGGTTATCCGCACCCCGACCACATCATGACCCACAAGATCTCGATGGTGGCCTTCGACGCCGCGGGTGATCCGGAGAAGTACCCCGAGGCGGGCGAGGCGTGGCAGCCGCTCAAGCTCTACTACAACCAGGGCTTCAACCGGCCGCGCACCGTCGCGCTGCATGAAGGGCTGCTCGCGCGCGGCCTGGAGTCGCCGTACGGGGAGTGGCTGGAGCGCTGGAAGCAGTTCGAGCGGGCCGAGCGCACCCTGACCACCTTTGTGCCCTGCGCGGACTTCTTCGAGATCCGCGACAAGGCGCTGATCGCGCACCGCACCCAGATCGACCCCGACGGCGGCTGGTTCCGGGTGCCGATGGACATCCAGAAGGAGATCTGGCCGACCGAGGAATACGAGCTCGCGAAGTCGCTCGTGGACACTTCCCTCCCCGAGGACGACCTCTTCGCAGGCATCCGCAACAATTGAGCTCATGATGAGCGCGACCAGCACCCTCGCCATGACGCATCTCGTGCCGCTCGCCAAGGAGCTCGACGAGAACAAGGTGACGCCGGGTGTCCTCGGCTTCATCGTCTTCGCGTTGATCGGCGGGGCGGTCTGCCCGGCCTCCGGCTCCTCCTCGAAGTCCACCTTCTTCATGTGCTTGTTCATGGACTTCATCAGCAGCCACACCGCCCCGCCGATCAACGCG
>NZ_MUNE01000741.1 GCF_002154605.1 Streptomyces milbemycinicus | reverse complement strand
GGGGTGATCTGGCCCGGGGTGATCTGGCCCGGGGTGGCGTACGGGGCCTGGGGCGCCTGCCGGTTGGCGGCCGCGTTCGGGTCCGCGTACGAGCCCGGAACCGGGGCCCCGTTCGGGGCGGCCGGTCGGCCGGGGTCGATGTACAGGGCGCGGGTCGCATGCAGGTTCCGGCCGGCCTGGTTCGGGGTCAGACCTGCGCTCCGATCGGCCTGAGTGCCCAGGTCGGCCTGCAGGTTCGGGTCGGCATAAGGGTCTGGGGCAGTGCCGTTGGCGTCAGGGGCGGGGCGCGGGGCGCCTTCCACGTGCTCGGTGGTGGGGCCGTTCGGGACGTCGGCCGCGCCGGGGCGCGCGCTACGGGGCGCGGAGCCCTCGACGTTCGCCCGCGCGGCGGCGCGGGCGCCCGCCGCGTAGGCGGCGATCGCGCTGGCTCGTGCGGCGCGCTCGGCAGCCCCCTGCGGGTCGCCGGGCGCCGGGGCGGATGGGCGGCCGCCGGGGGCGAGTTCACCCGGCCGCGCTCCTGGTACGCCCCGCCCGGCGCCGTGAGTGCTGTTGGGGTCGCTCGGGCCCTCCGTCCGCCCGCCTTCGATGCGCTCGGCGGGGCGCCACTCCGAGCCGGGTGGCAGCCGCAACCCGGGGCCCGGGCCGGGCTGTTCGAGCGCACCGCGCGGCCCGGGGAGGCCGCCCTGCGCAGCGCGCGGCTCGCCCTCGCCCGGCGCCGTATCCGAAACACCCGGCACACCCCGCGCCCCCGGATCGCGCGGCGCGGGAAAGCCGCCCGCCGCGGAACGCCCCTCGACGGCCGGGCCCCCGGCCTCGCCGCCGTCGGCGTCGGCGTCGGAGCCGTGGTCAGCCGCCTCCGCCGGGGCGGAACGCCCGCCCCGCTCCGGCCTGTCGGCCGGACCGGCCGACGGCCGGGGCACCGGGTCGTACCCGCACAGCGCCTCCTCCGCGGCACCCGCCGCCAGCCCGGTGAGCATGGCGCGCCCGTCGTCGCAGACGAGGACGGTCCGGGCGGTGATGTTGCGGTGGATCCAGCCGTCGGTGTGCAGGGCGCGCAGCGCGGTGAGGATGTCATGGGCGAGTTCGGCGGCGCGGTACGGGGACAGCGTCCGCTCCGCGAGCAGCGCGGCCAGCGGCCGGCCGGCGACCAGTTCGCTGACGATCCACAGGCTCCCGGCCTCCACGAAGACATGGAAGACCTGATCCAGCCGCGGATGGTCGGGCACCTGCGCGGCCGCCGTCGCGGCCTCGATGGCGCGGCGCACCGCCGGGTCGCCGCCGCCGGTGCGGGCGCCGCGACCCATCCCGTTCGTACGCCCTAAAGCCCCCGAAGCCCCCGGGTACGCAGCCCCCGAGTACGCCGAAGCCCCGGGGCCGCCCGCCCCGTAGCGCCCGTCGTCGCCGACGACCTCCGCCTCGACGGTCTCCGGCAGCGGTATCTGCCTGAGGTGGACTTCCTGCCCGCTGTAGGTGTCGAAGGCGCGGGTCTCGACGAGTTCGTACTCATCGGCGGGCGGCAGGGGCAGGCGATAGCGGTCGGCGAGAACCCGACCCGCGTATTCGTCCACGAACCCTCCCCGAGCGCGCGATCCACACCCTCATCCGCACCGCGCGAAACCGTCAATCAGGGGCGTTTTGCCCGTCGTTGCCGCTGCGCACGGTCCACGGCCTCTCACGATACGTGCCGGGGGCGCCCCATGCCGACCGGAGTGTTCAGTCCGTGATATCGAAGGTGTCGAACGCGGTCTCGCGGAGCGTCTTGCACTCCTTCTCGTCCCACTTGCTCTTCTCGCACATGATCAAGATGGCGAAGCCATGCGTGCTGTCCACCTTGAAGCCACGGTTGAGCACCCGCACCCTCTTGCCGTCCTTGTCCCGCTCAAACTGCCAGTCGGCGACCGTCGGGTAGCCGTTCCACTCGACCGACGTTATGCCGAGCCCCTTGTACCCGGGCGTGCTCCCGCTCACGCTGTTCTTTTCCTGTGCGCGCCAGTCGGCCGCCGCGTCCGACTTCGGGGTGGGGGTGAAGTCCACCTGGATCCGCGGGATACCGGATCCGCCGTAGTAGATGCGGCTACCGCTCCAGGGGCCCTCGTGGGCCTTCCAGCCCTTGGGCATCGCCATGGTGAACGGGAAGTCGGAGCTCTTGACCGTCTCGTATCCGTCCGGCACCGAGCCCTTGCCGCCGCCCCCGTCGCCGTCCTTGCCCTTGCCCTTGTTGCCGTCGTCCGAGTCGCCGGAGCCGCCCTTGCCCTTGTTGCCGTCGTCCGACGGCTTCTCGGTGGACGTCTGCGGCTCCGGGGACTGGCTGGACGGCTGGCCGGACTGGTTGCCGGACTCCTTCCCGCCCCTCGTGCCGGCGCCCGTACTGGCCGAAGCCGTCGTACGGTCACCGGACTTGCCCTGGGAGTCGCCGTCGTCGCCACTCAGCACGATGGCGAGCACCGTGCCGACGACCGCGAGCGCCACGATCACCGCGATGATCACCAGCGTGCGCTTGGGCACCACGTCCGTCAGCGGGGCGCGTGGCGGCTGCGGGGCGGGCGAGCCCGCCGAGTCCGCAGGGCCCGACGAGCCCGCGGCGGCGGCCTTGGCCTTGGCGGGTTTGGCGGACTTGGCCGCCTTGGCGGGCTTGCCATCCGAGGACTTCTTCGCGGCGGAGCCGACGGATTCGGCCGAGTTGCCGGACGCCCCGGCGCCAACCGATCCGGCGGCGGCGCCGGCCGACGCCGCCGACGCCTTCCGTACGGAGCGCAGCGCACCGCGCACCCGGTCCGATGGCGCGTCGGACGGGGCGTCCTCGGGCGGGGCGGGCGGCAGGGTCATGGTGCGGGTGGCGTTGGCCGCCGCGGCCTTCGACCGGCCCTCGTCGGGGGCGTCCAGCGCCTGGGTCAGCAGCGCCCGCGCGCCCGCGTCGTCGAGCCGCCGCTCGGGGTCCTTGTCGAGCAGGCCGTAGATGACCTCTTCCAGCACGCCCGCGTTCTTCGGCTGGTCGACGGGCTCGGTCATCACGGCCGTGAGCGTCGCTATGGCGGTGGCCTTGTCGTACGGCGGCACGCCCTCCACCGCCGCGTACAGCAGGCCGCCCAGCGACCACAGGTCGGCCGGCGGGCCGGGCTTGTGGCCGCGGGCGCGCTCGGGCGAGATGTAGGAGGGCGCGCCGACGAGCATGCCGGTCGAGGTGACGGAGGGGTCGCCCTCGACCTGGGCGATGCCGAAGTCGGTGAGCACGACGCGGCCGTTCTGTCCGAGCAGCACGTTCGCGGGTTTCACATCGCGGTGGATGACGCCGACTGAGTGCGCGGCCGACAGGGCGTCCACGACGGCGAGACCGATCCGCGCGGCCTCGGCGGGCGGCAGAGCCCCGCGCCGCAACACCTTGTCCAGGGCCTCGCCACGGACCAACTCCATGACGATCCAGGGCAACCCGTCCTCGACGACCACGTCATGGATGGCGACCGCGGCGGGATGCTCGACGCGCGCGGCGGCGCGGGCCTCGCGGTAGAGGCGTTCGGCGGTCCGGTGGAAGGTGGGATCCTCGGGGTCGCCGGAGATTTTCGGCTGCTTGACGGCGACCTCACGGTCGACGAGCTCATCATGCGCCCGCCATACGGTACCCATGCCACCGGAGCCGATACGCTCGGCGATCCGGTAACGGCCGCCTATCAGCCACCCCTCGATTCCCGCGCGTCCCGCGCGTCCACCGCTGTCGCTGCCGTAGCTCATGCCCCATCAGTACCGTGTGGGTTCTTGCCTTGTCGACGCGGGGCCGACTTTCCCGGCCCGCGGTCAGCGCGCCAGCCGCCCCAGCAGCGAGGAGGCCGCCGCGATACCGGCCGCCGCGGCCAGCACCAGGACGAGGTAGTCGAGTGCGAGATGATGCGGTGTGCCGAGCAGCAGTCCGCGCAACGCGTCGACCTGGTAGCTCAGCGGATTGGCGGTGCTGACGGCCTGGAGCCAGCCGGGCATGAGCGCCACCGGATACAGCGCGTTGGAGCCGAAGAACAGCGGCATGGTGATGGCCTGCCCGATGCCCATCAGCCGGTCGCGGGTCAGCACGATCCCCGCGATGGTCATCGACAGACAGGAGAAGAAGGCGGAGCCCAGGATCACCGCGACGGCCACCCCGAGCAGCCGCAGCGGATTCCAGGTCAGCGCCACCCCGAGCAGCGCCGCGATGACGATCACCACGACCGCCTGGATCAGCGCCTTCACCCCGGCGGCGAATGCCTTGCCGGTGATCAGGGCGGCTCGCGGGGTCGGGGTGACCAGCAGTTTGGTGAGGATCCCGGCGTCCCGCTCCCAGATGATCTGGATCCCGTAGAAGATGGCGATGAACATCGCGGACTGGGCGATGATGCCGGGCGCGAGATAGTCGATATACGGTGTGCCGCCGGTCGGTATGGCCTTGAGCCGGGTGAACGTCTCACCGAAGATCAGCAGCCAGAGGGCGGGCTGGACGGCCCGGGTGTACAGCTCGGTGCGGTCGTGCCGCAGCTTCTGCAGCTCGACCACGCACATCGCGCCGACCCGCGCGGGCAGCATCCGCCAGCCGGTGCGGGGGCGCGGCGGCGTCAGCAGGGGATCGGGCCGGCCGTCCGGCGCGAGCCCGACGGTCTCAGCCGACCCGTGACGCGGTGCGACGGGTGCTTCGGACATCGCGGAAGTCTCCTCCCTGCTCATCGAGACCGCTGCCGGCGACGTCCCGGAAGACGTCCTCCAGGGTCGGGTCGGGATCGGTCTTCCCCTCCGCCCGGCGGCGGTCGGCCAGCTCGGAGCGGAGTTCCTCCGGCGTTCCGAGGGCGTGGATCCGGCCGCGGTGCATCAGCGCGACCCGGTCGCAGTACTGGTCGGCCTCGTCCATGTAGTGCGTGGTGACCAGCACGGTCATCCCGGTGGCCGTCCGTACCGCGTTGATGTGCTCCCATACGCTGGTCCGGGCGATCGGGTCGAGGCCGATCGTCGGCTCGTCCAGCATCAGCAGCCGGGGGGCGCTGACCAGGGCCTGGGCCAGTTCGAGGCGGCGGACCATGCCGCCGGAGTACGTCTTGGCGAGCCGGTCGGCCGCTGCGGTGAGATCGACCGCCTCCAGCGCCCGCGCCACACGGGCGGCGCGCTCCCGGCGGGTGACATCGAAGACGCGGGCGAACAGCTCCACGTTCTCCCGGCCGGTGAGCCCGGCGTCGGCGGACAGCTGCTGCGGTACGTAGCCCAGCAGCCGGCGGACCGCCATCCGCTCCTTCGCCGCGTCGTGCCCGAACACCCGCACCATGCCGGCGGGGACCGGCAGCAGGGTGGTGATGCAGCGGATCGCGGTGGTCTTGCCCGCCCCGTTGGGTCCGAGCAGCCCGAAGACCTCGCCCGGCCGGACCGACAGCTCCAGGCCGTCGACCGCCTTGGTCTCCCCGAACGCATACCGCAGCCCCTCGCAGACGAGCGCGGGCACAGCGGTGGTTTCCCGGACGTCGGTCATATCCCATCCACCTCCTCATGAAGGTTCTCGGCCAGTTTGCGCAGCGCCGGAACGGCGGCGGCCAGCGCCGCCCGGTCGCTCTCGGACAGCCGCGCCACCTGCTCGCGGACCAGCGCGCCGCGCCGTACCTGCCACACCCGCAGCCGGGCCTCGGCGGCGGGGGTGGCCGTCAGCAGCCCGGAGCGCCGGTCCTCGGGGTCGGTCTCGCGGTGCAGATAGCCGGCCTTCACCAGCTGGTTGACCAGGGTGGAGACCGAGTTGCCCGCGAGGTAGAGCTCCTTGGCCGCGGCCGACACCCGGATCCGGGGACAGGCCACGACCAGCCGCAACAGGTCCACCTGGGCACCGCGCAGCCGCGGCTCCGTCATCCCGGCCCGCAGCCGCCGCCGGATCAGCCGCTGGACTCCGGCCAGCACATCGGCGAACGAGTCGGGGAAATCCTCTGTGGCCATGCCTCCACATTACCTCTCAATGAGAGGTAATTGCCGAAGGGGAGGTCAGCCCAGGTGACCGATGCGATGGCTGATCTCCTCGGTGCCCTTGTCGGCTCCTTGACAAGGGATATGGCCGACTTCACACTGACGTTGCGCATGGCGCAGTCGGTTTCATTATACGCATCGAGGTGGTCGTGATGATTCCCGTGTGCCGTCTCGCCGATCTGCCGCGAGGCGAGGCCTTCCGGTTCGAGAACATCCCTCCCATAGCGGTGTTCCACACCGATGCCGGTGAGGTCTATGCCATCGACGACACCTGCACCCACCAGGACGCCTCGCTGTCCGACGGCTGGCTGGAGGGGTGCGAGGTCGAGTGCCCGCTGCACGCCTCGAAGTTCGATCTGCGCACGGGCCGGGTGGACGCCCCGCCGGCCAAGCTCCCCGTGCGCGCCCACCAGGTCGTTGTCGAGGACGGCATGATCTACGTGCAGCTGTCCCAGGACGCGCCCAACCTCCCGCCCTGCGTCGCCCACCGCCTGGCCGGCGAGGGAGCCGCATGAGGACCGTGGCCATCGTCGGTGCGTCGCTCGCCGGACTGTCGGCCGCCCGCGCACTGCGCAGCCAGGGATACGACGGACGCCTCGTCATTCTCGGCGAGGAGGCCCATCGCCCCTACGACAGGCCGCCGCTGTCGAAGGAGTTCCTGGCCGGAGAGATGCCGGAGTCCGCCCTCGCGCTCGAGACGGACGACGAAGCCCTCGACGCCCACTGGATGCTCGGCGCACGCGCCGTCGGCCTCGACCGCTCCGACCGCGCGATACGGCTGTCGGACGGTGGCACGGTCCGCGCCGACGGGGTGGTGGTGGCCACCGGAGCGGCGGCCCGCACCCTGCCCGCGGGAGGTGGCCTCGCCGGTGTCCATGTGCTGCGCACCCT
Source organism: Streptomyces milbemycinicus (assembly GCF_002154605.1). Taxonomy (GTDB): domain Bacteria; phylum Actinomycetota; class Actinomycetes; order Streptomycetales; family Streptomycetaceae; genus Streptomyces; species Streptomyces milbemycinicus. The sequence continues at coordinate 16,696 of NZ_MUNE01000741.1, read as the reverse complement.
CGACGATGCCCGCGCGCTGCGCGAGGACCTGGCGCGCGGCGGCACCCTCGTGGTGGTGGGCGGCGGGTTCATCGGTGCCGAGGTCGCCTCGACGGCCCGTGCGCTGGGCCTCGAGGTCACCGTTGTGTCGGCCACGCCGACCCCGCTCGCCGGGCCGCTCGGACCCGGGATGAGCGGGCTCGTCTCCACCCTCCACGCCGACCACGGCGTCCGGTTGCTGTGCGGCACGGGCGTACGGGGGCTCAGTGGCGGGGACCGGGTGGAGGCGGTGCTGCTCGAGGACGGCCGCCGCCTCGCGGCTGACACCGTCGTCGTCGGGGTGGGTGCACGCCCCTGCGTCGAATGGCTCGAAGGTTCGGGCGTGGCGCTGGAGGACGGTGTGCGGTGTGACGCCGGCGGCGGCACGAGCGTTCCGGGCGTCGTCGCGGTCGGCGACTGCGCGGCCTGGTACGACCCCGCGGTGGGGGCACACCGCCGGGTCGAGCACTGGACCGGGGCGCTGGAGCGCGCGGCGGCGGCCGTGACCACCCTGCTCTCCGGCGGCGCTTCCGCCCCCGAGCCCGTCCGCGCTCCGTACTTCTGGTCCGACCAGTACGGTGTCCGCCTCCAGTTCGCCGGATACTCCGCCGAAGCGGACCGGGTGACGATCGAGGAGGGCGCGGCAGACGACCGCAGCTTCCTGGCCGTCTCCTGGCGCGCGGACCGCCCGGTGGCGGTGCTCGGCGTGAACCGGGCCAGGCCGTTTATGCGCTGGCGCCGTCGGCTGGCCACGGAGGCGGTGCAGCGGGCCGGATCCTTCTGAGGCGCAGGCCTCCCAACGTGTCAGCCCCTTCCACGACGTAGCCCTCAAGGAGCACCGTGACCGCGACCAGTCTGCCCCCCAGCTTGATCCGCACGTTGTCGGGGGAGCACTACACCGATCCCGCGATCTTCGCGCTCGAGCAGGAGCGTGTCTTCGAGGCCATGTGGTTCTGTGTGGCCCGCTCGGCCGATCTGGCCGAGCCGGGTCAGTTCCGTACGTATCAGGTCGGGCGGGAGAGCGTGTTGATCTCCCGTTCGCGGGACGGTTCGGTCAAGGGCTTCTTGAACATCTGCCGCCACCGGGGCGCGAAGCTGTGCCTGGAGGCGTCGGGTGAGGTCAAGCGGGCCTTCCAGTGCCCATACCACGCCTGGACCTACGGTCTGGACGGAAAGCTCGTCGCGGCCCCGAATCTGACGTCGATGCCGGATATCGACCGGGGGGAGTACGGCCTGGTCAATGTGCATATCCGGGAGTGGCTGGGCTATGTGTGGGCGTCACTGGCCGACGCTCCCCCGTCGTTCGAGCAGGACGTGATCGGCGCGGTGATCGAGCGTCTGGGCGATGTGGCGGCGATCGACAACTACCGCATCGAGAACCTTGAGGTGGGTCGGCGGATCACCTATGACGTCAAGGCCAACTGGAAGCTCATCGTCGAGAACTTCATGGAGTGCTACCACTGCGCCACCATCCACCCCGAACTGACGGAGGTGCTGCCTGAGTTCGCCGATGGGTACGCGGCTCAGTACTACGTCGGTCACGGCGCGGAGTTCGGCGCGGATGTCCAGGGGTTCACCGTCGACGGCGGTGAGGGCCTTGACCGGATCCCCGGCGTCGGGGAGGACCAGGACCGGCGTTACTACGCGATCACCGTCAGACCGCAGGTCTTCATCAACCTGGTGCCGGACCATGTGATCTTCCACCGGATGTATCCGATGGCACCCGACCGGACGGTCGTGGAGTGCGACTGGCTGTATCTGCCGCATGTGGTGGAGAGCGGTCAGGACGTGACCCGTTCGGTCGAGCTGTTCCACCGGGTCAACCAGCAGGACTTCGACGCCTGCGAGCGCACCCAGCCCGCGATGAGCTCACGGGCCTATGCCAAGGGCGGCGTGCTGGTGCCCAGCGAACACCACATCGGCGCATTCCACACCTGGCTGCAGAACAAGCTGAGCGCCTGACCCCCGTGGGCGAACTCGCCGACCGCGGCGAGTACTGGCCGGGCCGGCAAGGGCGCCCCACCGAGCCGGGGCGCGGGAGGCTCAGCCCAGGTAGCCCAGCCGGTGGCTGATCTCCTCCGCACCCCCGACGAGTGCCGGCGCGACCTCGCGCATCCGCTCCTCCGTGAAGCGGTACGCCGGCCCCGACGCACTGATCGCGGCGACGACCTCGCCCTCCCACGACCGGATCGGGGCCGCCATGGCGTGCAGCCCGACCTCGAGCTCTTCGAACGTCACCGCGTAACCACGATCCCGCGCCTCGGCGAGGTTCTTCTCCAGCTTCGTCTTGGCGGTGATGGTGTGCGGGGTCAGCTTCTTCATGCCGAACTCCCCCAGCAGGTCGGCGCGGTCCTTCGCGGGCAGGTGGGCCAGCAGGATCTTGCCGCTCGAGGTGGCGTGCGGCGGGGTGAGCTGCCCGACCCAGTTGTGTGCGCCGACCGCACCGGGGCCGCGCACCTGGTAGAGGTTGACCGCGTAGTGCTCCTGGAGCACGCCGATGTTGACGGTCTCGCCGATCTCCTCGGCGAGCCGTTCGCACACGGGTCGGCTCTGCTGGGTGACGTCGATACGGCTGGTGACCGCGCCGGCCAGGCGCACGATTCCAAAGCCCAGACGGTATTTGCCGCGCTCGGTGGCCTGCTCCACCAGACCGCGTGACTCCAGCGCTCCGAGCAGGCGGAACGCGGTCGACTTGTGCACGTCAATCTCGGCTGCGACTTCACTGACGCCCGCCTCGCCACGCTGGGCCAGGATCTCCAAGACGCTCACGGCGCGGTCGACGGACTGCACGCCGGTTGCTGCGGGGCCGGCTGTTTCGTTAGCTGCCGCATGGTTGCTCATAGCGCAACTATATGCGCTGCACTTCACGGGAAAGCGACCTGCCGCGCGACCCCTTGACAGCAACCAGGGGGCCCTGCACCGTGAGTTGCATAATGCGATGCACGTTGCATAAACAGCAACCGGAGGTTATGCGATGGCGGGACCGCGCGTGGTCATCATCGGAGCGGGCGTCGTAGGGGCCGCTCTGGCCGACGAGCTCTCCACCCGGGGCTGGACGGACATCACGGTCGTGGACCAGGGCCCGCTGCCCGCCACCGGCGGATCCACGTCCCACGCCCCGGGCCTGGTGTTCCAGACCAATTCCTCGAAGACCATGACCGAACTGGCCCGTTACACCGTGGAGAAGTTCTGCTCCCTCGAAGTTGCCGGGCAGCCCTGTTTCCTCCAGGTCGGCGGCCTCGAAATCGCCACCACCCCCGAGCGGCTGGCCGAGCTGCGCCGCCGGCACGGCTGGGTGACCTCCTGGGGCGTCGAGGCCCGGCTGATCGGCCCGGACGAGTGCGTCGAGCTGCATCCGCTGGTCGACCGCGAGCGTGTGCTCGGCGGACTGCTCGTCCCCACGGACGGCCTGGCCAAGGCCGTACTCGCGGTTGAGGCACAGCTGACGGCCGCCCGGGAGCGCGGCGTACGAACCCTCGGCCGTCACGAAGTCCTCGACATCCGCGAGGAGGACGGCCGCGTCAGCGCCGTGGTCACCGACCATGGCGAGATCCCCGCGGACATCGTCGTCTGCTGCGCCGGCATCTGGGGCCCCAAGGTCGCCCGCATGGTCGGGATGAACCTTCCCCTGACACCGCTGGCCCACCAACTCGCCTGGACCGGCCCCGTTCCCGCCCTCGCCGGGCAGGCCGAGGAAGCCGTCCGCCCGATCCTCCGCCACCAGGACGCCGACCTCTACTACCGCGACCGCTTCGATCAGCTCGGCATCGGCTACTACGGCCACCGCACGATGCCGGTGTCGCCCGACGACATCGCCTCCGTCGACTCCGCCGAGCACATGCCGTCTGTGCTCCGCTTCACCAAGGACGACTTCACCGACGCCTGGAGCGAGACCCAGGCCCTCCTGCCCGCCACCAAGGACGCCAAGATCGAAGAGGGCATCAACGGCCTCTTCTCCTTCACCACCGACGGGCTTCCGCTGCTCGGTGAGTCGCCCGACGTCAAGGGCTTCTGGGTCGCCGAGGCCGTATGGGTCACCCACTCCGCCGGCGTCGGCCGCGCCGTGGCCGAATGGCTGGTCGACGGCCACTGCACATCCTTCGACCTGCACGAATGCGATGTCAACCGCTTCGAACCGCATCAGCTCGCCCCCGAGTACGTACTCGCGCGAGACTGCCGGAACTTCGTCGAGGTCTACGACATCCTGCACCCCCTGCAGCCCACCGGCGCGCCCCGGCCCCTGCGCACCAGCCCGTTCCACCCCCGCCAGCAAGAACTCGGCGGCTACTTCCTGGAAGCCTCCGGCTGGGAGCGGCCCCAGTGGTACGCCACGAACGAGGCCCTGCTGAAGGGGCGGAACATCCCCACGCCGAACGACTGGGCCGCCCGCTACTGGTCGCCCATCGTCGGCGCCGAGGCCCAGGCGACGCGCGAGTCCGTCGCCCTGTACGACATGACGGCGCTCAAGCGGCTCGAGGTCACCGGCCGCGGGGCCGCCGGCCTCCTCCAGCGGATGACCACCGCCAACGTCGACAAGTCCGTCGGCTCGGTCACGTACACCCTGATGCTCGACCACAACGGCGGCATCCGCAGCGACATCACCGTCGCCCGCCTGGGCCGCGGCCACTTCCAGGTCGGCGCAGGCGGCAACCTGGACCTGGACTGGCTCACCCGCCACCTGCCCGAGGACGGATCCGTCACCGTCCGCGACATCACCGGCGGCACCTGCTGCATCGGACTGTGGGGCCCAAAGGCCCGCGATATGCTCCAGCCGCTGGCCGACCAGGACTTCTCCAACGCGGGGCTGCGCTACTTCCGCGCCCGGAAGGCCCACATCGGCCCCGTCCCCGTCACGGCAATGCGGCTGTCCTACGTCGGGGAGCTGGGCTGGGAGCTCTACACCACCGCGGATATGGGCCTGAAGCTCTGGGACACCCTGTGGGAGGCGGCCCGGCCGCACGGCGGGATCGCGGCCGGGCGGGGCGCGTTCAACAGCCTGCGCCTGGAGAAGGGCTACCGGTCCTTCGGGACCGATATGACCTACGAGCACGACCCCTACGAGGCCGGCGTCGGCTTCGCCGTCAAGATGGACAAGGGCGACTTCATCGGCCGTGCCGCACTGGAGCGGCGGGCCGCCGACGTCCGGCGCCGGCTGGTCTGCCTCACCATCGACGACCCGCACGCCGTGGTCATGGGCAAGGAGCCCGTCTACGACGGGGCCCGCCCGGTCGGCTATGTCACCAGCGCCGCCTACGGCTACACGATCGGCAAGGGGATCGCGTACGCATGGCTGCCCGCCGACCTGGCCACCGCGGGACGCTCCCTGACCATCGGCTACTTCGACCAGCGCGTCCCCGCGGCCGTCGCCGAGGAGCCCCTGTTCGACCCGAACATGCAGCGCCTGCGCGGCTGAGAAGGAGACGGGCCCGTGACCGCGACCATCCTCGACGGCCATGTGTCCGGGCGCGAAATCACTCGGGCGGAGCAGTGTTTGCCCCGCCCGTGTTGCGCCGTCACTCCGGCGACTGTTGGGTGACAGCGAGGAGACTCGCCGATGGACATACCCGAGGGAATCTCACACAGCCGTCGCCACTTCCTTGGCGCCGCTGCCGCGACCGCTGTGGCGGCCCAATTCGCCATGACCGGCGATACGCTTGCGCGGTCCGGGATCGACACCTCCTTTGGCCCGGTGAAGCAGATCAAGGCCGGGGATCTGAATGTGGGGTACGTCGAAGCCGGACCCGCGAGCGGACCGCCGGTCGTACTGCTGCACGGCTGGCCCTATGACATTCACAGCTATGTCGAGGTCGCGCCCCTGCTCGCGGCCAAGGGATACCGGGTGGTCGTCCCCTATCTGCGCGGCCATGGCACCACGCGTTTCCTTTCCGGCAAAACGCCCAGGGACGCCCAGCAATCGGCATTCGCTCTCGACATCATCGCCCTGATGGACGCCCTCGAGATCGATCGGGCCATCCTCGCCGGCTACGACTGGGGGTCGCGGACGGCCGACATCATCGCGGCGCTCTGGCCGGAGCGCTGCAAGGCGCTGATCTCCGTCACCGGCTATCTGATCGTCAATGTCGAAGCCAACAGGTTCCCGACGCCGCCCAAAAGCGAATGGGCATGGTGGTACCAGTATTACTTCGCCACGGAAAGAGGCGTGCGGGGTCTCAGGAAGTACCGCCACGATCTGGCGAAGCTGGTGTGGAAATTCAACTCCCCGACCTGGAAATTCAGTGACGCGACCTTCGACCGCACCGCAGCGGCATTCGACAACCCCGATTACGTGAGCATCGTGATCGACAATTACCGCTGGCGGCTCGGTCTGGCCAAGGGCGAGCCCCGGTACGCCGCCATCGAAAAACGTCTCGCCGCGGCCCCGGTCATCAAGGTGCCGACGATCACCATTGACGGAGCCTACGATCCCTTCACGCCCCCGGGACACGGATCGGCCTATCGCAAGAAGTTCGTGGGCAAATACGCGCACCAGACCCTCAAGGTGGGACACAACGTTCCCCAGGAGGCTCCGCGAGCGTTCGCGGCGGCGGTCGTCGAGGTCGACGGATTCTGAGTCGCCGGCCGGTCGGCTGGTGGTTAGCCTGAAAGTCCTGCTGTGGTCGCCCGCACAGTCACCCCGCGTCGGACGTGGGACGGGATACGCACAGAGGAGAATCCCATGACCGAGACCCGTCGGCGGACCCCGGCCACCCCCGCCGCTCTGGCCGATCCGCCACGTAACCACGGCGTCGCCTTCACCCAGGAGGAGCGGGACGCCCTCGGCCTCACCGGACGGCTGCCGTCCGGGGTCCTCACCCTCGACCAGCAGGCTCAGCGCGCCTATCAGCAGATGAATGCGCAGGGTGGCGACCTGGCCAAGAATGTTTATCTGGAGCAGTTGCACGACCGCAACGAGACCCTGTACTTCAAGGTTCTCTCCGATCATCTGGCGGAACTGCTGCCCATCGTCTACGACCCCACCGTGGGCGAGGCGATCGAGAAGTACTCCAACGAATACCGCCGCCCTCGAGGCATCTTCCTGTCCATTGATCGACCGGAGGACATGGAGCGGGCCTTCGCCACGCTTGAACTCGGGCCCGAGGACGTCGATCTGATCGTGTGCTCCGACGCGGAGCAGATCCTGGGCATCGGCGACTGGGGCGTCGGAGGTATCCAGATCGCGGTCGGCAAGCTGGCGGTGTACACGGCGGCTGCCGGTGTGGATCCGCGCCGGGTCGTGCCCGTATCGCTGGACGTGGGTACGGACCGAAAGTCACTGCTGGACGACCCGCTGTATCTGGGCAACCGGCACCCCCGCGTCCGCGGCGCCGACTACGACGCGTTCATGGAGAAGTACCTGGAGACCGCGTCGTCCTTGTTCCCCCACGCCTTGCTGCACTTCGAGGACTTCGGCCCCAGCAACGCGCGACGGATCCTGGAGCAGTACGGCCGGCGCTACCGGATCTTCAACGACGATATGCAGGGGACGGGCGCGATCACGCTCGCCGCCGCGCTGTCGGCCGTCAAGGTGAGCGGTGTGCGGATGCGGGACCAGAGGCTGGTCGTCTTCGGGGCCGGCACCGCGGGGGTGGGCATCGCCGATCAGCTGCGCGACGCGATGGTCCGCGACGGCGCGGATCGGGGGCAGGCCACCGGACAGGTGTGGCTGATCGACAAGCAGGGGCTGCTCATCCGGGGCATGGCCGATCTACGTGACTTCCAGCAGCCCTACGCACGCGATCCCGCCGAGGTCGCGGACTGGGCGAGGGACGACGGCGCGATCTCGCTGCTGGAGACCGTGCGCCGGGTCAAACCCACCATCCTGCTGGGCACTTCCACCGTGCACGGAGCGTTCACCCGCGAGGTCGTCCAGGCCATGTCCGAGGGCACGGAGCGGCCGATCGTCCTCCCGCTGTCCAATCCCACCTCACGGATCGAGGCCATGCCCGCCGATGTCATCGCCTGGTCCAAGGGAAAGGCGCTGGTCGCCACCGGTATCCCCGTTGCGCCCGTGGAGTACGGCGGTGTGACCTACCGGATCGGGCAGGCGAACAACGCCCTGCTGTACCCGGGTCTTGGCCTGGGCACGATCGTCTCCGGAGCGTCCCAGGTGACCGCGGGCATGTTGCTCGCGGCGGCCCAGGCGGTCGCGGACCAGGTCGATGCGAGCGGGCCGGGCGCCTCTCTGCTGCCGCCCGTCGAAAACCTCCGCGAGTCCTCGGCGATCACCGCGACCGCCGTGGTCAAGGCTGCGCTCGACGAGGGAGTGGCCACCTGCAAGCCGGCCGATGTCGCGGACGCCGTCCGGGAGGCCATGTGGCAGCCCGCGTACACCGCCGGAGCGACGTGATGACCGCGCGCCGCTCCGGCGTCGGTCAGGCTGAGAAGGCCGAGAAGGCCGGGGACGGCGAGGCCCCGAAGATCCTCGATGTCCCCGTCGGCCTGGCCGCGACCGGCACCCGGCGGGAGACCGACTCGATGGGCGCCATCGACGTGCCCGCCGATCGCTACTGGGGAGCGCAGACCCAACGGTCCTTGATCCACTTCTCCATCGGCGACGACCGGATGCCGACGGCGGTCTACCGCGCGTACGGCCACGTCAAGAAGGCCGCCGCCATCGTCAACGGGCGCACCGGACGCCTCCCGGCCTGGAAAAGCGAGCTGATCCAGCGGGTGGCCGACGAAGTCATCGGGGGCAAGCTGGACGAGCACTTCCCGCTGTATGTGTGGCAGACGGGCTCCGGGACCCAGTCGAATATGAACACCAACGAGGTGATCTCCAACCGCGCCATTCAGCTGGTCGGCGGGGAGCTGGGCAGCAAGTCCCCCATCCACCCCAACGACCACGTCAACATGGGGCAGTCCTCCAACGACACTTTCCCCACCGCCATGCACATCGCCGCGGTCAAGGAGGTCCACGAACATCTGCTGCCCAGTGTGCGGGCGCTGCACCACGCCATCGAGGCCAAGGCACGGCAGTGGCAGGACGTGGTGAAGATCGGCCGCACCCATCTGGAGATCGGCTACGACAGGGCCTCGGCAATCGCCCACAAGGCCGACGACGAGGGCACCACGTTGCGCGAGGCCGCACTGGCGTCCGGCTATATCAGCGCGGAGGACTTCGACCACATCGTCAAGCCCACCGCCATGGTCGGCCGGGAGAAATCCCGGTCGGCGTAGCAGAATGGGTACGAGGTGGCATCGCGGTCCATCGCGGTGGCCCCCGGGCGACTCGCCGTTCCCATCGATGAGTTGGGAGGTCCGTCGTGAGCACATCCATCCGCGTATGGCCACGGCTGGTCTACGAGGAACTGGCTCCCATGGTTGCCTTCGTGAACCGATTGGTGCAGGTCGCGGGCAAATACACCCTCGACGAGCCGTTCGAAGTCGGCTGGGGAAACATCGTCCTCGATGTCACACCCCGTGGGCTCAGGACACCAACGCTCCGGAAGCGAGATGTGACCTTCACCGTGCATTACCGTCTGCTCGACGGCGACGTGGTCATCGAGGCGGACTCGGGCACACGGACCGTGCCGTTGTTCGACGAATCGCTGGCCGCGTTCTACGCGTCGTTCTGCCATGCGGTGGGCGACCTCGGCATTCGCCGCCCGGGCTCCTCGTTGATCTGCGAGATTCCCGATGCCCCGGCGACCTTCGGAGACGATCGCGTCGAACGCCACTGGGATGACCGCACCGCTGGGCTGATCTGGAGCGCGCTGAACCTCGCCGCCGGCGGTCTCGAGGCGTGGCAGGCGCCCTTCCAAGGCCACCGCCCCCGGGTCGGTGTGATGTGGGGCGGTTTCGACCTCTCCGCCACGCGCCACCGCGCACGGCCCACCGCGCCACCGGCCCAAGTCCCGGCGTTTCAGCAGAACGCCCAGATCGAGGAGTACATGGCAGTGGGATTCGCGTTCGGCACCCCCGATGCGCCGGATCCAGGCATGTACGCCTACATCTGGCCCCAGCCGGACGGCCTCGAGGGCCGGTCCTGGGGGGTCGACGGCGCGGCCTGGAATCCCGACGCCGGTCTGGTTCTGCTGCCGTGGGCCACGCTCAGGGACACACCCAACCCGCACCAGTCCATCGTCGCATTCGGTGACGCCGTCTACGACGCCGCCGTGGAGACAGCGGGCTGGCCATCGGACCTCGTCGGGCCCCGCTGCGACGGTTGGTACATGAGCAGGACACCACCTTCCCTGGCCGAGGCCCGGCACCACTGACGTCCGCCGCTATCGTCTACGGCCGACGGCCGGAGCGGGCCGTGACGGACACATTGCCGAACTTCGCCCTGCCGGTGTTCGTCGAGGTTTGGAGGCCGACGAAGCCGGCCGCCGGTATCAGGGTGGGGTCGACGACGGACAGGACGAGCCGGTCGTCGTCGTAGAGATCCAGCTGTGAGCCGTTGAGCGTGAATCTCAGCTGGTGTGTCGTGCCGGTCCCGATGTCGGAGGCGGTGCCCACGCTCGCGAGTTTGGTGTTCACCCCGTCGGCCATCACGCCGATCGCGTACTTGTTGCCCCATGACGCGATGCCCGCGTAGTAGTAGCTGTCGCGGTCGGTGTGGCGTGCGAGAAGGACGTTGTCACGGTCGGCGACCCGTTCGCTGATCGGTGTGACCGACGCCGACACCGTGTAGTCCAGGGAGTTGATCCGCGCGTTCCCCTGAAGTGTCTGGCAGTGCCCGTCCGGAGCGTTGCCCAGGGACACCGCGCACCCGTCGCGCACCTCGAACGACGCCCCGCCTGGCACCTGCCAGTCCTGGGTCATGCACCATTTGGCCGGGTCGACGATCGGCACATGATCGTTCCAGACGGCGAGATTGATGGTCTCGGTCCACTCGGGGAGATGGTTCTTGGTGTTGTAGTAGAGGTACTCCCTCCCCTCGTGCTCCACGACGAACTGGCGATAGATCATCCTGTCCTCGGGGCCGCCCGCGACACCGAGGTCGAGGTCCATGGCGGCACGGTCGAGCCGCCAGCCGATGCCGTCGCGGGAGATGAGCCGGCCGCCCCGGGACGGGTAGTCCGCCTGCCAGCCGACGATCCGCGTCTCATAGTCGCCGTTGCGCAATCTGCGGACATTGGGGCCGCCCACCCCCAACGACGCCCATCCGCCGTCGCCCATGGGCCGGATGACGGGGTTGCCCGGGTACTTCGTCCAGGGACCCGCCGGATGCTCCGCGGTGGCGTAGCAGATGTACTCGGGTTCGCCTCCGGCAGAGGCGATCTTGCCTGCGGTGTACCACATCTTCCATAAGCGTGCGGTTTCGTCGTACATGAGCGAGGAGTTGTAGATCCAGCGGTCTTCCCAGGGCATGGTCGAGGTCAGTACGACGCCGTGCTTCTCCCAGGGGCCCGCCGGGTCGCTCGCCGTCGCGTAGTGGATCTGGCCGTTGCCGTCGCCCGCCACCCCGAAGTAGGTCATATGCCACCGCCCGCCCTGATGGACGACGCTGGGCTGGTTGAGCGCGTTGCTCTCGGACGGCAGGGTGGGCGTCAGCACGGGGTCGGCGGCCTTGGTCCAGTGGCTGCCGTCGTCGCTGGTCGCATAGCCCACGGCATGCAGCGATCCGTACCACATCTTGAACAGCGGCCCGCCGCCCTCGCCGTACACCAGGCAGGGGTCCTGCATCAGGGAGCTCTCCCAGGGCAGTGACCGGCTCAGGATCACACCCTGCCGTTCCCAGCCGCCGATCGGTGAGAAGTCGTCGCGCAGCACGACCTCCTCCCGGGGGCCCTGGCGCGGGGCCGCCTCCGCCGGGGAAGGGGGCCCGGCCAGCGTTCCCAGCAGCGCGCTCCCGGTGACGGCTCCGGCGCCGTGGAGGAGAAGGCCACGCCTGCTGACCCCAGTGGTCTCATCGGTCATGTCGATCTCCTCACCACGTTGTCGTTGCCCGGCCGGGAGCGTGTTCATGGTCTGGACTTGAGGTCGGGAGCCGTGCTCTTATGCCAACTGCTCCTGATGACAACGTTGTACAGACTGAAGCACCGAGCCGCCACCCTTCCTCAGCCAAGGAGGATTCGTGCGCATCAGATCGTTCAGTCCGTTCCGTCCATTGAGACCGTTAAGGCGGTCCAGAGCGCTGAGAAACCGAATCGCCCTGCTCATCGCGGCCGTGCTGGGGGTCGCGGGACTGACCGCCGCACCCGCCGCGACGGCCGCGGACGATCCCCCCGAGGTCCATGGCCTCAAGGGCGAGTACTACACCCAGTCCGCCCCCGGCGCCTTCGACTTCCATGAGCTCAAGGCCACCGGATTCGACCCGCGGCTGGACTTCGACTCCCTGGAGTCCCGGCTCAGTTCGGCCACCGGCCGGTCGGACGACGTCAGCGTCCGCTGGACCGGCCGGATCGTGCCGGAGAAGACCGGTCCCACCACCTTCTCGATCACCGGGGACAACGGCTTCCGCCTCTGGGTCGGCGGCAAGCTCGTCATCGACCACTGGGTCGACGACTGGGACCGCGAACAGACCAGCGAGCCCGTGGAGTTGACCGCGGGCACGGCGTACGACATCAAGGTCGAGTACTTCGAGCACTACGGGGGCTCCAGCCTCCATGTGCGCTGGACACCGCCCGGCGGCACGAAGACGGCCATCCCGCAGTCCGCCTTTCTGCTGCCCGAGGGCTACGACTACAACGGCGCCATCGCCACCACGGTCCTCAAGGACGGCCGGACGCTGAGGCTCGACTTCGTCCAGAAGCTCCAGACGCCGCCTGCCGAACTCGCCGACCACCTGACCGCCGTGATCGGCGGTGCCACCTGGCCACTCGGCGAGGCCCGGCTGAACCAGGCCGACCCCACATCGCTGCTGGTCGCGCTCAAAGAGCCCGTCGTCGGTAACAAGACCGGCACCGCCCGCGGCACCGCCGATGTCCGCTACGACGGCACGGGCGGTCTGACCGGCACCGATGGCAACGTTGTCAGATCCTTCTGGAGCAGCGGGGCCAACCACTCGACATACGAACTGCGCACCCGGTGGGCCGACGATGTCACCCCGGGCAACGCCCACCGCGAGTACCCCAGACCGCAGCTGACCCGTGGCGACTGGCAGAACCTCAACGGCACCTGGCAGTTCGCCGCGGCCAAGGCCGGCGAGCAGCCGCCGGTGGGCAGGGACCTCGCCGAGAAGATCCTCGTCCCGTACCCCGTCGAGTCCCAGCTGTCGGGCCTCGAACGGCACGAGGACCGTATGTGGTACCGGCGCACCTTCACCGTCCCGGCCGACTGGCACATCGGCTCCGGCAAGCGTCTGCGGCTGAACTTCGGCGCGGTCGACTGGCGTACGGAGGTCTATGTCAACGGCACCAAGGTCGCCGATCACCAAGGCGGCTACGACAAGTTCGGCGCCGACATCACCGACGCCCTCAAACCGGGCCGTACCCAGGAGCTGATCGTCGGCGTCTACGACCCGACCGACGCCACGAGCGGTGAGAACCCGCCCCTCGGCAAGCAGCGCCTCGACCCCAGTGGCATCTGGTACACGCCCTCCTCGGGCATCTGGCAGACGGTGTGGCTGGAGCCGGTCGCCGCCGACCACGTCGATTCCCTCAAGCTCACCCCGGATGTGAGCGCGGGCACCCTGACGGTCGAGCCGCGGGGCGTACGGGACGGCCTTCCGGTCACGGCGACGGCGTACGAAGGCAAACGGCCCGTGGCCACCGCCACCGGGCGCAGCGGCACCCCGCTCACCCTGAAGATCCGCAACGCGCGCCTGTGGTCGCCCGACGATCCGTTCCTGTACGACCTGAAGGTGAGCGTCGGCTCCGACCGCGTCGGCAGCTACTTCGGTATGCGCTCCATCGCGGTCGAAAAGGTGAACGGCACCCCGCGTACCGTTCTCAACGGCAAGCCGGTGTTCATGATGGCCACCCTCGACCAGGGCTTCTGGCCGGACGGTCTGCACACCGCGCCGAGCGACGAGGCCCTGGCCTACGACCTTCGGATGCACAAGGACATGGGCTTCAACGCGGTCCGCAAGCACATCAAGGTCGAACCGGACCGCTGGTTCTACTGGGCGGACCGGCTGGGCCTGCTCGTATGGCAGGACATGCCCGCGATGACCGCGGGGGTGAACCCGGACGCGGCGTCCCGCGCCGAGTACGAGCGCGAGATGAAGCAGATGATCGACGAGCACATCAGCAGCCCGTCGATCGTCATGTGGGTCACCTTCAACGAGGGCTGGGGCCAGTACGACATGGCCCGCATCGCCGACCAGGCCAAGGCCTGGGACCCGACCCGTCTGATCAACAGCATGTCGGGCCTCAACCTCGGTGCGGACGGCGGCACCGGCGACATCATGGACGAACACGGCTATCCGAGCCCCGCGCTGCCACCACATCCGGACGGCGAACGCGCCCTGGTCAGCGGCGAGTACGGCGGCCTCGGCCTGGCCGTACCCGGACACGCCTGGTCGGTCCAGCAGTCCTATGTCGACGTCGACCCGGCCACCTACACCGACGACTACCTCACCAAAATGGCCGAGGTGCACGCCCTGGCCTGCCGCGGCGGCAACGGCGCGGTGTACACCCAGATCACGGACGTCGAGGGCGAGCTCAACGGGCTGCTCACCTACGACCGCAAGGTCGTCAAGCCCGACGTACGCCGGCTCAAGGCGGCCCACGAGGCGTTGATCGACGACGTGTCGCGGGCGACCCCCGCCAACTGCGCCTGACCCGAAGCCGCCCGGCGGACGTCTCCCGTCCCGCCGGGCGGCCCCGTCCGTGTCCTCGCGCGGCCTGTCCATGGAACGCGTTCCCCGGTCGGCACACCGGGAACACTCCGACCACCACGCCGCCCCGAGGAGGTTCCTCCACATGACCACCACTCCCGCCGTGTCGGACCAACAGCCCGGGACCGAGGACGAGTTGGTCCGCACGGTGCTCGCATCGTTCCGGAACACACCGGATCCCCGCCTCAAAGAGGTGATGCGGGCCCTGGTGCTCCATCTGCACGCCTTCATCCGCGAGGTCCGCCTGACCGAGGCCGAATGGCAGCAGGCCATCGACTTCCTCACCGCGGCCGGACACATCGCCACCGACCGCCGCCAGGAGTTCGTACTGCTGTCGGACGTCCTCGGCGCGTCCATGCAGACCATCAACGTCAACCACGAAGCCACCGCCGACGCCACCGAAGCCACGGTGGTCGGCCCCTTCTTCGTCGAGGACTCCCCCGAGATCCCCCTGGGCGGCGACCTGGCCGCCGGCGCCCCGGGAGAGCCCTGCTGGGTCGAGGGCACCGTCACCGACACCGACGGCAACCCCGTCCCCGGCGCACGCCTGGAGGTGTGGGAAGCCGACGAGGACGGCCGCTACGACGTGCAGTACGACCACGGCAACCTCGCCGGCCGGGCCCACCTGTACACCGACGACAAGGGCGGTTACGCCTTCTGGGGGCTCACCCCCACGCCGTACCCCATCCCCCACGACGGGCCCGTCGGAGCCCTGCTCGACAAGACCGCGCGCTCGCCCCTGCGCGCCGCGCATCTGCACATCATGGCCACCGCACCGGGCCTGCGCACCCTCGTCACCCACATCTTCGTCGAGGGCGACAGCCTGCTCGACTCCGACGCCGTGTTCGGCGTCAAGGAATCCCTCGTCAAGCGATTCGAACGGCAGCCGGCCGGCACACCGGCTCCCGACGGACAGGACCTCTCCGGGAAGAGCTGGTCCCGCGTGCGGTTCGACATCGTGCTGCCCCCGCAGAGCGCATGACGAGCCGGCGGGCCCCTTCCCGGCGGTGAAGCGCTCGACCCGCAGGGCGCTCCCGCTTTGCGATCCACTCCTCAGGGGTCAATCCTGGAGGAGAGGCATGCCGACCGATCGTGTGGACCGAGCACAGGGCCGCACAGCCTGCGGCGACCGCGGCCCGAGCAGGGAGCGGGTTCCAGATGAGACTTGTCGTCGACCTCAATCGGTGCCAGGGATTCGCGCAGTGCGTATTTCTCGCCCCGGACGTGTTCGCCCTGAACGGCGAAGAGGCGCTGCTGTTCTCGCCGCAGTTCGACGAGGCGCAGCGCGAGCTGGTGGAACGGGCCGCGGCGGCCTGCCCGGTGCAGGCCATCCTCGTCGACTACTCCGACGAGCCGACGAAGGGGGTGGAGCCCCGTGTCGGCTGAGAGCGACGTCGAGGTCCTTCGGCGAGAGGGCCGCATCGTGGTCGTCGGTGCCTCGCTGGCCGGTCTGCGCGCGGCGGAGACCCTGCGTGACATGGGGTTCACCGGGTCCCTGACCATGATCGGCGATGAGCCGTACGAGCCGTACGATCGGCCGCCGCTGTCCAAGCAGGTGTTGCTGGGGCGGGCACACGCCGAGGACACCGCGCTGCCGCGGCGGCGCGATATCGATGCCGAGTGGCGGCTGGGTGTCGCCGCCGAGAGCCTGGACCGGGATGCCAAGCAGGTACGCCTGGCCAACGACGACACGGTCGTCTACGACCGGCTGCTGATCACCACCGGAACCAGGGCCCGCCCCTGGTTCTACCCCGAACAGGAGGCGCTGGACGGGGTGTTCGTGCTGCGTACCCGCCACGACGCCGCCCGGCTGTACCGGAAGCTGGCCGCCGGGCCGTCCCGGGTGCTGGTGATCGGCGCCGGTTTCACGGGGTCCGAGGTCGCCTCCGCCTGCCGGGAACGGGGCCTGGAGGTCACCGTCGTCGAGCGCGGCCCGACACCGCTGGTGGGCGC
>NZ_MUNE01000740.1 GCF_002154605.1 Streptomyces milbemycinicus | reverse complement strand
GCCCCGCGGGGGTGCGCCACGGCAGGCGGCTGGGATTCGGCCATGGTCAGGGGCCTTCCTGGTGAGGGGTCGACGGTTCAGCGGGCCTGGGCTCGGACGGTGAGCGGGGCGGGCGGGGGCACGGAACGGAGCAGCGACAGCAGGGCGCGCGCCGTCGCGTCGTTCTGGCGGAAGACGGGCGCGTTCGTACGGGGCCGGGCGAAGCCCCCGGAGCCGCGGGCGTCGGTGTGCGGGCCGAGCGCGAAGCGGCGCGGGTGGGGGCGGCCGGCCCGGTCCAGGATCCGGCCGTCGTCGGGGCTGACGGCGAGCAGCCCGGCGGGGGTGACGGCGGCGCCGTCCCGGTGCAGCGAGCGCAGCAGCGCGTCGCGGGTGTGCGCCACGGTCGGCTCGGGCAGCCGGGCCTCGACCAGCGCGCGGGCCTCCACCGCCGGGCCCGCCACCCCGGCACCGCTCGCCCGGAAGACCTTGCGCAGCGGGTCGGCGACCACCCGCACCTCCGGGCCGAGGAAGCGCACCACGCCGGCCCGGGAGAGCGCGAGCAGTTGGCGCAGCCGGGGGCCGGGCGGGCCGGAGGCGAGGTAGCTGAAGAAGCCGTGCCATTGGCCGCCGATGTCGCCGAGCCGCATCAGCTGGCCGTATACGGACAGCAGGGCGAGGAAGACCGCGAGGTCGGGGCTGTGGCCGGGGTCGTGGCGGCGGACGAGGTCGGCCTCGATATGCGCGCGCAGGCCCTGCTGCAGGGCCTCGTGGCTCGCGAACCGCCGCCCGGCCAGGGGCCGGTCGAGGGCGTCGAGGTCGAGCCGGTCCGCCGGGTCGGGGACGGCGGCCTCGGCCAGGGCGCGCAGTTCGGGGCCGCCGGGCGGACAGGCGGCGTATCGCTCCTCGAAGTCGGGCCAGGGCATGGCCGTGCGGTCGGAATGGGCCGTGAACAGCTGGTGGTAGTGGGCGAAGCCGAGCTCCTTGGCGATCAGCGGCCAGATATCGCGGCGGTAGTCGGGCCGGCCGGGGCGCCGCAGCAACTCCTCGACCTGGGCCGGTCCGAAGAAGCGGGGCAGCGGCGGGCGTTCGCCCCGCCAGTCGTAGCCGATCTTGGAGCGGTACGGGACGCCGCGCCGCGAGCCGACGTGGAGCACGGGCTCGCGGCCGGAGGGCCGGTACGTCAACTCCCCGGCGCCGTCGCCCCCCTCGTCGTAGCGTCCGCCGCGCCCCTCGGTGAGCAGGACCATCAGGTCCACGAAGGCGAGCCCGAAGCCGCGCACGATGACCGGCTCGCCGGGGCGCAGCCGGGTCAGGTCGCTGTCGGCGGTGAACTCGGGAGGCAGATAGACGAGTCCGTCGGGTCCGTCGAGTCCGTGCTCGGCGGCGAAGGCGGTCAGCGCCCGCTGTTCCTGATCGGGTTCGGCATCGAGGTGGCCGAGGGCGAGCACGACGGCGTCGGCGGCGAGCGGGGTGGCCCGGCCCTCCAGCCACACCCGCTGCACCCCGTCGCGCGGGCCGGTGATCCGCACGGCGCGGCAGCGGTGCCGGTGGACCGTGACGGCGGGCGGCAGGGCGGCCACCGAGCGCTTGTGCACCCAGGCCAGATACGCGCTCTGCAGCCGTCGGCTGGCGAAGCCACGGCCGGTCAGCGCGGCGGCCTCAGCGGCGAGTTCGGGGGAGAGCTCGGGGGAGAGTTCGGGGACGGGGCCGCCGGGGAGCGCCCCGGCGCGGGCGCGCTCGGCCCACTCGGCGAGGGAAGGGCCGGGGCGGACCGGGCCGTCCTGCTCGACAGTCTCGTCCGAGAACACGGTGACGTCCTCGGCCATGGAGTTCATCCACAGCAGCGGGGACTGGTCCGGGCGCCAGATCCGGCCGCCGCCGGGCGGATGCGGATCGACCAGGTGCAGATCGAGCGGGGCGGCCTCGCCGTACAGCTCGGGGGCGTTGGCGGCGATGCGCTCCACGAGGCCGGTGCCGCGGGGGCCCGCGCCGACGATCACCAGGGCAGGGGGTCGGGAGGAAAGGTCCGGTCGCACGGACATGCGGAAGGCTCCGTCGGTTCGTCACCGAACACGCCAGTGGCCTTCACACCCGGCCGCGCCCCTCAGCACGGCCTGTTGCCGAGGCTAAGCCGTCCCCACGACCCGTTGTCAAGGTTGTCCGAACTGTGAGCGGCGCGTCTCACGGCCGGTTGACGCGGAACCGCAAGACTGTTCCACTTGGGCCATGCAGCCACGTCAGCGACTGATCACGCGCGGACACATCGACTTCGGTCGGGTGTGGTCCGCGTCCTGTTCGGGTTCCTGTACGAGCTGACCGCCGCCTCCGCCACCTAGGCGTTCCGAGGCTTTCTCATCTGCTCCGCCTGCCCGCCGCCCGCTGTCCGGTTCGGCGCGGCCGTCCCTGTTCCGCGCAGTCCACGCAGTTCCCGTATGCCGCGCAGTTCCCGTATTTCACGTAGTTCACGCAGCACGCGCCTTCACCCACGCTTCAGCGCTCTCCCCCCTCCCCTCGCGCTTCCAACTCCCCGCCTAGCAATCGCAGCTGCAGTCACAGCAGTCGCAGCTACAGCAGTTTCCACAGCAATCGCCACAATCGCAGCAGTCACAGCAGTCGCTGCAGTCATCGCACTTATGGCACCAGCCCTCGCGCGGCTCGCCGGTCCACGGATCGTCGTACGGGTTCTTACAGCACACCTGACAGGTGCAGAAGAGCCCGGCCCACACCGCGCAGCCGGCTATCAGCCCGCGCCGCCTGCGGTTCGGCGGCTCGGGCGGGGCGCCGCCGGGGCCGCCCGGGCCGGGCCCGTACGGGTTGTTGATCCAGGGCGACTGCGGCGGCGGCGCACCCTGCGCGGCGTGCGGGGCATGCGCGGCGGACGGCCCGTGCGAGCAGGACGTGGTGCCGAACGCCCGGTCCACCGCGCGCCGCAGCTCATGCGCCAGCAGCACATGGGCGAGCTTGCCGTTCTCGAACTCCGCCTCGCGCAGCGCGAGACGCACCCCGTGCACCGCGTCGTCGCACAGCCTGCGCACCTCGGCCAGGTCCGTACCGGTGGCCGTGATCGGGTTCCAGGCTCCGGCCGCGGTGTCCTCGGCCAGGTCCTCCACCGCGTCCAGCAGATGCGCGAGCCGGCCGAACAGCCGCCCCGCCTCCTCAAGCGGCGCCCGGTTGGCGGGCCGCTCGGCCAGTACGGCGGTGTGTCCGAAGGCCGCGGCGGTCGCGGTCTCGGTCGGCTCGGTGACGGCCAGCAACGGGGTGCCGAGGCCCGCCGCCCGCTCTATCCCCTCCTGCCGGCCGACCGCGTCCAGCAGCACCGCCGTGTCGAAGCCGAGCTCCGCACCGCTGCGGGCGCCCGCCCGGTCCCATCCGGCGGCGACCCGGCGGGCGGCCACGGCGACCGGCCGGCGCGCCAACGCCCCGTCCCCGTCCGCCACATGGTCGCGTATCTTCGCCGAGGCCAGCACCAGAGAGACGGTGGCCGCCAGCCGCGCGCCCTCGCCCTGGGCGACCGGCGCGCTCCGCATTCCGCGCAGCGGACAGGGCCCGGCGGTGCGCCGCCATCCCTCCGTACGCCGCGACTGGGCCTCCACGAGCACCGAGACGACCAGACCGTCGTAATTGGTGGCCACCCGCGCGAACTGGCCACGGGCTCCGCGCAACGCGAGGCACAACCCGCACAGATGCGCCATCCACTCGGTGCGCAGGTTTTCCGACAGCCGGTGCCGACAAGGGCGGATAATGCCAAACAACTTTCTCCCCGTTCACCCATACGTCCCCGGCGTCACCCGTCCGGACGGCGGAGTCTACCCATCGCTTCGTCAGGGCCTGCTAGCAGGAGGAACTCTGATTCGTCGCCATACGTTGTGCACCAGTACCGTCACGAATCCCCTGTGCGGCCGCAATCCACGTGGCACATCTTCCGCATCATGGACGACGATAGAGGGGGCAGGTGCAGTACAGAGAGCGGCAGTGAAAGGAGGCGTCCATGGGATCGGTGCGCAAGGCGAGTGCTTGGCTTGGCCTCGTCGACGACAGCGATGACGAGCGCTACTACGACGACGACTACGCTGAGGGACCCGAGCCCGGCGACGCCTGGGTGACCGACCCGCGGGTGCGGGTGGCCGACCAGGCCGCGCGGGACGAGGGCACCCGTATCGCCACGGTCACCCCCGAGAGCTTCCGGGACGCGCGCGGCATCGGCGAGATGTTCCGGGAGGGCGTGCCGGTCATCGTCAATCTGACGACCATGGAGCCCGCCGATGCCAAGCGCGTCGTCGACTTCGCCGCCGGGCTGATCTTCGGACTGCGCGGCTCTATTGACCGCGTGGCCAACCGTGTCTTCCTTCTGACGCCGCCGGACTACGAAGTCCTCAGCGCCAGCAGACACCACGCCACCGGCTTCTTCAACCAGAGCTAGGCAAGGCCGCTCACCGGAACGCGTCCAGTCCGGTGAGCGCCTTGCCGAGCACCAGTTGGTGCATTTCGACGGTGCCCTCATAGGTGAGCACCGATTCCAGATTCGTCGCGTGCCGCATCACCGGGTACTCCAAGGAGATCCCGTTGGCGCCCAGGATCGTCCGGGCCGTGCGGCAGATCTCGATCGCCTCCCGCACATTGTTGAGCTTGCCGAAGCTGACCTGCTCGGGGCGGAGCGTTCCGGCGTCCATACGCATTCCCAGGTGATGGGCCAGCAGCACGCCCTTGTGCAGCTCGACCGCCATATCGGCGAGCTTGGCCTGGGTGAGCTGGAAGCCGCCGATGGGCCGGCCGAACTGCTCGCGGGACCCCGCGTACTCCAGCGCCGCCTCGAAACACGCCCGCGCCGCGCCCATCGAGCCCCAGACGATGCCGTAGCGGGCATGGCTCAGACAGCTGAGCGGTCCGCGCAACCCGGTGACCTCCGGCAGCACGGCGTCGGCGGGCAGCCGCACCTCGTCCATCACCAGCTCGCTGGTCACCGAGGCGCGCAGCGACCACTTGTGCCGGATCTCGGGGGCCGAGAAGCCGGGGCTGTCCGTCGGCACGACGAATCCCCTGATCCCCTCGTCCGTACGGGCCCAGACCACGGCGACCCCGGCCACCGAGCCATTGGTGATCCACATCTTGCGGCCGGTGAGCACCCAGTCGGAGCCGTCCCGCTTGGCGTAGGTGCGCATCGCGGCCGGATCCGAGCCATGGTCGGGCTCGGTCAGCCCGAAGCAGCCGATGATCTCGCCCGCGGCCATCGGGGGCAGCCACCGCTCCTTCTGCTCCTCCGAGCCGAAGCGGTGGATGGCGTACATGGCCAGGGAGCCCTGTACGGACACCAGGGAGCGGATTCCGGAGTCGGCGGCCTCCAGCTCCAGGCAGGCCAGCCCGTACTGGACGGCGCTCGCGCCCGTACAGCCGTATCCCGTCAGCGACATGCCGAGCGCCCCGAGGGAGCCGAGCTCGCGGGCCAGTTCGCGGATGCCGGGCAGCTCGCCGCGCTCGTACCAGTCGGCGATTTGCGGCAGGACGCGGGTGGCGGCCCACTGGCGGACGGTGGTGCGGACGGCGAGGTCGTCCGGGGCGAGCAGGTCGTCGATCCCGAGCGGGTCGGCGGGGTCGAACGGCGGCAGGCTGCGGCGGGCGCCCTCGGACATGGTTCGGCCTCCGGTTCCGGTGCGGTTCGGTTCGGCTGCGTTGCGCTGGGTTGAGGTGCGTTGGGGTGCGGTCTCGGTGCCGCCGGGTGATCGTTCCGGTCGGATCCGACGCTACGGCCGGGTAATCCCCGGCGTCCAGACCGCGCCCGGCCGCCCGGCGGCGCGGATGCGGGGGCCGGAGGGAACCGCCGTCAGCCGGAGGTCTCCGCGCCGACCGCCGCACGGTCGGCGCGGTCGGGGTGGTTCGGGCGGGGCACGCGCGCGGTGCCCGTGTCCTGCGCCGCGTCGCGGGCGGTGTCCGGGGCGGGGGCCGGCTCCAGATCATGCCCGGCGTCGGCGTTCGCCGTATGCCCGGCATCCGTACCGCGTCCGGTGTCCGTACCGCACCCGGTGTCAGCCCCGTGCCCGGCGTCCGTACCGTGCCCGGCGTCCGTACCGTCCTCGTCGGGCGAGCACTCCATCGACTTCGGCAGCCGCAGCGCCGCCAGCGCCCCCACCAGCAACAGACCCGCGCTGACCACCAGCGTGACATGCAGCCCGTGGACGAAGGACTGGCGCGCCACCGCGCGCAGCGCCTCGCCCTCCGAGCCGCCGAGCCGGTCGGAGACCTTGTAGGCCGCGCCGAGCGACGCGCTCGCGGCCTCGCTCGCGGACTCCGGGACGCCTGCGGCATGGGAGACGCCGGGCGCGTAGGTGGCGTTCATGACGCTGCCCAGGAGGGCGATGCCGATACCGGCGCCGAGTTGGTACGAGGTCTCGCCGATCGCGGCCGCGCCGCCCGCGGACTTGACCGACGACTCGTTGAGCATCGATTCGTACGCGCCGAAGAGCGTGGTCTCCAGGCCGAAGCCGAGGAAGAGGAAGGCGCCGACCAGGACCGCGGGCCGGTCGGACTGGCCCATGACGACCAGCGAGAGGACGGCCGCCGCGGTGAGCGAGAAGCCGAAGGCGACCATGGCGCGGGGGCCGAGCCGCTGCAGCATCCGGGACCCGGCGAGCCCGGCGGCCATGGCGGCGAGGGTGAGCGGCAGCAGCCGCATGCCCGTCTCGAGCGGCGTGAGGCCGAGGACGAGCTGCAGATACTGGGCGGCTATGAGCTCCAGGCCGACGAGCGCCAGCAGGGCGAGCACGATACAGCCGACGGAGATGCTGAACGCGGGCCGGGTGAACAGCCGCAGATCGACCAGCGGATGCTTGCGGCGGCGCTGCCGGCGTACGAAGAGCACCAGCAGGACCACGCCGAACAGCGTCGGCGCGGCGGTGAGGGGATCCAGCAGGGCCGCGCCGCTGCCCACCCGCTTGACGCCGAAGACCACACAGAACAGCCCGCAGGCGGCCATGATCGCGCCCAGCACGTCCCAGGGGCCGTCGCGGTCGCCGGTGGACTCCGGCAGCAGCCAGCGGCCGACGGGCAGGGCGACCGCCATCAGCGGGATGTTGATGAGGAAGACCGAGCCCCACCAGAAGTGCTCCAGCAGAAAGCCCCCGAGCAGCGGCCCGACGGCCGCGCCCACGGCGGCCACCGCGCTCCAGACGCCGATGGCCAGGGCGCGCTCACGGCGGTCCGGGAAGACCTGGCGCAGGATCGACAGCGTCGCGGGCATGATCATCGCGCCGCCGACGCCCAGCAGGGCGCGGGCCACGATGAGGACCTTCGGGTTGCCGGCCTCGGCGGCGAGGGCGGAGGCCACGCCGAAGAGGCCGTAGCCGAGCAGCAGCACCCGGCGGCGGCCGACCCGGTCGCCGAGCGTGCCGAACAGGATCAGCAGGGAGGCGCAGACCAGCGGGTACGCGTCGACGATCCACAGCAGNNGCGTCGGTGCCGCGCCACTGCCGGGGAACGCCCGTCGTCCGTCGATTGCCGGCCGTGGTCGTCCCGGACATAAACCGCACCTCCCTGTCGTGCGCTCGCGGCCCCTCGGGGGCGGGACGTCGCAGGCTGAGGACGTCCGGCGACCCGGCGGCGAGGGCGAGTGAATGGTCAGCGTACGCGAGTCGTCACGCGGGTCGTGTGGCCCATCCCATGTTGAGATCCACATCGCAGGGGTGAACGAAGGCGTACGTTCCGGTGTCCCCCATTTGTCCCTCCCGTTTTTCCCCCGCGC
>NZ_MUNE01000074.1 GCF_002154605.1 Streptomyces milbemycinicus | reverse complement strand
AACGCCTGTGGGCGCTCCCGCGGTCACCTATCCCTGAGGGACCGCACGGCCGTGAGATGAGAGCACCCGACCTGACACAGCGGTAATGGGTCTCACCTCCTCGGTCGTTGCTACTGAAGCCGCGATCACTGTACCCGAGGCGGTCGGCGGCGCAAACGTGTGCGAGGGCCCGCCCCGGGGCGCGGGCCCCGCCCCCCGCAGCGGGCCCCGCGCCGCGGCAAATGCCTTGACGGGCGAAATGTTAGCGGTAACACTCCCGTCGTGGACCAGCCTCCGAGCACGCATCCGCTCCCCCGACCCGACGACCGGACCCCTGACCGGGCCCCTGACCGGACGCCGCTGTTCAGCCGCGCCGCCGTGGTCGCGTCCTGCGTGGGCTTCATCCTGATCGGCGCGCTGCAGGCGCTCTACGGACCGTCGATCCCCGCCTTCCGCGACGAGTACGGCCTCTCCCCCTCCACCGCCGGACTCGGCCTCAGCGCCCACTTCGTGGGCGGCGTCGCGGGCGTCCTCGTCTTCGACCGGCTCTTCGGCCGGCTCGTCGGCCGCGCCGGTCCCGCCGCCCGGATCGGCAACCGCAAGCTGCTCGGCGGCTCGTATCTGCTGATGGCCGTCGGCGCGGCCGGTTTCGCCCTCGCGCCCACGTGGCCCGCCGCCCTCGCCATGGCGCTGGTGGCCGGGCTCGGCTTCGGCGGCATCGACTACGGCCTGAACCAGCTCTTCGCCGTCGGGTTCGGGCGCCGCAGCACCGCCATGCTCAACATCCTCAACGCCCACTTCGGCATCGGCGCGATCCTCGGCCCGGCGCTGATCGGCCTGGTGGGGGCGGAGCACTACACCGCCGTCTTCCTCGGCTTCGCCGTGCTGACCCTGCCGCTGCTGCTGTGCCTGGCCGGGGTGCGGGACGAGGCACCCCCGCGTACGGACGAGGCCGCGGAAGCGGACGGCGTGGACGCGAGGCGGGCGCGGGCGCGGTCCCGCAGCCTGGCCACCGTGCTGGGCGCCTTCGTGCTCCTGTACGTCCTGCACGTCGGCATCGAGGCGGGCGTCGGCGGCTGGGAACCCACCCACCTGGAGACCGTCGGCTACGGCGCGACCGCCGCCGCCTCCGCGACCTCCGTCTACTGGCTGATGATGACGGTCGGCCGGTTCCTGGTCGCGCCGCTCGCGCTGCGCTGGCCCGCCCGGTCGATCATCGTGGTCAGCTGCGCGGGCATGACCGCGTGCCTGCTGCTCGCCGCGGTGCCCGCGCTGGCCCCGTACGCATACGCGGGCGTCGGCCTGTTCATCGCGCCGATCTTCCCGACCGGCCTGCCCTGGCTGAACGACGCGGCCCCGCGCGCCCGCCGGGCCGGGGCGCTGGTCATCGCGGCGTCCATGGTCGGCGGCGTGGCCGCGGGCCCGGCGCTCGGCAAGGCCATCGAACTGTCCGGCATCCGGTCCGTACCGCTCATCCTGGCCGCGGTCTCGGCGATCTGCCTGGCCACGACGGGCTGGCTGATCCGCGCCACGGCCACGCGCCCGGCCGACACCGACCCGCGTTCCGCCGCCACCGCCGGGCGGCCTCCGCTCGGCGACCGGGTGGGCGAGAAGCCGTAGCGCGGCCGGGCCGGCTCGGTCCGGTCCGTCTCATCCGACCCGCCGCAGGGCCTTCTCGCGGCGCTCGGCCACGCTCGACCCCGACTCCCGGCGGGCCATCCGCCGCAGTACGACCGGGGCCACGGCTAGGCCGAGCGCCGCCCAGGCCCCCAGCACCCCGACGGTCTCCAGGTGCCGCCAGGAGTCCCCGATCTCGATGTCGACCGCCGCGTCCGGCAGCAGGGCCGACCGCATACCGAGACCGAGCCAGTAGATGGGGAACGCCTGGGCGACCCACTCCAGCCACTCCGGCAGCGCGGTGACCGGGTAGAAGATGCCGGAGATCGCCATCAGGCCCAGGACCGGCACCTGGACCAGACCTTGGCCGCGCGCACTGGGGAACACCGAGCCCAGCACCGCGCCCAGCGGCAGGGTCGCGGCCATGCCCAGGGCCAGCACCCAGGCCACCGTCAGCCAGGAGTCCGGGCTGCCGACGGCCAGGCCGTCGATGAGCAGCAGCCCGGGGAGGAGCAGGATGGCGAGGTCGGCGAGGAGTCCGCCGGCCACCGAGACGACCTTGCCGACGAGGTAGCCGCGCATTCCGTGCGGGGTGGCCTTGGCGCGCAGCAGGGTTCCGTCCTCGCGGTCGGCGGTGAGCAGTTGGCTCATGGTGACCATGCCGAGCGCCGCGTTCATCCCCAGGATGCTGGGCAGGGCCATGCTGCCGAGCAGGAGTCCGCCGCCCAGTGTGGTGTCCCGCATGAAGTACATGGCGGTCAGCATCAGCACCGGCCACAGCAGATGGGACAGCAGTTCGGCGCCGTTGGTGAACGACTGCCGCAGCTCGATCACGCCGCGGCTCCAGCCCGCCCGCAGCGCCGCGGTTCCGGGGTTCATCGGCCCACCCCCGCCGCGTCCTCGCTCTGCCGGACCAGCGCCCGGTAGGTGTCCTCCAACGAGGCTCGCCGGACCTCGAGTTCGCCGATCGCCTCGCCGTACCGGCCGAACAGCCCGCGTACGAAGGCGGTGGAATCGGCGGTCGACGCCGTGAAGCGCTCACCGCCACGCGTCCAGCGCACCTCGTCCTCGCCCGCGATCCGCCGCGCCAGCTCGGCCACCGAGCCGTCCGCGATGATCCGCCCGCCGGCCAGGATCAGAACGCGGTCGGCGAGCTTGCCCGCCTCGTCCAGGTCGTGGGTGGTGAGCAGGATCGTGGTCGCGTGGTCCGCGGCGAGGCGGTGGACGAGGTCGTGGAACTCATGCCGGGCCTCGGGGTCGAAGCCCGTGGTGGGCTCGTCCAGGAACAGCAGCTCGGGACGGCCCACGATGCCGATGGCCACGTCCAGCCTGCGCCGCTGGCCGCCGGACAGCGTCTTGATCTTCTTGCCCGCGTGCTCGGTCAGGCCGACCGCCGCGACGAGTTCGTCCGGGTCCCACGGCCTGCGGACCGCCGCGGTGGAGTACGCGGCGTAGTAGCCGCCCAAGTGGGCGAGCAGTTCACGCACCCGCCACTTCCCGTGGTCCCGCCAGGACTGCAGGACCACCCCCACCCGCGCCCGCCACCGCTCGTCGCCCTGCGCCGGATCCGCGCCGAGCACCTGGACCCGGCCCGCCGACCGTGTCCGGAAGCCTTCCAGGATCTCGATGGTGGTGGTCTTGCCCGCCCCGTTCGGCCCGAGGAGCGCCAACACCTCCCCCTGGCGCGCCTGGAACGTCACATCGTGCAGGACGTCGACCGTGCCGTACCGCATACGCAGCCCGTCGACGTCGAGCGCGGTTTCTTCGCGTGCCGCCGTCTTCATGTCACCTCGCTCCATGCGTTTGAACGACAAGAAAGCTACGTTGCGTTTTATAAACCGTCAACGTCAACTACCAACTCTCTCAAGGCTCGTTGCAATGAAATTGACGGCAAATGCAACGCGCTTCTGGGTCTCTCGTTGCAATGAGCTGATCGTGAACGCATACTGGACCGGCCATCGACAACCACGGGAGGCGCACCGATGCCGGGAGGCAGGCTGACCCACGGGGACCGCCAGGACATCGCCTCGGGGCTCGCCGAGGAAATTGGCTACGCCGAGATCGCCCGGCGGCTCGGCCGGCCGACGTCGACCATCAGCCGGGAGGTGGCCCGCAACGGCGGACCCGACGGCTACCGGGCCGACCGGGCTCACCAGGCCACCGAGCGGCGTTCGCGCCGCCCCGGGCCGCCCCCGCGCCCGGAGTCCCCGGCCGCCATCAGCGCCGACGGGCGCGACCCCGAGGCGGTGCGCGTCTTCGCCGAGGAGTTCGCGGGACTGATGGTGCAGACGGGGCTGCCCCGCATGGTGGCCCGCGTGTTCGCCCGGCTGTTCACCACGGACTCCGGCCGGCTCGGCTCGGCCGAACTGGTCCGGCAACTGCGGGTCAGCCCCGCGTCGGTGTCCAAGGCCATCGGCTATCTCGAGGGGCTGGAGCTGATACGCCGCGAACGCGCCCCGGGGACGCGGCGCGAGCTGTACGTCATCGACGACGACGTCTGGATCCGGTCGTGGACGACGAGCGCCCGGACGACCGAGATGTGGGCTCAGGCCGCGCGGCGCGGGGTCGACCTCTTCGATGCCGGAACACCCGCCGGGGCCCGGCTGGACCAGATGCGCCAGTTCTTCGCGGGCCTCAGCGACAACATGTCCGGCGGCCCCGACGCCGCCCTGGCCGCCGACGTACTGACCGTGCTCGCGGCGCTCGTCCACACCGGCGCCCCGCTCACCGCGGAGCAGCTGGCCACCGCGCTGGGGTGGCCCCCGGACCGCCTCGCCGACGCGCTGCGCGCGGCCGAGGAGCAGCCGGACGTCAGCTGTCCCGTCGCGCTCCGGCGCACCGCCGCCGACACGTACGCCGTCGCCGCCCGGCCCGAGTGGCTGACCCCGCCCCAGCGCGAAGCCCTCGGCCGCCACCGGCTGCCGGGGCCTAGGGTGTAGGGGCAGACGCAGCAGGCAGAGACGCAGCAAGCAGGGCAGCAGGAAGGAAGTCCCGGTATGGCGGAGCCCGTCCGGACCAGGCGCCGCCGGGGCACGGCCGGCTCCAGGGTTCTGATGGCGGACGTCGCCCGGCTCGCGGGGGTGTCCGGCCAGACCGTCTCGCGGGTGCTCAACGACCACCCGAGCGTCCGGGAGGAGACCCGCGAGCGGGTGCGGGCCGCGATGCGGGAGCTGGGCTACCGCCCGACCGCCAGCGCCCGCACTCTCGCCAGCGGGCGCAGCCGGATGCTCGGCGTGATCTCCTTCGACGCGACCCGCTTCGGCCCGGCCGCCACCCTGGCGGGCATCAACGAGGCGGCCCAGTCGGCCGGTTATCTGGTCAGTACGATCGCGCTGACCGCCACCGACCAGGCGTCCGTGGCGGGCGCGCTGGACCGGCTGCTCGGCGAGGGCGCGGACGGTGTGATCGCCATCGCGCCGCAGCGCTCGGTGGGCCAGACCCTGGTCGAGTCGGGCCATGACATCCCGCTGGTCACCCTCGACAAGAGCTTCGGGGAGCGGGTCCCGGTCGTCGCCGGGGACTCGGCGTCCGGCGCCCGCCAGGCCACCGAGCATCTGCTGGGCCTCGGCCACCGTACGGTCTGGCATATCGCGGGACCGGCCGGCTGGATCGCGGCGGAGGCCCGCCTCGACGGCTGGCGGGCGGCCCTGAAGGACGCGGGGGCCGTCGCGCCCGAGCCGCTGTTCGGCGACTGGAGCGCGGACTCCGGCTATGAGCTGGGCCGCCGGGTGGCCGAGCGCCCGGAGGTCACCGCGGTCTTCGTGTCCAACGACCAGATGGCGGTGGGCGTGCTGCGCGCGCTGCACGAGGCCGGGCGCCGGGTGCCCGAGGACGTCAGCGTGGTCGGCTACGACGACATCCCCGAGGCCGCGCATCTGCTGCCGCCGCTGACCACGGTCCGTACGGACTTCGCCGAGGTCGGCCGCCGCTGTCTGGCCCTGATGCTGGACCAGCTCCACCAGGCGCCCGAGCCCGGGGTCCGCGTGGACATCCCCACGGAGCTGGTCGTCCGCCGCAGCACCGGCCCGGCGCCCGCCTGAGCCAGGGAGCCGGGAGCTGGAGAGCCGGGGAGCCGGGGAGCCGGGGAGCGCCGTTCCAGGGTGTGACACGGCCCCTCACCCGCCTCCCGTCCGGGCCCGCGCGCTGTGAGACTGGACAACATGGCAGGTGAGCAGCAGCACAGCAGTGGCGGTAGCGGTAGCGGTAGCGGTACGGAGCTGGGGCTCTTTCTGCGCGCCCGGCGCACCCAGGTCACCCCCGATCAGGTCGGTCTGACCCCCGGCCCCGGTCTGCGCCGCACTCCCGGTCTGCGCCGCGAAGAGCTCGCCGCCCTCGCCGGAGTCAGCATCGACTACTACACCCGTCTGGAGCGCGGCAAGGAGACCAGGCCCAGCCCATCCGTGGTCGACGCCCTCGCCCGCGCCCTGCGCATGGACGACGACGAGCGCGACCACCTGCGCGAGCTGGCCGCCCGCGCCGCCCGGTACGCGCCCGAGCTCCCGGCCGCCCCCAGCCGCACCGTACGGCCGCAGCTCAAACTGCTGCTGGAGACCATGCGCCCGAACCCGGCCTACGTCGCCAGCCGCACCCTCGATCTGCTCGCCTGCAACCCCGGCGGCCTGGCGCTGTACGCCGGCATCGGCGACTGGCCCGCCAAACAGCGCAACCTGGCCCGCTATCTCTTTCTGCACCCGGCCGCCCGCGAGATGTTCACCGACTGGGACAACCAGATCCGCGGCTGCGTCGCCCGGCTGCGCGCCCTGGCCGGGACCGACCCCGACGCCCCCGATCTGGCGGGCCTCGTCGGCGAGCTCCTGCTCAAGAGCCCGGACTTCGCCGGCCTGTGGGAGCGCTACGAGGTCAAGGGCCGCAGGGCCGCCACGCGCAAGACCTTCCACCATCCGCACGTCGGCGAAATCACCCTCGGTTTCCAGGCCATGCACCTGGAGGGGACTCCCGGCCAGCGGCTGGGCGTGTACATCGCCGAGCCGGACACCCCGGACTACGACGCGATGGTGCTTCTGGACATGGTCACTCCCCAGCGCGCGAAGAACGCGCCGAATACGACGCCGACAGATACGACGCCGGCAGACCGCCGGCACTGAGTACGGCCCCCCGCCCCGTATGCTCGCGGACATGATCATGGTCAGGTTGGAGCGGCTTCGGGCGGACCACGCACCGGCCCTGCTGGCTTTCGAGCGGGAGAACAGGGAGTACTTCGCGCGGTCCATCCCGGACCGGGGTGACACGTATTTCACGGAGTTCGCCTCCCGCCACCAGCTCCTGCTCGACGAGCAGGAGGCCGGGTTGTGCCACTTCCATGTGGTCCTGGACGAGGCGGGAGAGCTGATCGGCCGGGTGAATCTGGTGGACGTCCTGGAGGACACCGCCGAGCTCGGCTACCGCATCGGCGAGCGGGCCACGGGCCGGGGTGTCGCGACGGCCGCGGTGGCGCAGGTGTGCCGGCTGGCCGCGGACTCGTACGGGCTCTCGGCCCTCATCGCGGCGGCCACGCTCGACAACCCCGCCTCCACGGCCGTGCTCCGGCGCAGCGGGTTCACGGCCGTGGAGGACATCGAGCTGAACGGGCGGCCCGCGGTCCGTTACCGGCTCCGGCTCACCGCCCCACGCTGACCGCCGAGAACATCAGCCGCGGGCACGGCCTCACGCCCCCACGTACTCCCGCAGATGGCGGGCGGTCAGTGTGTCAGCGCCGGCCACCAGGTCGGCGGGGGTGCCGGTGAACACCACCTGTCCGCCGTCGTGGCCGCCGCCCGGGCCGAGGTCGACGAGCCAGTCGGCGTGGGCCATCACGGCCTGGTGGTGTTCGATGACGATGACCGTGTTGCCGTCGTCGACCAGCCGGTCCAGCAGGGCCAGCAGCTTGTCGACGTCCGCCATGTGCAGTCCGGTGGTCGGCTCGTCCAGGATGTACGTCGAGGACTTCTCGGCCATGTGGATGGCCAGCTTGAGCCGCTGGCGCTCACCGCCGGAGAGGGTGTTCAGCGGCTGGCCGAGCCGCAGATAGCTCAGCCCGACGTCCACCAGCCGCCCCAGGACGGTGTGCGCCTGCCCCGAGGGGAAGAACTCGTGCGCCTCCGCCACCGACATGCCCAGCACCTCGCTGATGTTCTTGCCGCGCAGCGTGTACGTCAGCACCTCGGGCGTGAACCGCTTGCCCTCGCACTCCTCGCACACCGAGGCCACCCCGGCCATCATCGCCAGATCGGTGTAGATGAGCCCGATGCCGTTGCACTTGGGGCAGGCGCCCTCCGAATTCGCGCTGAACAGCGCCGCCTTGACGCCGTTGGCCTTGGCGAAGGCGGTGCGGATCGGGCCGAGCAGCCCGGTGTACGTGGCCGGGTTGGAGCGTCGCGAACCGCGGATGGGCGACTGGTCGGCCACCACCACCCCGTCCCGCCCGGCCAGATAGCCATGGATCAGCGAGCTCTTGCCCGAGCCGGCCACGCCGGTGACCACGGTCAGCACCCCGGTCGGGATGTCCACGTCGACGCTCTTGAGGTTGTGCAGGTCCGCGCCCTCGATGGACAGCTGCCCACGCGGGGTGCGTACGGTCTCGCGCAGCCGCGTCCGGTGCTCCAGGTGGCGCCCGGTGAGGGTGGCGGAGGCGCGCAGCCCGGCGACGTCCCCGCTGAAGCAGATCTCGCCACCGCCCGTGCCCGCCCCGGGGCCGAGGTCCACGACATGATCGGCGATCGCGATCACCTCGGGCTTGTGCTCGACGACCAGCACCGTGTTCCCCTTGTCGCGCAGCCGCAGCAGCAGGTCGTTCATCCGCTGGATGTCATGGGGGTGCAGCCCGACGGTCGGCTCGTCGAAGACGTAGGTCACATCGGTCAGGCTGGAGCCGAGATGGCGCACCATCTTGACCCGCTGTGCCTCGCCGCCGGAGAGGGTGGCGGAGGGGCGGTCCAGGCTCAGATAGCCGAGCCCGATCTCGACCAGCGACTCCAGCAGCTGCCGCAGATTGCCCAGCAGCGGGGCCACCGACGGGTCGTCGATGCCCCGTATGAACTCGGCGAGGTCGCTGATCTGCATGGCCGAGCACTGGGCGATGTTGACCTCGCCGATCGTCGAGGACAGCGCGGCGGCGCTCAGCCGGGTGCCGCCGCAGTCCGGGCAGTCGGCGAAGACGACGGCCCGGTCCACGAAGGCGCGGATATGGGCCTGCATGGATTCGCGGTCCTTGGAGAGGTAGAGCCGCTGGAACTTGGTGACAAGGCCTTCATAGGTGACGTTGATGGAGCCGACCTTGACCTTGGTGGACTCCTTGTAGAGGAAGTCCGCCCACTCCTGCTCGGTGAAGTCCTTGAGCTTCTTGTCCGGGTCGTGGAAGCCGGACTGGGCCATGACCTGCCAGTACCAGGTGTCCACGCCGAAGCTCGGGACGGCGATGGCCCCTTCGTTCAGCGAGAGTTCGCGGTCCACCAGCTGGTCGACGTCGATCTTCGACACCTGGCCAAGCCCCTCGCAGGCCGGACACATGCCCTCGGGGCTGTTGAAGCTGAAGGCTGAGGATGTGCCGATATGCGGGGTGCCGACGCGGCTGAAGACGATCCGCAGCATGGTGTACGCATCGGTGGCGGTGCCCACGGTGGAGCGCGAGTTGGCGCCGATCCGCTCCTGGTCGACGACGATCGCGGCGCTCAGATTGTGCAGCCCGTCCACGTCGGGGCGGTTCAGGTTCGGCATGAACGACTGGATGAAGGCCGTGTACGTCTCGTTGATCAGGCGCTGCGACTCGGCGGCGATGGTGCCGAACACCAGCGAGGACTTCCCGGACCCGGACACTCCGGTGAAGACCGTGAGCCTGCGCTTGGGGATGTCCAGGGAGACGTCCTTGAGGTTGTTCGCTCGGGCTCCGCGGACCTGGATCAGATGGTGGCTGTCGGCCGGGCGGGGTCCGGACGTGGCGTTCACGGCTACTCCTCCTGGAACAGAAAAACAGGATACGCCGTACCCTATACAACGTACGGAGTAAGCGCGCGACAAAATAGCCGCGGAGGAGCAGAACACAGCCCGGACAACACGGCTCGGACGACAAGGAACGGTGAACGGTACCGATGGCCAAGGAACGCAGCGGCGCGGGCGACCCGGCCCGCACCCTGGAACTGCTGTGGCGCGAGCCCGCACCCGCGGACGCGCCACCCCGCCGCGGCCCCAAGCAGGGCCTCAGCGTCGACGCCGTCATCCAGGCCGCCATCGCGCTCGCCGACTCCGGCGGCCTGGAGGCGCTGACCATGCGGGGCGTGGCCCAGGGGCTCGGCGTCACGCCGATGACCCTCTATACGTACGTCCCCGCCAAGGCCGAACTGCTCGACCTCATGCTGGACACCGCCTATCTGGAGATGGAGCGCGCCGACTGCTCGGGTCGACCGGCCGCCGCCCCCTGGCGCGCCAGGGTCGAGGCCGTCGCCCGCGAAAACCTGGAGCTGTGCCGCCGCCACCCCTGGGTGGCGACCCTGCCCGCCACCCGCCCGCCACTCGGCCCCGGGGTCATCGCCAAGTACGAGCACGAACTGGCCGCCTTCGAGGGCCTGGGCCTGGACGACATCGAGATCGACGCCGCGCTCACCTTCCTGCTCGACTTCGTCCGCGCCACGGCCCGCGCCGAACTGGACGCCCAGGCGGCCGGCCGGGACAGCGCGATGTCCGACGCCCAGTGGTGGGAGGCCCACGCCCCCCTGCTGGCCAAGGTCTTCGACGCCGAGCGGTATCCCCTCGCGGCCCGGGTGGGCAGCGCCGCGGGCGAGGCCCACCAGGGCTCGTACAACCCCGAATACGCCTTCCGCTTCGGCCTGGCGCGGGTCCTGGACGGCCTCGCCGCGCTCATCGAGTCACGAGCGGCCTCTTAGCGGGCTCTCTTAGTGGACTCAGCGCAGCAGCAACTGGGCGCCGCCCACCACGGTGGCCGCGATCACCAGCCGCTCGAAGAGCCGCTGGTTGATCCGGTCCACGACCGCCCTGCCGAGGAACGCCCCGGGTATGACGAACAGGACCAGCGCCGCGTCCAGCAGCAGCGAGTCCCGGTCAATCAGGCCGAGGCCGACACTGAAGGGCACCTTGGCGACGTTGACGATCAGGAAGAACCACGCCGAGGTGCCCAGGAAACCGAGCTTCCGGAAGCCCGCGGAGAGCAGATACATCGACATCACGGGACCGCCCGCGTTGGCCACCATGGTCGTGAACCCGCCGAGCACGCCGTACGACCCGGCCTTGAGCCGTGCGCTGCCCCGGCCCTCCCCCGCCTTCTCCGCCTTCCCGGCTTCGTCCGCTTTCCGGGCCGCACGCCGACGCCACAGCGTGACCCCGGTCATGAACAGCAGAATCGCCCCGATCGAGGTGCGCACCGCGGTGTCGTCGGCCCACAGCATGAACACCGTGCCCGCCACCACCCCGGCAGCCACCGCGGGAAACAGCCGGATCAGCGTGGCCCAGTCGGCGTGGCGGCGATAGCTGTAGACGGCGAACACGTCGCCCACGATGAGCAGGGGAAGCAGTACCCCGGTCGACTCGCGGGCCGGGAGTACGGCCGCGAAGATCGCAAGGCTGACGGTGTTGGCGCCGCTGACGGCGGATTTCGAGAAGCCGACGAGGGTCGCGGCTGCGGCGAGCGCGACGAATGCCCACAGAGTGATGGTGTCCATGCCAGGGGCTTATGCTAAGCCCCCGGCTTTCGGCCACATCAGGGGCCCGGACATCTCGGCGGACCTCTCGGCGGGATGCGACGCTCCGCGCTCCCGGATCAGCCGCTCAGCGCGCCCAGGTCCATCCCCGCGATGCGTTCGGGGTCGGTGAGAATGTCGAGGGCGGTGATCCGGCCGCCCCGGATCGTGAACGCCATGACCGACACCACGCGCCCCTCCGCGACCGAGACCACCCCGGGCGAGCCATTGATCAGCACCGGGCGCGCGGCCTCCGCGATCCGCGCGAAGGTGATGGCCTGCGAGGCCACATCCTGCGCCCCGCGCCGCAGCAGGCTCGGCCGCAGGGTGCCGCCGTCGGAGCGGGCCACGACATCGGGGTCGAGGACAGCCAGAAGGGCGTCGAAGTCCCCGCCGCGCGAGGCGGTGAGGAACGCGTCCACCACCTCGCGCTTGCGGGCGAGATCGGTGTCGGCGGCGGGCGCGGCCCCCTCCACCCGGCGGCGGGCGCGGCTGGCGAGCTGGCGGGTGGACGCGGAGGTGCGGCCCAGGATGGGGGCGATCTCGTCGAAGGGGACGGCGAACAGATCGTGCAGTACGAACGCCAGTCGCTCGGCGGGCGCGAGGGTCTGCAGCACGATCATCAGCGCGATGCCGACCGAGTCGGCCACCAGCATCTCCTGCTCGGGATCCACCCCGCCCGGGCCGCTGACCACCGGATCGGGCAGCCGGATGGGACCGTCCTGCTGCTCAGGCAGCGGCTCCTCCCGCCGCGAACTGCGGGAGCGCAACATGTCCAGACACACCCGGCCCGCCACGGTGGTCAGCCAGCCACCCAGGTTCTGCACCTCGGAGACATCGGAACGGCTCAGCTTCAGCCAGGTCTCCTGGACCGCGTCGTCCGCTTCGTTGAGCGAGCCCAGCATGCGGTAGGCCACCGCGCGCAGATGGGAGCGGTGC
Organism: Streptomyces milbemycinicus; assembly: GCF_002154605.1. Classification (GTDB taxonomy): domain Bacteria; phylum Actinomycetota; class Actinomycetes; order Streptomycetales; family Streptomycetaceae; genus Streptomyces; species Streptomyces milbemycinicus. The sequence continues at coordinate 13,148 of NZ_MUNE01000074.1, read as the reverse complement.
TCCTCGAATCGCTGGGCCAGAAGTTCTTTGTCGCTCACCCGTCACATCCTTGCCGTACGGTCCATCAGCACCGGCCGTCCGGTGCTCCCAGAACATCCAGGTAATGCTGGTTGTACATCACTCCGAGGATGTTCCCGAACGGGTCGACCACGGACGCGGTGACGAAGCCGGGCCCGCGCTCGGTCGGCTTCTCGTGCACCGTGGCCCCCATGGACAGCAGCCGCTCGAAGGTGGTTTGTACATCGTCCACGTGCCAGTAGACCACCACGCCCCCGTCGCCGCCCGACCGGCCGGGCACGGCGAACCGGCGGTCGACGATGCCGAGTTCATGCTGGTAGTCGCCGATGCGGAACTCGACGTAAGCGGGCGTCCCCTCGACCGGGCGCACGAAGTACGGCTCGATGCCGAGCAGATCGGTGTACCAGCTCCGGGCGGCGGCGACATCGTCGGCGAAAAAGGTGACGGTGGTGAGTCCTCGCAGCATGGGGGTCCTTCTCCTTCGATCAGTGCCTGCTTCGAACGGCGATGTGACCATCCTCCGGCTTAAAGTGCTCACCAATTGAGCACTTTATGGGCGAGGCTGAAGACATGCGCGCCGACCGCCTCATCGCCACCCTCCTGCTCCTCCAGTCCCGCGGCCGGGTGACCGCCGCCGAGCTCGCCGACGAGCTGGAAGTGTCCGTGGCCACCGCCCGCCGCGACCTGGAGGCGCTGTCGGCGGCGGGCGTCCCCGTATACCCCCAGCCCGGACGCGGCGGCGGCTGGTCGCTCGTCGGGGGCGCCCGCACCGATCTCAGCGGGCTTTCGGCCATGGAGGCGCAGGCGTTGTTCCTGCTCGTCGGCCCGGCCGCGGCGGTCTCGGCCGAGGCCAAGGCGGCGCTGCGCAAGCTCGTACGGGCGCTGCCGCAGACCTTCCGCGCCGACGCCGAGGCAGCAGCCGCCGCCACCATGACCGACCCGGTCGGCTGGGGCGAGCGGGATCGCGGCCGGCCCAAGCTGGTGGAGCGGCTGCAGGACGCTGTGGTCCGCCGCCGGAAGGTCCGCCTGACCTACGACAACCACGCCCGGGAACGGACGGAAAGGCTGGTCGACCCCTGGGGCCTGGTCGACAAGGACGACACCTGGTATCTGATCGCCGGCACCGAGCGAGGGCAGCGAACCTTCCGGGTCGACCGGATCGTCACGGCCGACCCCACCGACCAGCCCGCCGAGCGCCCCGACGACTTCACCCTCGCCACCGCGTGGCAACAAGTCGTCGGCGAGGTGGAGCAGCGGCGTTCCCACACCTGGGCCACCGTGCTCATCGAGGCCCGGTACGTGGCCGTACTGCGCAACCACTTCGGGCGCCACTGCCACCTCGACACCGAACTCGACGACGGACGCGCCCGGGTCCGCATCGCCGCACCGGCCCCGCTGGACATCGCCAGACACCTGGCCGGCTGGGGCGCGCTGATCGACGTACTCGAACCACCCTCCGTCCAGGCCGAACTGGCCCGGATCGGGGCCGAGCTCACCGACCGCTATGCCTGACTGTCGCCCCGCGCGCCCTCCGCCACGAGCAGTGCCAGCAGCCCGGGAAATCGCTGCTCGATATCGGCCCGGCGGAGGGTGGCCTTTCGGCTGTTGCCCCGGTCGACCTGGCAGATCAGCCCTGCCTCACGGAGCGTACGGAAGTGATGGGTGACCGTCGCCTTGCTGACAGGCAGCGCGAAGGAACTGCAGGTGCGCGCCTCGCCGTCGGGTCCGGCCGCCAGTTCTCGCACGACGAGCCGCCGCAGGGGGTCGGCCAGCGCCGACAGGACCTTGCCGAGTTCCATCTCCGCCGGCTCGGGGTGCCCTTGTTCGTCGGGCATCGCCAACACCTCCCAGGTACGACTTGCATCATACCTGGCCTGCCACTACCGTCCGTTAGGTACGAAAAAGATCGTACCTACGTATCGGAGGCCCCCATGGATCAGCCGTTCACCCTCGTCGGCACGGCCCACCCCAAGCCCGAGCGCGCGGAGGAACTGCGGCAGCTGCTGCTCTCGTTCGTCGAGCCGACACGGCAGGAGCCCGGCTGCCTGGAGTACCACTTCCACGAGGACCGGGACTCGTCGGGCGTATTCGTCTTCTACGAGGCATGGCGCAGCGAGAAGGACCTCGACGCCCACTTGGCTCTCCCGCACCTTCGGGGCTTCTGGGAGCGGCGCATGGACTATCTGGAGCGGGACCTGGAGATCCGGTACCTCACGATGCTCAGCCCGTACGAGGAGCACGAGGAGCACGAGGGGCCCCGCGAGGTCTGACGTCGTCAGGGCAGCGTCCAGATCTGGGTCGTCACGAGGTAGAAGACAACGCCCCAGAACACGGTCACCGCGGCGACGATGCCGAGGCCGACGAGGTTGGCCTTCGCCGCCGATTCGTCCGGTGACGGCCTCAGCCACCGCTTGAGCAGCCGGTTCACGTAGTAGGGCATCGTCAGGAAGCTCATGATGAAGCTCGACAGCAGGTTGCCCACCAGCAGCCCGAGCCAGAGCGGCATCTTCAGCGGCGACAGGGCGAGCGTCAGCAGTACGACGGTCGGGTACAGGCCGACCCACACCGCGATGGCGGTTTTGGTTTCGGAGGGCGGCGGTGCTTCCTTGCCGTTCTCTTCGAAGGCGAACCAGCTGCCGAACGAGTCGTCGATCGTGCGCAGTTTGAAGTCGTTGAACTTCCGGCCTTCAGCGAGAAGTTTCTGCCGCGTGGACGACGTCAGCCAGGCGTCGAGGTGCTCGGCGTTGTCGAATCGGTACAGCGTGGTCCATTCGTCCTGAAGTCCCTCGATGGGACGGAAGAGCTCGGTTCCGCGAAAGCCTTCGAATTTGCTCTCCTCCTGGTTCATTTGGCGCTGCCACTCGAGAAAATCGTCGACCTGGTTCGGGTGGACGCGATGGGTGACCACGACGGTCACAAGAGGGTCCATTGGCTGTGTGCGGCCGCTGACCACCTGCTGGGTTGCGGGGCCGTCAAAGTATTTGCTGCCGATATCGAGGAAACGCTGCCTGGTTGCGCCGTTCATCCACGCCTGCAGATGGGCTATCGAGTCGAAGCGGTATACGACAACCCAGTCGGGTTGCAGGGATGTCGGCCGGGCGATCTCGTCACCGAGGTATCCGGGGTATTCGGCGGCGGCCGCGTTGACGCCCTGCTGCCACGCCTCGTACTCCCGCTCAAGGCCGGGCAGAACCTTCAGGCCGATGATGACCGTCGCCGCGGCGTCCTCGAGCTTCTCGGTGTTCATTCGCTCAGTTCCTCGGCAGCTCGGTTCCTCGGCACCGGCTGGTCTTCATTGAGCTGATTGAGCCGGCTGTAGATCCGTTCGGGCGTCAGGGGCAGCGCGCGATAGCGGACGCCTGTGGCGTCGTGGAGGGCATTCGCCAGCGCGGGGGCCACCGGGTTGATACAGCATTCCGCGATCCCCTTCGACCGCAGGGGACCAAAGGAGTCTGCCGAGTCCACCAGGAGCACGTCGGTGCGAGGGATGTCGGCGTAGGTGGGGATGCGGTAGTTGCGCAGGTTCGGGTTGCTCATGGCACCGTCCGCGTCGACGTGGTGGTTCTCGGTCAGCGTGAAGCCGATTCCCTGGGCGACGCCGCCTTCCACCTGTCCCCGGACTTGCGCGGGGTTGATCACTACGGCGGCGTCGGTCGCCTGGACGCTGTAGAGGATGCGGATCTCTCCCGTGACCCGGTGGACGGCGATTCGGAAGCCCTGCGTGTTGGAGGTGACGCTTCGGGGTGAGCCGTAGGCCTTGCGGGCGGCGGTGAATCGAACTCCGCGCGCTCGGGCCAGTGCGACGAGCTCGGCCAACGACATGCGCTGATCGCCGCAGACGACACCCGTTTCTTCCATCGAGCACATCGCGAGGCGGACACCCATATGCGCTGCGGCCAACTCCAGTATGCGGTCGCGCACAGCGTTGGCCGCGCGAAGTACCGCGTTGCCCGCCACGAAAAGTCCCGCGCTCGCAAAGGCGCCGGTGTCGAATCCCGTGCGGTCGGTGTCGGATTGCACCAGGCGAATCCGCGACGGCGTCGTGCCCAGCTGGTTGGCCGCGATCTGGACATGCGCGGTTGACGTACCCTCCCCGAATTCGACGGTGCCGACGGCCAACTCGTACATGAGGTCGTCGCCGAGCGTGACCCATGCCTCGGAGATGTGTTCGGTCGGTGGCGCGGTCTCATGCACGGAACTCGCGACGCCGGCCCCGACGAGCCAGCCGGATCCGGGGGGCGGCTCATTGTCGGTACGGGCCATGGCGTCAGCCACGAGATCGATGCACTTCGCGAGTCCGTCCTCGGCGATTACCACGTCTTCGGGGCCGTCGTGCATGGCGACGAGCAGATCGCCCGGCCGCACGATATTGCGTCGTCGCAGTTCGAGCGGGTCGATGTGCAGTGTGCGTGCCAGTTCGTCCATCGCCGATTCCACGGCGAACGCTGGTTGCGTCATCCCGTAACCGCGCAGTGCCCCGCCGGGAATGGTGTTGGTATAGACGGAGAACGCGTCGTATTTTTTGTTGGGGCAGCGGTAGATCATGACGGCAGCACCGCCCGCATGCAGCGTTTCGCCGCCGTGGTTGCCGTAGGCGCCCGTGTTCGACACATTGCGGACCTGGAACGCCGTGAGTGTTCCGTCCGCCTTCGCGCCGAGCTTGACCGTCAACGTCATCGGATGCCGTGTCGAAGCGGTGGTGAACTCCTCCTCGCGGGTGTACTCGAAGCAGACGGGCCGCCCGGTGTCCAGGGCGGCGAGCGCGACCAGATCCTCCGAGATGACTTCCTGTTTGCCGCCGAAGCCGCCGCCGACGCGTTTGCAGAACACTCGGACCTGGTCCGGGCGCAGCGCGAACAGATAAGCGAGTTTTCCCTTTGCGATCGACGGCGACTGCGAACTGGTGCGGACGTTCAGACGGCCGTTGTCCATCCAGGCAATGGAGCCGTGGGTCTCGAGATGCGCGTGTTGCACTCGCGGTGAGGAGTATGTGCCTTCGTGGATCACATCGGCTTCGGCGAACCCCGCGTCGATATCGCCGATATGCGAATGGATCTCGAACAAGATGTTGTGGACGGGATCGCGGACGAATGAATCGTGCGCTCCATGCAGCTGTGGCGCCCCATCGGCCATTGCCTCTTCGGGGTCGAATACCGCCGGTATCACCTCGTATTCCACGTCGACCCTTCGGCAGCCTTCTTCTGCCGCCCGCACCGTGTCGGCCAGGACCGCGACGACGCGCTGGCCGACGAAGCGGACCGTGTTGTCGAGGATGAAGGTGTCGTCCGGATCGACGAGATGGTCGGTGTGGATCGCCGTAGTGAAACGCTTACGCGGCACATCTTCCCAGGTGTAGACCCGCTGCACACCGGGAACCGCGAGCGCGGCGGTCTTGTCGATGGAGACGATCCGGGCATGCGCGTGCGGTGAGTGCACCACCTTGAGGTGCAGCATGCCTTCGATGTGGGTGTCCATGGTGAACTCGGCACGGCCGGTTACCACATCGTCGGCTGCCGGGGCACCGACGCTCGTCCCGACGGCCTTTCCCGGCGCGGCTGTCGCCAGGCCGGCGACGCCCTTCACGGCATCCTCGATCCCGCGATAGCCGGTGCAGCGGCAGAGGTTGCCTTTCAATGCCTGAGGCAAGTTCTCTTTCTGGGTCTCGGTGAACGCTGCCGACGTCATGATCATCCCTGCGGTGCAGAAACCACATTGGAACCCCGGGGCATCGCGGAACTGCCGCTGCATGGGATGCAGCTCGCCGGGTGAGCCGATGCCCTCGATCGTCGTCACCTCACGACCCTCCGCGCGGTAGGCAGGGGTGATGCAGCTGTGTATCGGATCGCCGTCCAACCACACCGTGCATGCGCCGCAATCGCCCGCGTCGCAACCCTTTTTGACGCCATAGTGGCCGAGCGAGCGGAGGAAAGTGCGCAGGCACTGTCCGGGGGCCGGCTCTTCGTCGAAGCTCTTGCCGTTCACGACATACGTCATGCCGGGCCCCCGGCCATGAGTTCGCGACGAATCTCCTCGGCGAAGTGTTTTGTCAGATGGCGGCGGTGGTCGGGGGTCCCGTTGGGATCGGCGAACCAGACTTCTTCGGGGATGACGTCGATGCTCTGCTGCAGAGTTCGGGCATCGGGCATGGTGTCGAAAGCAATGCGCACAGGCCGTGTCGTGCCGGCTGTGACGGTGAGCACCAGGTCGCTCGCTCCCGGGGTTTGAGTACCGATGAGGAATACCGTCGAACGGCCGAGGCGGGTCAGTGTGAACCGGCGGTGCGCAGCGCGTTTCCTCAGGGCGCGCGCCGGAATGTCGATGCGCCGCAGGATTTCCCCGGGAGTGAGAATGTTCTGATTGTCGCCGGTCACGAAGTCGAGGGCATCGACGGTGCGCGCGGACCCGTCAGGAGCCCACAACTCGTACGTCGCCTCGAGTGCGACCGTCAGCGTGATCATTGGGCCTGCGGGCAAGGACAGGCAGATATTGCCGCCGACGGTCGCCGAGTTCCAGACCTTGAACGAGGACAGGAATGCCTCGCAGCTCTTCGTGAAAAGGGTGCCCGCGATCCCAACGCCTGGCCGCGCAAAGGCGTACAGGTCGCGGATGGTGCACGTTGCGCCGATTTCGAGGCCCGCGTCGCTCGGGACGAGAGGATCCCAGTGCAACGCTGTCAGGTCGATCAGGCGGCGCAGGCTCGGCTGCTCCGTGGAAAACAGCCACGTTCCGCCTGCGAGCCAGGTGTCGCCTTCGCGCCAGTCCGCGCCTGGTCTGCCGGAGGGCCGCCGGACGACTTCGGTGATGGTGTTGAGGTCCATGGGAACTGACCTCCCTCACGGCGATATTCGTGCGACGACCGCCTACCGAACTCGATCGACTGAGCGAAAGAGTCGAATTTTGGCCGCCGCGGTCGAACTTCCCCAGGAAGGACCGGCGCGCGCAGAGATATCGATTATATCGCCGAACCGGCCGGCCTCGCCAAGTCCGCGCCCAGCCGCTGGGGGAAGGTGGCGCCGGTCAGCTCCTCCGATACGGTCCACAGGCGGCGGGCCGTTTCCGGGTCGCTGGCCGCCACGGACCGGCCGACCAGCGTCGGCGCGCCGCGCATTTCGCCGAGGCCGTCCGGTCCGACGTAGGCCGCGCCGGGCAGGTCCTGGACCGCGGCGTACAGCGTCGGCAGTGCGCCCGCCTTGCTGTCCTGCGCGAGGAGCCGGTTGCCCATCCGCATGAACGCGCGGCGCAGGAAGCTGGCGTCGTTGCCCTGCAGGTTGGTGGCGGCCCAGCCGGGGTGCGCGGCCAGGGCGCGCACGGGTGAACCGGCCGCGGTCAGGCGGCGCTGGAGTTCCAGGGTGAACAGCAGGTTGGCCAGCTTGGACTGGCTGTAGGCGCGCATCGGGGCGTACTCGCCCGTCAGGTTCAGGTTCTCGAAGTGGATGTGGTTGCTGCTTGGGATCCGGTGCGCGCCGGAGGAGACGGTCACCACGCGGTCGGTGATATGCGGCAGCAGCAGGTTGGTCAGCGCGAAGTGGCCGAGGTGGTTGGTGCCGAACTGCATCTCGAAGCCGTCCTTGGTGCCGGCCTCCGGGATGTTCATGACGCCGGCGTTGTTGATCAGCAGATCGAGGTCGCCCTGCCAGGAGGAGGCGAACCGGCGGACCGAGGCGAGGTCGGCAAGGTCGAGCGGGCGCACCTCCAGGGTGCCGGGCGCTCCGGTGACGGTCGCGGCGGCGGCCTCGCCGCGGGCGGTGTCCCGTACGGCGAGGACGACGTGGGCACCGGCCCGGGCCAGGGCATCGACGGTGGCGATGCCCAGGCCGCTGTTGGCTCCGGTGACCACGGCGGTGCGACCGGTCAGGTCGGGGATGCGGGTGGCGTTCCAGCGAGGGGTGTTCATGGTCTTCGACATGTGACCAATGTAGGCATCGCAAACAATGATGTCAACGCCAACAATGTAGACGCTGGTCACACCGTGGATAGACTGCTGGGCATGAAGACCCGCCCGTACCACCACGGAGACCTGCGCACCGCGCTGCTGACACGCGCCGAGCAGACGCTGCGCGACAAGGGCCCGGCCGCCCTGTCGCTGCGGGAGCTGGCCCGTGACATCGGAGTCAGCCATGCCGCGCCCAGCCGCCACTTCAAGGACAAGCAGGCCCTGCTGGACGCGCTGGCCCTGGAGGGATTCGACCGCTTCCTGGGGGCGCTGACCGCGGCGCGGGAGTCGGGCGATGCCTTCGCCGACCGGCTGGGCGCGGTCGCGCGCGCCTACGTGGGCTTCGCCACGGACAACGCGGCCCTGCTGGAGCTCATGTACTCGGCCAAGCACGAACCGCGTGCGTCCAAGGAGCTGATCGCATGCTCGCAGCGGCTGGCAGCGCTCGCCACGGGACTGGTGGAAGAAGGGCAACGCAGGGACGAGGTGCGCCCGGGGCCGGTGGAGGGCATCATGCTGCCGGTCATGGCCGCGATACACGGCTTCGCCACCCTGGCGGCGAACGGCACGCTCCCCGCCGAAGAGGTCGAGCAGGGCCTGGGCGCCACCATCGCGTTCGCTCTGCGGGGCTGCGCGGCGTAGCCCCCCGCGCCCCCTGCGTCGGTCCTACCTGTGGTCCGGCGCGTGGTCCGGCGCCTGGCCGGGCAGTCGGCCGGTGTAGTAGCGGATGTCGCCCTGGTCGCCGCCGAGGCCGGCCGCCCACTCGGCCAGTGTCTCCGGCGAGGAGACGTCCGAGGAGACGTCCGAGGAGACGTCCGAGGAGACGCCGGCCAGCACGGCGGCGGCCAGTGCGGGCGGCGGCCCGGCGCGCTCGATGAGCTCCCGCCACTGCTCCGGGCGCATCGCCAGATACCGCAGGCCCGGTATCCGGGCGGCCACCTCGACGTCGCGCACCGCCGCCCCGGACAGATCCAACCCGTACAGCTGGGGGCAGTCCCGCAGCGGGGCCAGCGTTACGGGCTCGGTCGACCGCACCGTCACGGCCGCGAGCGTGGGCTGTCCCGCCAGCGGCGACAGCTCCGCGTCGCAGGTCACGTGCGCGTGGTGGACAGGTGCCTCCGACGCCGCGCCCGCGCCCTCCGGTCCGCCGCCCTCCTCGCTGTGCCTTTCGCTGTCCTTTTCGCCGTCCGCGTCTTCGATGGTGTCGCCGGGGAGCTCCGGCAGCCCGGCGTCGATCCGAAGCTCCTCGGACGCGGCGTCGCACTCGTAGTCGCCACGCTCCAGCGCCGCCAGTTGCAGCCGCAGCAGCTCGGTCACCGAGTCGGCCACGTACACGGGGCCGTCGTCGTGGTGCAGACCCACCCGGATCACCTGGCCCGGACGGCCGCCTTCGGCCGGATCCATGTCGACGGCCAGGAAGTCGCCGCCGGTGCTCTCCGCGAAGATGATCCAGCCGGGGCGATCGGCCGAGGACCGCGCCCTGGCCTGCGGCAGACCATCGGAGCGCACCGAACCGAGCGTGTGGTACTGCCAGGTGTCACCCGCCGCCCACCAGCGGTCCGCGTGGCGGAAGGAGACCAACTGGTCGAGGTCGAGCCAGATATGGCGGTCGAAGAGCCGGGCACCGCTGTCCCCGCCGTCGCCGTCGGCCACGGCGTACAGCGCGCGCAGGTCGTCCGGAAGTGGCGCGCCCAGCTTCCGCTCGTAGTCTTCGATCTCCTCGGCGTTCCAGGGGGCGGGCAGCACGTCCTCGAAGTGTTCGAGGCGGCCCGGCTCCCAGCCGAAGATCTCGGCCCGCTTGCGCAGATACGCCCACAGCAGCCGCACCGCCTCCTGCGGATCTCCGGCCTGTGTCGGGTCCGCGGGCCCGGACTGCATGTCTCCGGCGTCGGGAGGCCGGACATCGGGCCGCAATACGTAGACATGGCCCGGCCCTTGGGGCTGCAGCACGATGGCCCGGCTGGTCAGCGCCTCGAACCGGCCGTCGGGGTACACCACCACCTCGATGGTCAGTTCGGCGGCCCTGGTGCCGTCCAGCTCGAAAACCCGCTTCAGTTGCTTGGGTGTCCGCATGGATCCGGGGCGTGTTCTGCCGTTCGCGAGAACACTGACCACCCCGTGGCCGCCGATGGCGTGCCGGTCGGCCCGAGCGCTGATCGACGCCCGCTGCCACCCTGGGGGCGCCCCTTTGGCCATGCTGTGCGCCACTTGCTGCAGCAGTGCGGTGATCTGCGGGTTCTGCGGGCTGGTCATACGGCTCCCCTGCAGTTGCTCGGTCCGGGTGTGGGACCCATTCCAGCAGCAGTGACCGACAACTGGGCCCCGTTGCAACGGGATAGGCTCGGTGGCCCCGGAGAGGAGATGCTGATACATGGTGGCCGGCTTCCACAGCTTCCATTGGGAAGGCTGCGAACTGCCCGACGCGGAAATGGAGCAGGCGCACGACGAGCTGATGGCTCCCACCGAGGGGCAGGCGTACCTCCGTGCCTTCCGCACCCTGCTCCACAGCGGACACACCGTCGCCGCGGGCATCGCGCTCGACCACTTCCAGTACTCCGGGGCGCTGACCCGGTTCGGTGGCGAGAGCGCGGTCGCGCAGTACGGGCCCGACGTACTCGCCGTGGCCCGCGAACTGCTCCGCCAGCCGCCGACCCTTGAGGACGAGGACACCTCCGCGGGCGCCAACCACGCGAGCGCGCTGAACGCGATGATGAACCTCGCCGAAGCCGCCGACGTCGACCTCATCGCCGACGCCCTGGCCCTCGCCACCAACGCCAATGTGCGCTCCACCGCCTGTTCGGCCGCCACCACCGCGCTGGCCGCGGCCGAGACGCCGAGCCCGCGGCTGGTCGCCGCGCTCGGCGCCGTGGCCTTCGACGAAAGCCTCGCGGACGTGAGGGAACGCACGGAGGCCCTGCACGCGGTGTTCGAGGCCGACGACCCCGAGGCGACGGCCCTCCTGGTCCGCGCCACCGAGTCGGGCGAGCACCGGATGCAGGTCTACGGTGCCCTCGGGCTCACCACAAACGGCCGGTTCCACGACCACCGGGAACGTGTCGAGCGGCTGGCGGCCACCTGGCCGCAGGACGCGCAATACCCGGCGAGCCTGGTACGGGAGGCGCTGACCGGGTTTCACAGCATCTACTGGCTAGAGGCCCGGCTGGACGGCGATCCGGAGCTCGAACGCGCCCACGCGGAGCTGATGTTTCCCACCGGCAGCGTGGATGCCTACCACCGCGCCTACCGCACCCTGCTGCACAGCGGAAACCCGGTGGCCGTGGGCATCGCGTTCGACTACTTCCAGAGCTGGCAGGGGCTGAGCCACCTCCTCCACGAGGACGAGATCGAGGCGTACGCACCCGAGGTGGTCGCGCGGGCCTGGGAGGTGTTGGGGGATCCGCCGTCGCCGCCCGAGCTGAGTCCGCGTACCGGCGAGGCCGCCAACCACATCAGCGCGCTGAACGCGATCGGCGCCCGCTGGCCGCAACCATCAGACGCGAGGCGGATCGCCGAGGTGCTGGAGCGGGCCACCAACGACGAGGTGCGCCACAAGGCGCTCTGGGTCGCGTACGGAGTGCTGGACACGGATGAAGCGGACGAAGCAGAGGAATCAGAGGAAGCAGACGACGGCGCGGCCGAGACGACGCCGGACGACCGTACGGCCGACGGACCCGATCGTGATCGACTTGTCGACCTCGTCAGCCGCTTCGTATTCGACCCGTCCCTGTCCGGCCACCACGAGACCGCACTCCGCGTGCTGGGCGAGGCGCTGGGCCCCGAGGCCAACCCGCTGCTGCTGCGGGCCCTGGCCAGCGACAACTGGGACATCCACGTCCAGGCGGCCTGGCGGCTGTCCCGCTCGGAGCTCATCGACGAGCATCGTGAACTGCTCGAAGAGACGGTGGAGGGCTGGCCGGTTGAGGTCATGTCCTCCGCGCATGACGCCGACCTGGTGCGCAGGGCGGTGTTCGGGGGCATGCACAGCATCCACTGGGAAGACCACCGGCTCGCCGACCCCGACCTCTACCGCGCACACCGCGAACTGCGGGCGCCCAGCGACGAGGAGACGTACCACCACGCGCTCCGCACACTGCTCGACAGCGGTCAGGAGGTGGCCGTGGGCATCGCGCTGGACCACTGGTACCACGACAAGGGCCTGGAGCGTCACTTCGGCGAGCAGGCACGCGCTGTCGACGCGCCGAGGGTGCTGGCCCGCGCCCGCGAGGCGCTGCACCGGCCCTCGTCGCCGGCCGGCGCCGGCCATCTGAGCGCGTTGCACGCGCTGCGCGTGGCGCGCTCCTGGGAGCCGGGCGACGCGGCGCTGTTCGCCGACATCCTGCGGCAGGCCGCCGACCCCGAGGTACGCAGTTGCGCCCTGTACACGGTCAGCGGGTTCCTCTACGAAACGAACACGGCGGACGGGGAGTTGATCAGCACCCTCGGGGCCCTCGCCCGCGACGTGAGCCTTCCCGTATCGCAGCGCACCAGCGCGCTGGGATCGCTGCGGGATGCCCCGGGCGACGCGGCGACCGAGGAGTTGGTACGCGCCACCGGGTGCGGGGAACTGGAGGTGCAGGCCGAGGCCGCCCTGGGCCTCACCGACGAGCCCCGGCTGGCGGACCACCGGGCCCTGCTCACCCGACTCGTCGCGTCATGGCCGACGGAGGGGGCGCCCTGGGCCGCCGGTCTCGTACGCGAGAGCCTTGAGGCGCGGGACTGACGGCCCCCGGGGCAGTGGGGCCCGGACAACCAGATCCTGGCCATCGCTCAACTGGACGGGCCCATAAGGCTGTGGAACGCCGCCACCCGTCCACGGCCACCTTTACCTGTCCCAACTCTCTTGAGATGGTGGCATTCAGCCCGGACGGCAAGACCTGAACCCCGGCTGTCGCAGCGGGGTCGATCACGTCGCGGCGGCGATCTCGACAACACAACACACGGGGGAGTTCATGACGGAGCCGACGCGCCCGGACGGCCAGCGGCCGCCGGACAACCAGCCGATCCAGGGCGGCCCGTACGGCCCGCCACCGCAGAACTTCCCGTACAGTCCGCCGCCTGCTCCCCCATACGGACCGCCGCCGGGTTCCGCGTACGGCCCGCCGCCAGTTCCCCCGTACGGCCCGCCACCTGCTTCCCCGTACGGGTCCCCACCGCCGAGCCACCCGTACGGACCACCTCCCGGCTCCCCCTACGGGCC
>NZ_MUNE01000739.1 GCF_002154605.1 Streptomyces milbemycinicus | reverse complement strand
CGCCCCGCCGGCGAGCTCGCGCCGCACCCGCTCGGCCGCCTCCTCGTACGCGCCCCCCACGTGCTGCACCAGCCGCACCGCCGCCGCGTGCTGGGCGGCCGCCGCTCCGGCCAGCGCGGGCATCCGGGCGCGCAGCGAGGCGATCACCCCAGCGGCGGTCCGCTCGGCGGCGGCGTGGCGGGCGGCCGGGTCCTGGGCGTGCCGGGTGAGCCAGTCGCGCAGCGCCGCGACGGCCGTGCCGGGCAGCAGCCCGCTGCCGCCGCCCGCGGACTCGGGGAGCTCGGGGATGGTGAACCGGGGCACGTCCCCCAGCCCGGCGGCCGTGAGCAGCGCCGCGTACTGGTGGGAGACCTCGGCGGCGACCTGGTGGGGCACCCGGTCCAGGACGGTGACGAGGGTGACGTCGTACTCCTTGGCGGTGCGCAGCAGATGCCAGGGCACGGCGTCGGCGTAGCGGGTGGCGGTGGTCACCAGCACCCAGATGTCGGCCGCGCAGATCAGCTCGGCGGCGAGGTCGCGATTGCGGGCGACGAGGGAGTCGATGTCCGGCGCGTCGAGGAGCGCGAGCCCGCGCGCGAGCCCGGGGTCGGTCTCGACGCGCAGCGCCCCGGCCGCCGTCCGCGCCCCCTTGTCCGGCTCATCGCGCGCCGCGCCCGCGTATACCGCGCCGTCGTGCGCCCCCTGCTCGTACGCCGCCCCCTCATACGCCGCCCCCTCGTACGCCTCGTCCTCGTACCCGCCCTCGGCCCGCTCGCCCTGCGCGGGCACCCACACCCGGGTCAGCTGCGGCAGCACCCGCTGTCCGGTGAACCACGGGCGGTCCTCCGGATGGCAGACGAGCACCGGCGTGCGCGTGGTCGGGCGCAGCACCCCGGCCTCGGTGACGCGGCGGCCGACGAGCGAGTTGACGAGCGTGGACTTCCCGGCGCCGGTGGATCCCCCGATGACCGCCAGCAAGGGCGCTTGGGGGGCACGCAGCCGGGGCACGAGGTAGTCATCCAGTTGGGCGAGCAGTTCGGCGCGGCCACGGCGAGCGCGGTCGGCGCCGGGAAGGGGGAGCGGAAACCGTGCGGCATCGACGCGATCGCGCAGTGCGGTCAGTGCGTCGAGCAGTCGGGGCCGTACGTCCAAGATCGCCACGGGGTGAAGAATGCCCGCTTTTGACGTCTTTTTGAAGCGTATGCCCGCTCACGCGCGTCAAACAGACCCACCCGGATTACCCCAGATTGACCAAGGGGCGGGCGTGACGACTGGGGCGCGGGCATAACGAGTAGACAACACCCGCCCTCTGAGGCGTGAAAAACGATGCGGGATTCGCACCTGCCTGCGATTATCAAACCGCTTCACCGAACCTCCACAACGTGCCACGGAGGTGAAGCAACCGGGGCGAGGCGCACGGAGCCCTATCCTTGTCCCCGGCAAGGTCACGGATCCGCCGAGCCCGGCCACCGGCACCACGGCCCCGCACCGTCGGAACCGCAGGCACCCGGGGGCTCAGCAGTTGCGTGATCCACCGTCCGGCCCCCGTAGCTCAGTGGATAGAGCAGGTGCCTTCTAAGCACTTGGCCGCAGGTTCGAGTCCTGCCGGGGGCGCTTCCCGCTCCCCCTCTACGCACGTAGAGAGGGAGCGCCACAGAGGTCGGTGTCGACCGACGGCCCCGAAAACCGGTCGGCACCGTCAGTGCGGGCGATTACAGTGGAGCCGTCCAGGTGCGAAGGCGGGTCCTACTTCCACTGTTAATGGGGTGGTTGCGGGTTCGAGTCCCGTCCGACGCCTCGCGTCGGTAGCTCAATCGGCAGAGCACCCTGTCGGATCCTCCAACTTTGATCTCTGGACACCCGGCGTCGCAGGGTGCGGCGGAGCCAGTTCGGCGCCCTCGACATCGAGGTCGGGCAGCAGCCGGTCGAGCCGGCGGGGAAGCCACCAGGCGCTCTTCCCCATCAGCACGAGCACGGCCGGCACCAGGGTCATCCTGACCAGGAAGGCGTCGACCACGATGCCGACGGCGAGGCCGAAGGCGATCGGCTTGAGGGTGAGATCCTCGGCGGTCACGAAGCTCGCGAACACGGAGAACATGATCAGCGCGGCCGCGGTGACGACCCGCGAGGCGTAGCGGGATCCGGCGATCACGGACTCACGGTGCCTGCCCGTGTGGACGTACTCCTCCCGCATCCGCGACACGAGGAAGACCTCGTAGTCCATGGCCAGTCCGAACAGGACCGCGATCAGAACGATCGGCATGAAGCTGAAGACGGGTCCTGTGGTCGGCACACCGAACTGGTCGGCGAGCCAGCCCCATTGGAAGACGGCGACGACCGCGCCGAATGCCGCCCCGACGGAGAGCAGGAACCCGAAGGCCGCCTTGAGGGGAACCACGATCGAGCGGAAGACCAGCAGCAACAGCAGCAGCGCGAGTCCGACCACGATCGCGGCGAACGGCAGCAGTGAGTCGCCGAGCCGGTCGGACACGTCGATCGCCGCGGCGGTTGAGCCGGTGACCAGCACCTCGGCGTCCGTCGCCGCGCCCAGCTCCGGAGTGACGGAGCGGATGTCGCGGACCAGCTGTACCGTCGCCTCGGCCCGGGGGCCGGCCTTCGGGACGACGGTCACGATCGCCGTCCGGCCGTCCGCGCCGACCTGCGGTGAGCTGATGGACATGACGTCGGGCAGATCGAGCCGGTCGATCCCGGTGGCCACCTCGGTGGCGGCGGCCTTCGGGTCCGTGTCCGCGGTGCGGACGAGAACGAGCAGCCGCCCGTTGCGGCCGGGGCCGAAGGCGTCGGAGATCAGGTCGTACGCCTTGCGCTGTGTCGACTCCGGCGCCGCGGTGCCGTTGTCGGGCATGGCCAGGGACAGCTGCGAGGCCGGGAGGGCCACCGCGCCGAGACCGATGCAGACGGCCACCACCGTGACCAGGGGGCGGCGGGTGACCAACCGGGCCCATCGCTCGCCGCCGTACCGCCGCCGGCCGCCGGCCATGTCCCGCTCCCGCCGGTCGGCGCGCGAGCCGGGCCTGGGCCGCAACCGGGTTCCGGCGAACCCGAGCAGGGCGGGCAGCAGGGTGATCGCCACCAGCACCGCCATCAGCACGGTGCCCGCCGCGGCCAGGCCCATGACGCTCAGGAACGGGATGCCGACGACGGTCAGCCCGCAGAGCGCGATGATCACGGTCAGGCCGGCGAAGACCACGGCGCTGCCCGCGGTGCCGGTCGCCCGTGCCGCGGACTCCTCGGCGTCCATCCCGGAGGCCAGCTGGGTGCGGTGCCTGGACAGGATGAGCAGCGCGTAGTCGATGCCCACGGCGAGGCCGATCATCAGGGCCAGGCTCGGCGCGGTGGACGACACCTTGGCGATGTTCGACACCAGCAGCAGCCCGACCAGCCCGACGGCCAGGCCGGTCAACGCGGTCAGCAGCGGCAGTCCGCCCGCGAGCAGCGAACCGAAGGTGACGACGAGCACGACGACGGCGACGACGAGGCCGATCACCTCACCGATCCCCACCTCCAGACCGGCCGTGCTGTAGATCGTGCCGCCGACCTCGGTCCGCAGGCCGCTCGACCGCGCCTTGAAGGCGATCTCCTCAAGGGCCGTGACGCTGGAGTCACGCAACGCGTCGCGCTTGATCGGATAGAGCACCTGGGCGAGGGCGGTGCGCCGGTCGGCGGAGACGGACCGCGCCTCGAAGGGGTCGACCGCGCTCTCCACCTGCGGCGCCTTCCTCGCGGCCGCGACCGTCTTCTCGATGACGGCGCGATAGGCGGGGTCGTTGACCGTCGAACCCTCCGGGGCGACAAAGACGATCTGTGCCGTGACGCCGGTGGAGGACGGGAGTGACTTCTCGAGTACGTCGATGCCCTTCTGCGACTGGGAGCCGGGGATGGTGGCCTCGCTGTCGAGATGCGAACCGAACGCCGCCATGCCTCCGCCCACCAGCGCGAGGAGAAGTAACCAGCCGGCGAGGAAGCGACCGCGGTGGCGGAAGGCCGCCCGGCCGAGGGCGTGGAGCAGGGTGGCCATCACATGTCCTTCGCGGAGTCGGAGTCGGAGTCGGAGTCCGCGTGAGGGGTGATCAGCGCCTTGAGCACCGCCGACAGGGCCTGCTCCACGGTGTCGACGTCGATCGCCTCGGGATCGGCGATGCGCTCGTTCGAGAGGCCGTTGCACAGGCAGTGCACGATGAGCGCGGCCAGGTCGGGGCTGACGGCCAGATCGGCGCCGGTGCGTTGGGCGACTTCGGTGATCGACCGGCTCGCCGCGGCCCGCTGTGCGCGGCGCAGCGGTGTGAGGATCTCCCGCGTCCTCTCGTCACGGGCGGCGCGCGCCGCGAACTCCAGCCCGAGCTGACCGCGTTCCGCGTCGCCCACGATCCGCCGGGCGACCGTACGGACGGCCGGGCCTACCGCGTCGGTGGGGTTGTCGGCGTCGCGGATGCGCGCCATCACCAGGTTGAACTCGGTGTCGGCGCCGGCTCCGAGGATCGCGCCGAAGAGCTCCTGCTTTCCGGAGAAGTTCGAGTAGACGGCACCCTTGGTGAACCCGGCGGCGTTGGCGATGTCCTCCAGCCTGCTGTCCTCATAGCCGCGTTCGGCGAACGACTTCGCGGCGGCGACCAGCAGCCGGCGCCGGACTTCGTCGCGTGGCACGCGCGGGATCGGCCCCTCGGGTCGGCTCTGCGCGGTGTCGGTGCTGGTGCTGGTGCTGGTGCTGGTGTCGGTGTCGGTGTCGGTGTCGGTCGGGGACGTGCTCGCCGCTGGTGAGTACCCGGGGTATCCGATACCCGGAGTACCGTGGTTCGGCGCAGCGTCAAGCCCGGAAGGGGGCCGCATCATCGGTCCTTTTCGTTCCTCGTCGAACAGGGCCTTTGACGCTACGGAGCGATCGTTTCGGCGGCGATCCGGTCCACCCCCTGAGCGATGGGGGGTTATCCCCACCCCGGCACGCGCTCAGTCCGCCGAGCCGGAGACCTCACGCTCGTAGGTCTCGATCGTCCGGACGAACACGGCGCGCTGCTCCGGGGTGAGCGGGTCGAAGGCCGCGCGCCAGGCGTTCGCGCCGTTGGCCAGCCAGGTGTCGATGGCCGAGCGGGTCTCCTCGTCCTCCGTGATGGCGACGATGGTGCGCCTGCGGTCGGCCGGGTCGGTGTGGCGCTCCAGGACGCCCTGGCGGCTGAGATCGCTGACCATCAGGCTGACCGTCGTGGGGGCGACCTCCAGGCGGGCGGCTAGCTCGTTGACCGGCATCGGGCCGTCGAAGAGCAGATAGGCCAGCAGCGACAGATGCCTGGGGGCCAGGTTGAAGGAGCTCAGCCGCTCCGGGAGCTTGGTGCGCTTGAGCCGGGCGGCGACGCGCGGCATCAGCAGCAGCATGGCCCGGATCGCCTGGTCCGAGCTCAGGGCGGACTCCGGACCGGACCGCGGCTCATGCTCCGCCGACATGTCTCGTACCCCCTCATAGCTTGCGCCGTCACCTTCCCGGCAAAGCTATCCCGGGGCGCGCGCCGCCGCTCACGGCAGGGTCATTACGACGGGAGTCGTTACGACGGGAGGGGCACCTCCAGGGCGGGCAGCAGATGCTGCTCCTCGTACGCGAAGTGCTCCTCCAGGCCCGCGACCAACCGGTCCAGTTCGGCGCGGAGCTTCTTCACATCGGCGGGGTCGGCGGGCAGCCCCCCGTTCAGCAGGGCCTCGAACTCCTCCAGGGCCCGCTCCACCACCTCGTGCTCCTGGCGCAGCCGCGTGAGGGCCGGGAGCAGGTGCGGGAACTGCCGCTCGAAGGCGGTGAACGTGCCGTTCTCCCGGATGTGATGGGTCTGCAGGGCGTAGCAGAACGTGAGGCAGTGGCGGCGCAGTTGGCCTACGAGGTCGGCCCCTGAACCGGCGTCGGCCTGCGCGGACTCCCCCGCCGACGCCCGGTCGATCCCGGCGCGGACGCGGTGGAGCTCGGAGCGCAGATCGTTGTGGTGCTGGATCAGCTGTCGGCCGATCATGTGATTGCGCTCTTGATTGTTCGCGCCAAGGTCCAGGAGATGGAGGGCGATGACCGGTACGGTCCGCTCGGTCTGCTCGGCGTAGGCGCGGAAGGCCGGTTCGCGTGAGCACTGCAGCTCCCAGTAGCGATCACGCGCCTCGCCCTCCAGCACCACCGCGCGCGCCGCGAACGGCTTGACGGCCCCCTCCTCGGTGCCGAGTTCCACGGTGAGATGCGGGTTGGCCAGCAGGTTGTGGTACCAGTGGGGATGTTTGGGGCCGCCGGCGTTGGAGCCGAATACCAGATAGCGGTTCCCGTCGCGCAGATACACGGCGGGGGTCGTATGCGGCTTGCCGGTCCTGGCGCCTGCCGTGGTCAGCAGGATCAGGTGGGCGCCTTCGAACATGCCGCCCACTTGTCCGTTGTTCGCCCGGAATTCTTCGATGACGTTCTTACTGAGGTCCATAGGGGCCCTTCCGACACCTTGTGACACTCGGCTACTGGTCCGTCCTCAGCACCGCGACCCCCTGCACCCGGTCTGCCGCCAGGTCGTCCAGCGCGGCGTCCGCCCGCTCGAACGGATACGGCGTCACGGTGACCCGGAGCCGGTGGGCGGCCGCCGCGTTCAAGAACTCCCGGCCGTCCTCCCGGGTGTTGGCCGTGACGCTGCGCAGGGTGCGCTCGTGGAAGAGATGCCGCTCATAGTTGAGGGGCGGGATGTCCGAGAGGTAGATCCCGGCGACGCTCAGGGTGCCGCCGCCGTCCAGCGCCTCCAGGGCCACCGGCACCAGATCCCCCACCGGCGCGAAGAGGATCGCCGCGTCCAGCGGCTCCGGCGGCCGGTCGTACGCGTCGCGCGCGGACGAGGCACCGAGCTCCAGCGCGAGCGCGCGCGCCGCCGCCGAGCGGGTCAGGACGTGGACCACCGCGCCCCGGCCGATCGCGACCTGAGCGGTGAGATGCGCCGATCCGCCGAAGCCGTAGATGCCGAGCCGGCCGCCCGGCGGCAGCTCGGCGCGGCGCAGCGCGCGATAGCCGATGATCCCGGCGCACAGCAGCGGGGCGAGTTCCTCGTCGGCGTAGCCGTCGGGCAGTTCGTACGCGTAGGCGGCGGGGACCGTGGCGTACTCGGCGTAGCCGCCGTCCGCGTCCCAGCCGGTGTACTCCGACGACGGGCACAGGTTCTCCTGGCCCCGCAGGCAGTAGCGGCAGCGGCCGCAGGTCCGGCGCAGCCAGGGGATCCCCACCCGGGTGCCGGCCGGTGGGCCCTTGGCCCCCGGGCCCGCCGCGGCCACCTCCCCGACCACCTCGTGGCCGGGGACGACGGGGGTCTTGTGCGGCGGCAGGTCGCCGTCGCGTACGTGCAGATCGGTACGGCACACCCCGCAGGCCCGGACCCGCACCAGCAGCTCGTCCGCCGCGGGCCGCGGAACCGGCAGCTCCACCTGGTCGATCCGGCCCGGGCGACCTGGGCTGCCCGGGGTTCGCACCACCCATGCCCGCATTTTCTCTGGGATGTCTGGATTTGCCTGCGCCACCGGGGCAACGTACTGCCGTGGCGGTACAGGGATGCGGAGGCGCGCGTTCCGGGCGCGTCAGCGGGCCCGCGGGCAGCGCCCGTAGGCTGCAGCGCCCGTAGGCTGAGCCCCATGGGCAGCTCACGGTCTCCGCTGGCGGAGCAGGCCACCGGCCCCGGCGCCACCTCGCCCGCGCACCGCGGCGTCTGGCACGGACAGGGTCCGGTGATCTGCGCGGTGGCGGTCGGCGGCGCGGCGGGGGCGGTCGCGCGGTACGGGGCGTCGCTGCTGTGGCCGACCACGGTGGGCACGTTCCCCTGGACGACGTTCGCGGTCAACGCCGTCGGCTGTGCGCTCATCGGCGTTCTCCTGGTGCTGATCACCGAGGTGTGGGCGGCGCACCGGCTGGTACGGCCGTTCTTCGGGACGGGGGTGCTGGGCGGGTTCACCACCTTCTCGACGTACGCCGTGGACATCCAGCGCCTGGTCGATGGGGGCAGCCCGGCCACCGGGCTGATCTATCTGGCGGCCACGCCGCTGGCGGCGCTGGCGGCGGTGTGGGCCGCGGTGGCGGTGACGCGGCGCGCCATGGGGGTGTCCGGGGCGGGCTGCGCGAGCGGTGCGGGCGGCCCGCCCCGGACGCCCCCATGG
>NZ_MUNE01000738.1 GCF_002154605.1 Streptomyces milbemycinicus | reverse complement strand
TGTGATGAGTCGCTGAGGTGCGGCCTTGAGCCTGTGAGCCACAAGTCTGTGAGCCACGGCCGCACCTCAGGGGCCACGGCCCGAAGGGCCTCCTGAGCGGCCCCGGGGTCGCTCAGCGCATGACGGGAGGCCCGAAGGCCGCCCCTTCCGGCTGCCAGTGCTGGGGATGCTGCATCTTGGTGATACGGGCCACCACGACCATCGCGAGCACGGACGCGGGGATCGAGACCAGATCGTCGAAGATGTTCAGGCCGGCGACCACCTGCCTGTCCTCGGTCGACCGGGCCAAGGGCTCCGCCAGCGTCGAGACGGCGACGACGACGAACATCGTCACGTACAGCGCCCACCACCAGTTCAGCACCGCGCGGGAGGCGGGCCGGGTGCCCGGGGGAGCGCTGGAGGTCCAGATGTCGTTGGCCATCTGCTTGGGCATCCACAGCTGGGCGACCGGGATGAACCATGAGCCGGCCGCCAGGCCGCTGTCGTAGCGCTGGCGGCCGGGTGCGAGGAAGGTGGCGTTCATATATACGCGCCGGAACCACACCGGGAACATCACGACGAGCAGGATCGCCAGCACCCCGGTGAAGACCTCGAAGATCTCCAAGGAGTTCTTGGCGTCGGTGATCGCCCCCTCGGAACCGGTGCCGACCAGAACGTCGTCGTACGCGCTGAACAGCGTGCCGCTCAGGCCCAGATGGGCGACGGACAGCAGCGCGAAGGCGCCGAGCAGCCATCTCAGGGCGGAACCCAGGCCCCGCGAGGTCCGCAGGCTCCGGGCGGGCGGGGAGGAGATGGGGCCCGGGAAGTGGTGGTGAGCGGCCTGCCAGGGCTGTCCGGCCCCGCCCGCCATCGGATATCCGGGCTGGGCGCCGGAAGCGGGGTAGCCGGGTGCGGCGGGTGCGCCGGGTGCGGGTGGGGTCGCGTAACCGCTCGGCGTCCCCGGCGTCGCCGGGCCGGGCGCAGCGGCCCCCACGGACCTGACGGGCCCGGTGGCCCGCAGGGTGGCGGTGTCGGAGTCCGTAGCCGACTCGGCTGAGTCGTCTGAGTCCGCCTCCATCTCCAGCAACTGGAGCGCGTCCCGCCCGAGCTTGGCGAGCAGTTCGCCCGGCAGCCAGGTGCCGGTGGCGGCCGGATAGGCCTCCTGGGCCGTACGCGCCACCACGTCCTCGACCGAGAGCCGGACGGCCGGGTCCTTGTGCAGACAGCCGGTGATCAGCTCGAGCAGCCCCTCCGGCAGGCCCGCGAGGTCGGGCTCCTCCTGGGCTATCCGGTACAGCAGGGCGTGCACCCCGCTGGTCACATTGCCGAACGGCTGCCGGCCGGTGGCGGCGAACGCCAGCACCGATCCGAGGCAGAAGACATCGCTCGCGGTGGTCACGGCCTCGCCGCGCACCTGCTCGGGCGACATGAAACCGGGCGAGCCGACGACCGCGCCCGCCACCGTCAGATTGGTGCCCACGCCGGCGATGGTCTCCAGCGCCCGCGCGATGCCGAAGTCGATGACGCGCGGCCCGTCGATGGTGATGAGGATGTTGGAGGGCTTGAGATCGCGGTGGATCAGCCCGGCGCCGTGGATATCGCGGAGCGCGAGGGCCAGTCCGTGCGCCATGGTCCGTACGGAGTGCTCGGGCAGCGCCCCGAACTGCTCGGCGACGACGTCGTGCAGGGACGGGCCGCCGATATAGCCGGTGGCCACCCAGGGCACCTCGGCCTCGGTGTCGGCGTCCAGGACGGGCGCGGTCCACTGTCCGCCGACCCGTCTCGCGGCCGCGACCTCACGCTGGAAGCGGCTGCGGAAGTCGGCGTGGCGGGCGAGTTCGGCCTTCACCAGCTTCACGGCGACCGTGCGACCGCGGGCGGAACGGGCCAGGTAGACCCTGCCCATTCCGCCCTCGCCCAGCCTGCCGAGCAGCCGATACTCGCCTATCCACCGCGGGTCCTGGGCCCCGAGGTTCTCCATTGCCGTGCGGCTCCTGTCCGTGTGCGCTCGGTCGACGACGGGGCGGTCGACTGACGTGCGTTCGACTGACGGACGCTCAGCTTACGCGGGTGAACGTCTGCGTCTTGGTCTCGTCGCTGTAGTCGTTCGGATCGTCGTATTGCACCCGGAGTTTGTCAGATCCGTCGGCGGTGAAGGTGAGCATGTTGCCCGCGTTGCAGGCATCTTCGTAGGTCTCGTCGGTGATGTCGGCCGGGCTCAGGACCAGCCCCTTGTCGACCGAGACCAGGATCCTCTTGCCCTCGCAGTGGTACTTGCTGCTGTCCGAGACGTCCTCGCCGACCTCCGTGCCGATCGCGCCCTGCTTGACGGTGATCTTCAGGGTGGCACCCGACACCCCGAACGCGTCCTTGGCCAGCCAGGTGCCCAGGTACTTGTCGGGAATGGGCTTGTCGCCGGACTTCGAGGGGCGCAGCTTGGCCGAGTAGGAACCGTCCGTCGTGTTCCAGGCGATCGAGCCGTCGTTGCCCAGCCGCAGGGTCTGCTTCCCCACGGTGCTGCAACTGTCGCTGGGGACGCTGGTGTCCACCTCCTCGTCCTCGATGACGAGCAGGTTGTCCGTGCTGTCGAGAGTGGCCTTGCTCTGGCAGAAGGAGTCGGAGGCGGCGGTGAAGGTCTCGATGATCTTCGAACCGGTGGTGCCCTGGCTGATCACGATGCGGCGGATCTTGCCGGTGGCCGAACCGCTCTCCATGATCTCGCCTTCCCAGGCGCCCAGGTACTCGTCGGGGACGTCACCGCTGGAGCCCAGGGACGTCGAGGACGGCTCGGGCGAGTCCGAGTCGTCGCCGGACGGTGACGCCCCGTCCGAGGGCGAGGACTTGGTGGGGGGTGTGTGGGTCATCTTGCTG
Source organism: Streptomyces milbemycinicus (assembly GCF_002154605.1). Classification (GTDB taxonomy): domain Bacteria; phylum Actinomycetota; class Actinomycetes; order Streptomycetales; family Streptomycetaceae; genus Streptomyces; species Streptomyces milbemycinicus. The sequence goes on along the minus strand of NZ_MUNE01000738.1, from coordinate 301 downwards.
TAGTCCGGCTTCTTGTCCTTGCTGTCGTCGTTGGAGGCGACGTAGGCGAAGGTGGCCGCGCCCGCGATGACCAGGGTCGCGGCGATGGCGGAGGCGATGATGACCGGCTTGCGCCTGCTGCGCTTGGCGGCGGGCGGGGGTGTGGGCGTGGGCGCGGGTCCGAACGGCCCGCCGGGGCCACCGGGGCCGCCGGAGGTCACCTCCTTCGACACCACGCCCAGCACACCCCCCGCGGGCCTCGGCTCCGTCGGCCTGGGCGGCCCGGGCGTACCGGGTGGCCCCGGCGGCCCCGGTGGCCCCG
>NZ_MUNE01000737.1 GCF_002154605.1 Streptomyces milbemycinicus | reverse complement strand
GGCCGCGTCGAAGGCGATCGCGGCAGCGAGCGGGTTGGAGTAGGTGCGGTGCCAGGTGATCAGACCGTCGCGGACCCGGGCGAACGTCACAATGTCGTAGGCGAACCGCTTCCCGGTGGCCAGGACGCACCCGTGGAGGCGGTACTCCGCGACGATGAGCTCGGGATCGTCCGTCGCGTGCACGCTGACGTGGTCGATCCCATCGAACTTCTGCATCTTCGCGCCTTCCCGCAGGTGGACCCGGAAGGCCTCGCGCCCCGGCTCCTGCTCGGGCACGCCCGGCGGCAGGTAGGGCATCTCGAAGACGGAGTCGGCGGCGAACACGTCGGCCATCGCCTCGCTGGGCCCTTCAGCGGTGAGGCGGAGGAGGCGGTTGACGACCTCGTATGCGGTGGTGGCAGCGGTCATGGCAGACTCCCCTCCAGAAAACCGGGGCGCTCGCCCCGGTTCATGGATCGAATATACGGGGCGACCGCCCCGTTTGCCACCGGGATCAACTCCTCCGTACGGAAAGGCACTCGAGCTTGAGCACCGAAGGGCGGCCACTGCGCGCCGACGCACGACGGAACAGGGAGCGCATCCTGCGCGCGGCCCGCGATGCCTTCGCCACCGAGGGCATCGCGATCCCACTGGACGAGATCGCCCGCCGGGCCGGGGTCGGACCGGGCACGGTCCACCGCCACTTCCCCACCAAGGAGGCGCTGTTCGAGGCGGTCGTCCGCGAGCACCTGGAGCGGTTGACGCACGAAGCCCGCGGAGCCCTGGCGGACACAGCCGCAGGGCCGGCGTTCTTCGCGTTCCTCACCAAGATGACCGCGGAAGCCGACGCGAAGCAGGACCTGACCGAAGCGATCACGGGAGCGGGCGGGCGCATGAGCGCCGAAACCGAGGGCCTGGCGGCGGATCTGCGCGAGCTGTTCGACGCGCTGCTCACCCGCGCCCAAGCGGCGGGGGCGGTACGGAAGGACGTGGACGCGGCCGATGTACAGGCCGTCGTCGTGGGCGCACTGGTCGCCGGGCGCCGGCGCGGCGAACGCGACCGGCCCGGGAGGCTGGCGGACATGGTCTTCGACTGCCTGCTCCCCCGCGGGGCCGCCCCCGAGGAGCCGGGCTGACAGGCCCGGCGCCGCGGCGGTGAGCCATGCCGTTCAGCTCGGACCCGGGCGCGCGGCGCCCGCGGCGGCGACAGCGACGGCGAGCGGGTCGCGTGAAGGGCGGTCGAGCAGGGCTTGAAGATCCGTACCGGTGTTCTCCAGGAAGCCGTGGCGGATGCTGGTGGCGATCGAGGAGAGCATCGGCGGCTGGAACGGCAACAGCCCAGGGGCGTCCAGGAGCCTGCGCCGGTATTCGCCCAATCCGATGGTGCGGTGGGCCACTCCAAGGCCATCGGCGACAACGGGCGCCGTGATCGGCGCGCCGACGAGGTCATAGACGCGCTCACTGTGCCGCTCCGGATCGCCTGCGACGACCGCCGCCACGTCGGCCAGGTCCTCACGAGCCACGGCGGACAGCGCGCCCTCACCGAACGCGGACTCCACCGCATCGCCGTTCCACATCAAGAGGGCGCCGAAAAGCTCGGCGTACAGGCCGTTGCGCAGGATCGTCCAGCCCAAGCCACTGCCTCTGACCAGTCGCTCCGTTGAGCGATGCGCCAGTGCAAAGCCAAGGTGGTCACCGGCGCCGGTCAGGCTCGTGTAGATGACGTGCTGGACGCCGTCGCGGGCGGCGGCGTCCAGCACGGCCGCATGCCGGCGGATCACCTGATCGTCCTCCGCGTAGCCCGCGGAGACCAGCACGAGCGTCGAGACACCGGTCAGGCCGATACCGGACGGCTGGTCGAAGTCGAGGAGCCGTACTCCTTCGCCGGGCGTACGGCTGCCGCCGATCGCCTCCACACCGCGGGCACGCAGCGCCGCGAGGGTGAGTGAGCCGAGGCTTCCGTTCACGCCGGTCACCAAGATCATGGGGCCGCAGTCTCCTTCGTGGTTCTCTTCAGTAACTACGATCGGATCCTGACCCGCCCGCAAATCGGCCACAAGAAGGCACTTTGATGTCACCCACGCACACCGGTGTAACCCCTGGGCCCGCCGAACTCAGCCCCTGCGGCCAGAAGGACCACCCCGACTGCGGCATCCGGGACGTACTGGACCGGGTCGGCGACAAGTGGTCGGTCCTCGTCATCGTCGAGCTCGCCGGTGGGCCACGGCGCTTCCGAGAACTGCAACGCGCGATCGACGGCATCTCCCAGCGCATGCTGACCCTCACGGTGCGCAGACTGGAGCGCGACGGGCTCGTCCTGCGCACCGTGTACCCCACGGTCCCGGCCCAGGTCGACTACCGCCTCACCGAAACCGGCGCGAGCCTCACCCACCTGGTCAAGGCGCTCGCCGAGTGGTCCCTGGCCCACCGATCCGTCATCGCCGAAGCCCGAAGCGAGTACGACCACAAGCACCCCGATCACGACATGCGTTGACGTGCTCCCCGGCCTAAAGTCCGGGGATTCCTGCCACGGTCGTGTGACCGTCTGGGTGGCTTCCTGCTTCAACGCGCTGTGCCGGGACTTTCGTCCTGGTCTTACCTGCGCTCTGCGAGGCGTTTAGCCTGTCCGCCCGTCCGGCGGCCAGGGTGTTCTTCGAGGCGTTGTCGTCGCGGTCGTGGACGGTACCGCACTCCTTGCACATCCATTCCCGGACGTGCAAGGGCTTAGGGCCGTCCTTGACGCCACATGCCGAGCAGACCTGCGAGGTCGGCTCGAAGCGTCCAATCTTCCCGAAGTACCGGCCGCACTTGATCGCCTTGTACTCGAGCATGTTCACGAACGCCGACCACCCGGCATCGTGCACGGACTTGGCCAGCCGGGTGCGCCCGAGGCCGGACACCGCAAGGTCTTCCACATACACCGCTTGGTTGTCGCGAATGATCTGTGTGGATACCTTGTGATGCCAGTCCCGGCGGCGGTCGGCCACCCGGGCGTGCTGCCGCGCGACCCGAATACGTGCCTTGGCCCGGTTCTTCGACCCCCTGGCCTTCCGGCTGAGGTCCTTCTGCAACTGCTTGAGCTTCTTCTCCGCGCGGCGCAGGAATTTCGGGGAGCGGACGCGGGTGCCGTCGGAGAGCACCGCGAAGGTGGACAGACCAAGGTCGATGCCGACCTCGGTATCCAGCTCGGGAAGGATATCCGGTGCGGTGTCCACCACGAAGCTCATGAAGTAGCGTCCCGCACAGTCCTTGGTGACGGTCACTGAAGTGGGCGCGGCCGGCAGCGGCCTGGACCACTTGACCTTGATGGTGCCGACCTTGGCCACATACACCGCGCCATTGTCCTGAAGGGAGAAGGCGTTGGTGTTCAGGCGGATGGACTGCCGGGTGTCCTTCTTCGACTTATAGCGAGGCTGCGCGACCTTGCGGCCTTGGCGTTTGCCCTTGAGGGAGTCGAAGAAGTTCTTGTAGGCGGCATCCAGGTCCCGCAGGGACTGCTGCAGCACGACCGCCGATACGTCGGTGAGCCAGGCGCGTTCTTCGGTGTGCTTGGCCTGGGTGATGCGGCGCCGGGACAGTTCGGCCGACGTCACATAGGGCAGTCCCGCCGTGTGTGCTTCCTTCCGGTCGCGCAGGCAGTCGTTCCACACCACACGCGCGCACCCGAACGCACGTGCCAGCGCGCGGCGCTGCGGGGCATCCGGGTAGACCCGGTAGTTATAGCGGAGCTGCACGAACGCGATCGTACTTTGGTCTCATGGATGGTGAGGGCGACTTTCGCCGTGGCAGGCATGTAATTTCAGCGATGCACGTTCATTTTGTCTTTGTGACCAAGTATCGGCGTGGAGTGTTCAACGATGAGATGCTGACGTGCTGCGAAGAAATCATGCGGAACGTGTGCCAGGACTTCGAGGCGGACCTCAAGGAGTTCAACGGCGAATGCGATCATGTGCACCTGCTGGTGCACTACCCGCCGAAGATCGCCGTCTCCAAACTGGTCAACAGCCTCAAGGGCGTCTCTGCCCGCTACCTGCGACGCGAGTACACCGGAGCCATGAACCGCGCCATCATGCACGGACGCCTGTGGTCGCCGTCCTATTTCTCCGCCTCATGCGGAGGAGCGCCACGCGCGATCATCCGCCAGTACATCGAGCAGCAGCAACATCCCCTCCAACCTGCAAGTCAGAGCAGTCCTAAGATGCGTTTCATCCCCGGCCTGAAGGCCGAGGCTTTCACGCAAGATGATCGGTAAACCATGTCCGCAGAACTGCGTCTCACCGTCCTCGGCTGCGCCACGCCGTACCCGAGTGTCGACAATCCCTGCTCCGGCTACCTCGTAACCAGTGGCGACACCCACATATGGGTGGACGCGGGCACCGGAACGCTGTCCCCGCTGCAACGTCATGTCCGGCTGGACGAGCTGGACGCGATCTGGATCTCACATCTGCACGCCGACCACAGCGCGGACCTGCTCACCGCCTACTACGGCGCGCTCTTCGCGGACATCCAGCTCGCCGCACCCATCCCCCTGTACGGCCCGCCGGGTATCGCCGACCGGCTCGCGCACTTCCTCACCAACACAGCCGAGCGCAGCCCGGTCGAGTCCGCCTTCGCCATCGACGAACTGCACGACGGACACCAGGTGCGCATCGGCGCGCTCACCCTCACCAGCCGCGCGGTGGCACACGGCATCCCGGCCTTCGCCCTGCGTGCCGAGGCCGACGGCAGGTCGCTGGTCTACTCCGGGGACACCGCCCCGTGCCCCAGCCTCACCAGCCTGGCCGAGGGGTGCGATGTGCTGCTGTGCGAGGCCGAGAGCGCGGAGCGGCCAAGCTCGGGGGAACAGGTGCACCACACACCCGAAGACACGGGCGACACGGCCCGCGCGGCCGGGGCGGGACGGTTGATCGTCACGCATGTCGGCCGCTTCCTCACCCCGCAGCAGGCGGTGACCCGGGCCTCGGCCCGTTTCACCGGTCCCGTCGACTACGCCGCGCCCGGCGCAACGTTTGTGGTCGGCTGACTCGCTTGCGCCGTGAGCCGACCCAGTTGTCCGCGCAGATCCGCACGATGAGCAGCCCGCGCCCCTACGTGGCCTCGATGTTCGAGCCGGCTCCGCCGAGACCGGGAGACGCCGGTCCGGTTCGGGCCCTCCACCCACCCCCTCTCAAAAAAATGCTTGCTCTACATCAAGCGTTTTTCTGAGAGGGGGCGGGGGGGGAGGGCTGATCCCGTCCGCCGGTGCAGCGCTCAAGCCGCGATGTCGAAGGCATCGCAGGGCGTCGGCGCGAGTTCGAACCAGAGCAGCTTGCCGCTGATCCCGAAGAGCTCGTCGGCGAGGGCGTAACCGCCCCAGTTGTCCGCACAGATCCGCACGATGAGCAGCCCGCGCCCGTACGTGGCCTCGGTGTTCGCTGCGGCTTCGGCAAGGGCGGCCGAGCGGTCGAAGAGCGCAGGGGGCTTGTCGAAGGGCGGCGGGATGTCGGGGTTGGTGTCCCAGATGCTGACGCGGAGGCGGCCCTCTTCAACGGCCCGGATGCGCATCTCCGCCGGGCCGGTGGTGTGACGGTAGGCGTTGGTGACCATTTCGCTGGTCACCAGGGTTGCCGGGTCGGAGAGTTCGCCCATGTCGTGGCGGGCGAGGACCGCCCGGAGGGTGGTGCGTGCGATGGCGGCGGCGCGGGGGTCGTGGGGCAGTCGGAGGGAGTACGACCAGGGGTTTTCGGGGTTTTCCGGGGTGTCCGGGGCTACGGTGGGCACGGAAGTCTCCCGTCTGGAGGTGGAGTTGACTGTGTCCGGGCTCACACCGTAGCCCCTGCCGGTTAAGGTATTCACCGTTGCCTGAAAAGGACTTCAGATTCCACTCGTGTGAGTGACACGCCTGTTGCAGGTGAGTAGAGAGAATCGGCAGATGCCCATGAGAAGTCTTCCCACTGCACGTCAACTGCGCCTCGGCACTGAACTACGCAGACTTCGTGAGCGTGCCGGAATGTCGTCGACCGAGGCCGGGCGCCTGCTCGGCACCAACCAGACGACGATCAGCAACATCGAGGCCAGCCGGTTGGGTGTGAGCGCGGATCGCTTGCGCGCGCTGGCACGCAACTACCGCTGCGCGGACGACGCACTGATCACGGCACTCATCGACATGGCGGCGGAGCGGAGGCGAGGGTGGTGGGAGGAGTACCGGGAGACCCTGCATGCCGGATTGCTCGACCTGGCCGAACTGGAGCACCACGCCGTAGCGCTGCGCACGGCCTACGTCGCACACATGCCGGGCCTGCTGCAGACCATCGATCACGCCCGTGAGATCTTCCGGCAGGCCGTACCGCCGCTGTCTCCACCGGACGTAGAGCACCATGTCTCGCATCGGGTCAAACGGCAGGCGGTTCTGTATCGGGACAGGCCCACCCCGTATACGGCGATCGTCCACGAGGCCGCCCTGCGGATGCGCTTCGGTGGACCGGAAACCGCGCGCGGGCAGTTGCAGCACATCCTCGAGATGAGCGAACACGCCCACATCAAGGTGCTGGTGATTCCTTTCGAGGCCGGGTCCTTCCCCGGCTCAGGACAGTCGATCCTCTACGCAGTCGGTCCCGTCCCACAACTGGACACCGTGCAGTTCGATACGGAGCATGGCTCCGAACTGCTGGATGCTCCCGCCCAACTGGAGGGGTACCGCGTCGTGTTGGACCGCATGGAGACGGTCGCCCTCACGGAGCGCAAGTCGCGTGACCTCATCCAGACCATCATCCGCACCCTGAAAGGGGAATGAGATGTCCGTCCGCGATTGGCAGAAGTCCTCGTACAGCGCCCAGGGCAACGCCTGCCTCTACATCTCTTCGACCGACGACGCCACGATCCGGCTCCGCGAGAGCGACGACCCCGACACCATCCTCACCACCACCCCCACCACCCTGCGCGCCCTCATACGCAGCGCCAAGGCGGGCCACCTCGACCACCTCGGCAAGGCGTAAGGCGCATCACACCGCCACCGGAACACCGAGCTCGGCGAGCAGGCCACGGATGCGCTGCTCGATCCCGTCCCGGATCGGGCGGACGGCTTCGACGCCCTGACCGGCGGGGTCGTCGAGCGTCCAGTCCAGGTACCGCTTGCCGGGGAAGTACGGGCAGGCGTCCCCGCAGCCCATGGTGATCACCACGTCGGACGACTGCACCGCCTCCACCGTGAGGACCTTCGGCGTCTCGGCGGAGATGTCGATACCGACCTCGCGCATGGCTTCCACAACGGCCGGGTTCACCGCGTCGGCGGGAGCGGAACCGGCCGAGCGGACCTGGACGCGGCCCGCGGCGAGGTGGGTGAGGAAGGCGGCAGCCATCTGGGACCGGCCCGCGTTGTGCACACAGACGAACAGCACGGAGGGAACGGCAGGAGCACTCATCAGCTCAGGGCACTTTCTTCAGCGGGGCGGGAAACGACGATGCCCTCGGGGGCCGGGGCCGGGGCCGGGCGACCGAAGTTGACGGCGACCAGCCCCAGACCGAGCACGGCGCCGCACAGCTGCGCGGCGAGGAACGGGGCGACGGAGGCGGGGGCGATACCGGCGAAGGTGTCGGTGAACGCCCGCCCGATGGTCACCGCCGGGTTGGCGAAGCTGGTGGACGAGGTGAACCAGTACGCCGAGCCGATGTAAGCAGCGACCGCGACCGGAGCCAGGTGCGCCCGGCCGACACGGGCCAGGCCGAAGACGAGCCAGATCAGCCCGGCGGTGGCCACCGCCTCGGCCAGCCACAGGTGTCCGGCGAATCGGTCGTGAGTGGACCACTTCACCAGCGGCCGACCGAACATCGCATCCGCGAGCACCGCGCCGCCGACTGCCCCGGCGGTCTGGGCGGCCAGGTACGCGGCCAGCTCCCGCAGGCTCAGGCCGTCGCGGGTCCGGCGGCCGGTCCACCAGGCGGCGAGGGAGACCACCGGGTTGAAGTGCGCCCCGGACACCGGCCCCAGCAGCACGATCAGCACGCCAAGGCCGAAGACCGTGGCCAGGGAGTTGGCCAGTAGCTGCACGCCGACGTCGCGGGTCAGCTCGGTGGCCTGGATGCCGGAGCCGACCACCACCGCGACCAGGGTCGCCGTACCGACTGCCTCGGCGCCCACGCGCCGCGGCAGCGGCACCGCGGCGCTCACGCCCCGGCCTCGGCGGGCACGGCCCCGGCCCCCGCGGGCACGGCCCCCGCGGGCACGGCCCCGGCCTGGAGCAGGGCGGACAGCTTCGCCAGGGCCGCGGGGAGCACCCAGTAGTACACCCATGTCCCACGGCGCTCCGAGCCGACCAGACCGGCCTCGCGCAACACCTTCAGGTGGTGGGAGATCGTCGGCTGGGAGACGTCGAACGGGCCGGTGAGGTCGCATACGCACGCCTCGCCGCCCTCGTACGAGGCGATCAGCGACAGCAGCCGCAGCCGGACCGGGTCGGACAGCGCCTTGAACATCCGCGCCAGCTCGGCCGCGGCCTCCTCGCCCAGCGGCTCGCGGACCATCGGCACACAGCACGCCCCGTCTTGGTCGAGCAGCGGCAGATCAGCTTGCTTTGACATTTCTCTATATTGACAGCTGCCTAATCAAGCAGGCAACCTCGAGACTGCATAGACATCCATCAAAACAGGCCCCGGAGGGGAAACCGCCATGTCCCGCATCCAGCTCGCCCTGCGCGTCGCCGACCTGGAAGGCTCGATCGCCTTCTACTCCAAGCTCTTCGGCGCCGAGCCCGCCAAGCGCCGCGAGGGCTACGCCAACTTCGCCATCGCAGAGCCCCCGCTCAAGCTGGTCCTGATCGAGGGCGCGACCGGTGAGGAGACCCGCCTGGACCACCTGGGCGTCGAAGTCGCCGACACCCAGGAAGTCACCGCCGCCACCGAGCGGCTGAAGGAGACGGGCCTGGCCACCTTCGAGGAGAGCAACACCTCCTGCTGCTACGCGCTGCAGGACAAGGTGTGGGTGACCGGCCCCGGCAAGGAGCCGTGGGAGGTCTACGTCGTCAAGGCCGACGCCGATTCCCTCGGCAAGAGCGCGGAAGGCGCCCCCGAGGCGTGCTGCGGCACCGCCTGTGCCAGTTGACCCGCGCCCCGCAGTGGCGTGAGACACTTTGCCTTCTCTTTACAACCCGCCCCACCGCCCCCTCGTCTCTCCGCTCGATCCGTAACTCAGCCCGCCGCGTACCCGTACCGGCCGGGCGGACCGACGAGAGAGAGCGATCCCATGCGCCGAACCGTCCTCAGTGCCGTGGCACTCGCGTGCACCGCCGTGCTGGCGAGCACGGTGCCCGCGTTCGCCGACGAGGCGACCCCGGTCCCGAGCAAGACCCCGGCCACCAGCGTCCCGTCCCCCCGCGAGGAGCCGACCAAGACCCCGGAAACCGCCGCGCCCGCCACCGCCGTCCCGACTCCCCGCGACGAATCGCGCCAGAAGCCGGCCGACCCCCAGGTCCGCGCAGTGCCGAAGGGCGCGCCGAACACCGGGGTGGCGGAGGAGTCCTCGGATTCCGGGGTCGGTGCCGGGCTGATCGGCGGCGGCGCCGCCGGGGTGCTCGTCGCGGGTGGCGCGGCGGTGTTCGTCGTACGTCGCCGGCGGGCGACCGGGGCATGACCCTGGTCTCCAGGCGTGCGTTCGCCACTGCGGCGATGGCCTCGCTGCTCGTGGGGTGCGGCGGCGGCCACCAGGCCAAACAGGCCACGCAGGACGCGCAGGACGCACGGACCGGCGGGCGCTCCGGGAGTGCGCCACCGCCTTCCTCGAACCCCGTGAAGGCGGCGCGTGCCCTTGGGCGTTCGGTGCCGGTCAGGCTGCTGATCCCGGCCATCGGGGTGGACACCCCGGTCATGCGGCTGGGGTTGGCGGCGGACGGCACCGTGCAGGTGCCGCCGATCGCGGCGCACGACCGGGCGGGCTGGTACCGGCACTCGCCGACGCCGGGGCAGGTCGGCCCGTCGGTCATCCTCGGCCATGTCACGGTCGGCGCCTACGGGGACGGGGTCTTCCGTCACCTCTCGCGGCTGCACCGGGGCGACCGGATCGAGGCGCGCCTGGAGAACGGCAAGACAGCGGGGTTCACTGTGAGCGCCGTACGGACGGTCGCCAAGGCGGACTTCCCGGCAGACGCCGTCTACGGGAACGTGGACCGCCCGGAACTGCGGCTGATCACATGTGGTGGCCCCCGTAGCGGCGACGCGTACCGCGACAACGTGATCGTCTTCGCCACGCTGAGCTCCACCAACCCCTGACCCACCCCCCACTGGATCCCGGGCTTTTGGAACGTACGTTCCGTCGGCCCGGGATCCAGTGGGGGGT
>NZ_MUNE01000736.1 GCF_002154605.1 Streptomyces milbemycinicus | reverse complement strand
TGAGCTGTGCGAGACGGGCCCTCTCCCACCGGGCCCGTCTCGCACAGCTCACAACACCGCGACCTGGGGCGGTTCGCCGGGCGTGAGGTGGTGGTGGTCGGGGCCGGGCAGTCGGCGCTGGAGTCCGCGGTGCTGCTCGCGGAGGCGGGCGCCACGGCGGTGCGGGTGGTGGCGCGGGGGCGGCGCGCGGTCGCGTTCGGCGCGCCGCCGGACCGTCAGCCGCGGCTGCGCCCCGAGTCGCCCTTCGGGCGGGCCTGGTCGCTGTACGCGCTCTCGTACCACGCCGCGGCCTTCAGGCGGCTGCCCGCGCCGGCTCGGCGGTATCTGGTCCGCACGGTGCTGGGGCCGCTGGGTGCCTGGTGGCTGCGGGAGCGCTTCGCGGGGCGGGTGCAGGTCACACAGGGGCAGCGGGTCACCCGGGTGGAGGTGGAGGGCGGCGGGCGCGTGGCGCTCTCCCTGCGCGGCGGCGGGCGCGCCGGTGAGCTGGCCGCGGACCATGTGATGGCCGCGACCGGTTACCGGATGAATGTGGCGGCGCTGGGCTTTCTCGGGCCGGAGCTGAGGGCCGAGGTGGTGAGCAGGGCCGGAGGGCCGTGGCTGGACGCGGGCTATGGCTCCTCCGTACCGGGCCTGTACTTCACCGGGCTGCCCGCGGCGGCGAGCTTCGGGCCGGTTATGCGCTTCGTCTGCGGCACGGAGTACGCCTCGCCCCGGTTGGCGAAGGCGGTGGCGCTGGCCCATGGGTGACGGTCGGTGTGGCCATCCGCCCGAGGAAGCTGTGCGGCGGCGGATGGCACAGCCGATCACGGATTGACCGACTGTTGATCAGTGATCGACCCAGAGTCGATCACTGAATGATCGGGGACCCGAACACGTTTGATCTGCCGGTGAGCGCGGAGAATGTCGTGGGGAGCCGGTCGGCGGAGCGCCGGAAGTGATAGCTCGCACAAGGCGGGAAGGCGCCCATGGTGATCGCCAGCCGACCGGATACGCTGCCTTTAGTGGAGACAGCGACACATCGACATTGCGTGTGACCGCAGGCAGACAGGAGTACCCCGTGAGCGTCGTCGGGCCCATCGGGCTGAGCGTGCGGGACCGGACTCTGGAAGCCGATACCCAGGCCGGGCTGACAGCCGTCGAAGAGGGCCTGCTGGAGGCCACGAAGAGCGACGTGCCGTTCATCACCGGGGCGGCCCAGCATCTGATGCGGGCGGGCGGCAAGCGGTTCCGGCCGCTGCTGGTGCTGCTCGCCGCGCAGTTCGGCGACCCGTACGCGCCCGGGGTGGTGCCGTCCGCCGTCGTGGTCGAGCTGACGCACCTGGCGACGCTCTACCACGACGACGTCATGGACGAGGCGGACGTCCGCCGCGGTGTGGCCAGCGCCAACGCCCGTTGGGGCAACTCGGTGGCGGTGCTCACCGGCGACTTCCTCTTCGCCCGCGCCTCGCACATCCTGGCCGATCTGGGCCCGGAGGCGGTGCGGATCCAGGCCGAGGCGTTCGAGCGGCTGGTGACGGGGCAGATCCTGGAGACGGCGGGGCCGAGGGACGGCCAGGACCCGATCGAGCACTACCTGGATGTGCTCCAGGGCAAGACCGGCTCGCTGGTCGCGGTCTCCGGACGGTTCGGCGCGATGATGTCGGGGGCCGACGAGTCTGTCGTCAGCATCCTCACCCAGTACGGCGAGCGGCTGGGCATCGCCTTCCAGTTGGCCGACGACGTACTGGACATCGCCAGCGACAGCCATGAGTCGGGCAAGACCCCCGGCACCGACCTGCGGGAGGGCATCGCCACCCTCCCCGTGCTCCATCTGCGGGCGCAGGCGGAGGCGTCCGGCTCCGCCGAGGACCGCGAGCTGTGCGAGCTGCTGACCGGAGACCTCAGCGACGACGGGCTCCACAGCGAGGTGCTGCGGCGGCTGCGCGCCCACCCGGCGCTTGAGCAGGCCCGTCAGGACACGCTTCGCTATGCGGAGGAGGCCCGCGCGATGCTGGCGCCGCTGCCCGAGGGGGCGGCGAAGGCCGCGCTCGAGGGGCTGTGCGACGCGGTGGTCCACCGGGCCGGCTGACCGCCTCCGTCTTCCCCGCTGCCGTCCGGGCCCTCGTCTTCCGCTGTTTCGGCCCAGGCTTCCGGCTTCTTCGGTTCAGACCTGCGGCGCATCGGGTCCTACCTCAGGGGTACCCAGAGGTGATCCTGTCGGCTGACGCGCCAAGACGGTCGATTTGGTGGGATTGAAGGACCACCACATGGCGGTATCGGGTGACAATGGCCCGAGAGGTGGACGAGTGCGAGGCTGACAACCGCCGCCGACGACGGAGGTAGAGCACATATGGCACGGATCCGACCGACACAGGTCGCTGACGACGGTTTCTGGGATGAGGACCGACCGAAAGGGCGCCATAAAGCCGTCCGGTACGCCGCCCCGGTGGCGGTGGCCGGCATCGCGGCGGCGACGATCGGGCTGGTCCCGGCCCTCGCCAGCACCGGGTCCCCCGATCTGCCGAAGATCACGGCAGAGGAGCTGATCAGCAAGATCGCCGCATCGGACGCCGAGCAGCTGTCCGGATCGGTGAAGATCACGACCGACCTGGGCATACCCTCCCTGCCCGGAGGCGTCTCGCTCGGCGACCTCGCGGGCGGGCAGCAGGGGAAGGGCGACGCCGCGCCGGAGTCCAAGCTCGCCGAGCTCGTGTCCGGCTCCCACACCCTGCGGGTGGCTGCCGACGGACCGGAGCGGCAGCGGGTCTCGATCATCGAGAAGGCCGCCGAGTACAGCGTCATCCACAACGGCGACGAGGTGTGGGCGTACAACAGCGCCGACAACTCCGTTTACCACGCCAAGTCCCCCGAGAAGGCCGCCAAGGGCGACCACCGTCGTGAGGCGCCCGGGGACCTGAGCGACCTCACCCCGCGGGAGGCCGCCAAGAAGGCGCTCGCCGCCGTGGACGACACGACGCAGGTAAAGGTCGACGGCACCGCGAGGGTTGCCGGACGGGACGCCTACCAGCTGCTGATCCGTCCAAAGCAAAGCGACTCAACGGTCGGCTCCATCCGTATCGCCGTGGACGCGCACAACTGGGTGCCGCTCAAGTTCACCCTGGAGCCCAAGAGCGGTGGCAAGGCGGCGATCGATGTGGCCTTCACCGAGGTGGACTTCGGCAAGCCCAAGGCGAGCAGCTTCCGCTTCACCCCGCCCAAGGGCGCCAAGGTCACGGAGGAGGGCCGCGCCGAGCACAAGGCCAAGGCCAAGGGCGAGGAGCAGGGCCTGCGCGAGCTGTCCAAGTTGAATGTGGTCGGCAAGGGCTGGGACTCGGTGGCGCGGCTGGACCTCCCCGGCGGCCTGCCCGCCAGCGCGAGCGGCGGGGGCGGGCCCAGCGAGTTCCTGGGCGGCCTGGGCAAGAAGGTCAAGGGGGACTTCGGCTCGGGCACGGTGCTCAGCACCCGCCTGGTCAACGCCTTGATCACCGATGACGGCAAGGTCTTTGTCGGCGCGGTCGACAAGAGCGCCCTGATCGACGCCGCGGACGCGGCCAAGTGACCGCTTGACGAAGGGGGAGCCCGTGGAGGAGCCGTCCGCCGAGGACACGGCCGGGGCGCCGACCGCCCGCGCGGTGACCGACGCCCCGACGAGCGCCGGGACCGATGCCGGGACGGGCGCCGGGCCCGACACGCTTGCCGATGACGTGACGGGCGCCGGGCCTGACGCGGTGGGCGCCGGGCCTGACGCGGTCGGTGCCAGGCCTGACGCGGTGGGCGCGACGGGTGCGGCGGTGGAGACCCGCGGGCTCACCAAGCGCTACCGAGGCGGACAGCTCGCGGTCGACGGGCTCGACCTGACCGTGCCGCGCGGCAGCGTCTTCGGCTTCCTCGGGCCCAACGGCTCGGGGAAGACGACGACCATCCGCATGCTCATGGGCCTGATCGAGCCTACGGCGGGAAGAGCCCGGGTGCTCGGCGCGCCCATGCCGAGCGCCGCCCGCAGCGTGCTGCCCAGGGTCGGGGCCCTCATCGAGGGCCCCGCCCTGTACCCCTTCCTGAACGGCCGGGACAATCTGATCCGCTTCGACGCCGCCGACCCCACCGCCGATCCCCGCACCCGGGCCGCGCGGGTCTCGGCCGCCCTGGAGCGGGTGGGCCTCTCGGCCGCGGCGCGTAAGAAGGCCCGCGCGTACTCCCTCGGCATGAAACAGCGCCTGGGCCTGGCCGCGGCCCTCCTCCAGCCGCGGGAACTCCTCGTTCTCGACGAGCCGACGAACGGCCTCGACCCGCAGGGCATGCGGGAGATCCGCGCGCTGGTGCGCGAGCTCGCCGACGACGGCACCACCGTCTTTCTCTCCTCCCACCTCCTCGATGAGATCGAACAGGTGTGCACTCATGCGGCGGTCATGGCCCAGGGCAGGCTCATCGTCCAGGGCACCGTCGCCGAGCTGGCGGCCGGCAGCCGCGGCCGGCTGTCCGTCACCACCCCGGACCCCGCGGACGCGGTCCGCGTCCTGAAGGAACACGGGGTGACGGACATCGTGGTCCTGGACGAGCGCGTCACAGGGGAGCTGCCCTCGGCCGCGCCCACTTCCGCCTCCGGCGAGAGCGCTCCGCCGCTCGACCTGGCGGACCTCAACGCCGCCCTCGTACGCGCCGGGGTGCGGGTCCGGGCCTTCGGAGCGGAGCGGGCCTCGCTCGAGGATGCGTTTGTCGCGCTGACCGGGGAGGGCTTCGATGTCGCAGGCTGAGGTCAAAAGGGCTGCCGGGGCGCCGGCCCGGCGGCCGAGCCCGCTGTGGACGCTCGCCCTGTTCCGCAGCGAGCTGGGCACCACCTTCCGCCGCTGGCGGACCATCGCCCTGCTCGGCGTGCTCGCGGCCATCCCGGTCCTCACCGGAATCGCGGTGAAGATCGAGACGAGCGACGGCGGCTCGTTCGGGGAGGGGCGCGGGGGAGACGGCCAGGGCCCCGCCTTCTTCTCCCAGATCACCAACAACGGCATCTTCCTGGTCTTCGCCTCGCTGGCGGCGACGCTGCCCGTCTTCCTGCCGATGGCCATCGGCGTGATCGCCGGTGACTCCATCGCGGGCGAGGCGGGCTCGGGCACGCTGCGCTATCTCCTGGTCGCACCGGCCGGGCGGACCCGTCTTCTCCTCGCCAAGTTCACCACTGTGATGGCCTTCTGCCTGGTCGCCACGGGTGTGGTGGCCGCGGCCGGACTGGCGACCGGGGCGCTGCTCTTCCCCCTCGGCGATGTCACGCTGATCTCGGGAACCACCGTCTCGTTCACGGACGGGCTGCTCAGGACCCTGGCCGTGGCGGGCGTCGTGGCGTACTCCCTCATCGGCGTCGCGACGGTGGGCCTGTTCATCTCGACCCTCACCAGCAGCGGGATCGCGGCCATGGCGGCGACCGTCGGGCTGCTGATAACGGTGCAGATCCTGGACACCATCCCGCAGCTGCACGCGATCCAGCCGTATCTGTTCCCGCATTACTGGCTGTCCTTCGCGGACGTCCTCCGGGACCCGGTCTACTGGGACCAGCTCACCAAGAACTTTGAGTTGCAGGCCCTTTACGTGGCGGTGTTCGGTTCGGCCGCCTGGGCGCGATTCACCGCGAAGGACATCACCGCCTGAGCCGTACGGCGACGACGGCGGTCGCGGGTGGCGAAACCCCGCGACCGCCGCTCAGCGCTCAGCCGTCGGCTGGGCTCGCCGTCAGCTGCTGAGGGTCCAGATGGCGTACGCGATGGCGTCGGTGTTGCGGTCCAGCGCGGTGTCATTGATGTTGCTCGAGGTGTCGCAGGACCGGTGGTAGCAGCGGTCGAAGGCCTGGCCGGAGGTGCCGCCCCACTTCTGGGCCTGGGCGGCGGTCTTGGTGTAGTCGGCGCCGCTGAACAGCCCGCCCACCGGCACGCCCACGTTCTTGAACGGCGCGTGGTCGGAGCGCCCGTCGCCCTCCGTCTCGATCTCGGTGGGCACGCCCTTGGTCGCGAAGAAGTCCTTGAACACGGACTCGAGGCGCGCGTCGTCGTCGTAGACGAAGTAGCCCGGGTTGGGCGAGCCGATCATGTCGAAGTTGAGATACGAGTCGATCTTCGCGCGATTCGCGGTCGACAGGCTGTTCACGTAGTACCGGGAGCCCACCATGCCCAGCTCCTCGGCGCCCCACCAGCCGAACCGGAGGTGCTTTGTGGGCTGCAGCCCCGCCCTGGAGACAGCGAGCGCGGTCTCCAGGATGCCCGCCGAGCCCGAGCCGTTGTCGTTGATACCGGGGCCGGCCGTGACGGAGTCCAGATGGGAGCCCGCGAACACCACGTTGTCGGTGTCGCCGCCGGGCCAGTCGGCGATGAGGTTGTAGCCCGTGGCACCGCCGGAGGTGAACTGCTGCACGGTGGTGGTGAATCCGGCCGCGTCGAGCTTGGCCTTGATGTAGTCGAGCGAGGCCTTGTAACCGGGGCGGCCATGGGCGCGGTTGCCGCTGTTGGCGGTGGCTATGGACTGCAGCTGGCTCAGGTGGGCCTTGACGTTGGCGACCGGGATGTCGGGCGCTGCGAGCGCGGCCGCGGCCGCCGGGGCCGGTGTCGGTCCGGCCGGTGGCAGCGGCGCGGCGGGCGCCGCGGTGGCCAGGGCCGCGACGAGCGCACCGGCCGCTGTGGCGGCGGTGGCGGCCCGGCGTATCAAGGATCTTCCGGTTGACGACATGGGGGGCTCCGAATTCCGAACGAGGACAGGACGGAATGAACGTGTCGCTGTGTGGTGCACGCACCCGGTGGGGCGGGGAGCGCTGAAGCGGTGGCACGGCGTAGCTGTGGCACGTGAGTGCGGAGTGTCGCAAAGGCAGATGCTCCGGGTCCGGTTGACGCCGCGTCAAGGGCATAAACCGGACACCGGCCGCCGCATATCGATCCCGTGCGCGCTTTTACGGTCGTGCCCGCCGCGCCCCTGCCGGTCCTCAGCAGGGCTTCAACAGATCCTCAGCAGGTCCTCGGCAGGTCCTCTAGCCGAGGACCGGGTCCTCGGCCGCCGTGCCGCCGTTCTGCGCCGTCGCCGCGGCGGCCCGCTCCGAGGCCGCGCGCAGCTGTGCCCGCGCCCGGCGGGCCGTACGCAGCGCGTCCCAGGTGAGCAGGGCCAGCGCGAGCCATACGAGGGAGAAGCCCGCCCACCGCTCGGGCGGCATGGACTCGTGGAAGACGGCGACGCCGAGCGCGAACTGGAAGATCGGGGCGATGTACTGCAGCATCCCGATCGTCGACAGCGGCAGCCGTACGGCCGCCGTTCCGAAGCAGATCAGCGGCAGCGCGGTGATCAGCCCGCTGCTCACCAGCAGCGCCGAGTGCCCGGCGCCCCCGCTGCCGAAGGTGCTGTCCCCGTGCGCGGTCAGGAAGATCACGAAACCGAGCGCGGGCAGGAACTGGACCGCGGTCTCGGCGGCGAGCGATTCCAGTCCGCCCAGGCCGATCCGCTTCTTGGCCAGGCCGTAGGTGGCGAAGGAGAAGGCGAGGGTGAGCGCGATCCAGGGCAGTGAGCCGTAGCCGACCGACAGCACGGCCACGGCGGCCACGCCGACGCCGACCGCCACCCACTGCACCGGCCGCAGCCGCTCGTGCAGCAGCAGAACGCCGAAGCCGATGCTGACCAGGGGGTTGATGAAGTATCCGAGCGAGGTCTCGACGACGTGGCCGCTGTTGACGCCCCAGATGTACAGGCCCCAGTTGACGGAGATGACGGCCGCCGCGATCGCGATCATCCCCAGCCGGGCGGGCTGCCGCAGCAGCGGACGTATCCAGGACCAGCGGCGCAGCGCGAGCAGTACGAGGACGACGGCCACCAGCGACCACACCATGCGGTGGGCCAGGATCTCGACGGCCCCGGCGGGCTCCAGCAGCGGCCAGAAGAGGGGGACCAAGCCCCACATGCCGTAGGCGGCGAAGCCGTAGGCGAGTCCGCTGCGCTGCTGAGACTGGCTCTCCGGCTTCACATGTCCTCCCGGCGGCATGGCGACCCGTCGAAGGTAGCGCCGAAGCGGCCCGCCTGTCATTTACGTATCGTCATACGGTCATGACAAGCGGGCCGCTGTGCCGCCGCTGGGGGATTAAGGGTGCCCCGCCCCGGCGCTCAGTCCTTGAGGGCCGTCGCGATCGAGTCCGCGATGGGGGTGGTCGGCCGGCCGATGAGGCGGGAGAGGTCGCCGGGTGTGCCGGCCAGCCGGCCGCGGGAGATCGCGGCGTCGACGTCCACCAGGATCTCGGCCAGCGGCTCGGGAAGGCCGGCGCCGGTCAGGATGGTCTTGTGGGTCTCGGGCGGCACGGGGCCGTACGCGATCTCCTTGCCGGTCTGTCCGGCGATCTCGGCTGCGTACTCCTCGAAGCTCCAGGCCGTGTCGCCGCTGAGCTCGTACGCCTTGCCCTCGTGGCCCTCACCGGTCAGCACCTCGACGGCGGCGGCCGCATAGTCGGCGCGCGAGGCGGAGGCGACGCGGCCGCCGGCCGCGCTGTTGACGACGGCGCCGTGCTCCAGCACGGGGGCCAGCTGCTCGGTGTAGTTCTCGTGGTACCAGCCGTTGCGCAGCAGGACGTACGGCAGGCCGGAGGCCTGGATGGCCTGCTCGGTGACCTTGTGTTCATCGGCCAGGGTGAAGTCGGCCGCGGGGCCGCCGAAGACGCTGGTGTACGCGAGCAGGGCGACGCCGGCCTCCTTGGCGGCGTCGATGACGGCCTGGTGCTGCGGAACGCGCTGGCCGACCTCGCTGCCGGAGACCAGCAGTACCTTGTCGCCGGCGGCGAAGGCGCCCTGGAGGGTTTCCGGCCGGTTGTAGTCGGCGATGCGCAGCTGTACGCCGCGTGCCGCGAGGTCGGCCGCCTTGTCGGCGTCCCGCACCACGGCCACGATCTGGTCCGCGGGGACCTTCTCCAGCAGGCCCTCGACGACGAGGCGGCCGAGGTGGCCGGTGGCTCCGGTGACGACGATGCTCATGTCTGTTTTCTCGCTTTCATCCTCTTGGTATCGGTCTGTGAGCCACCCTAGTGTTGACGCTAACCATTTGAAAGTACCCACTTTGAAGTAAGGTACGGGCATGCCGGTTAGTGAAAAGGTCACCGAGAAGATGCAGGGCGTGCTGATAGGTGGTTCCGAGGGCGCCATGTGCCCGTCGCGACTGGTGCTGGAGCATGTCACCAGCCGCTGGGGCGTCCTTGTCCTCAGCGTGCTGATGGATGGGACGCACCGCTTCAGCGAGGTGCGGCGCGCGATCGGTGGTGTCAGCGAGAAGATGCTGACGCAGACCCTTCAGACCCTGGAGCGGGACGGCTTTGTGCACCGCGAGGCGTATCCCGTCATTCCGCCGCATGTGGACTACTCGCTGACCGAGCTCGGCGAGGAGGCGGCCCGACGGGTGTGGGCGCTGGCCCAGTGGACGAACGAGAAGGTCCCGGAGGTCTTGGCCGCCAGGGAGGCGTACGACGCCGCCAAGGCCCCAGCCGCCAAGGTCCGATAGGACCGGGTGCCCGCCCAGGGCGCCGTCAGACGCTCCGGGCGGGCACCCTCCCCCAGCTACCGCTGGGAGGCGCCCCTCCGTGTACTTCGTGTATGTACGCGCCTCCCGTGTACGGGCGGGCGCGGCCCTCCGCCGGGTCAGCCGACGACGGTCCAGGTGTCTTGGCCGGCGAGCAGGGCGCCGAGGTCGCCCTTGCCCTTCTGCTCCACGGCGGCCTCGAGCTGGGTGGTCATCTGGGCCTCGTAGACCGGGCGGGCGACATTGCGCAGCACCCCGATGGGGGTGTGGTGCAGGGTGTCGGGGTCGGCGAGGCGGGTCAGCGCGAAGGCATTGGTCGGCGAGGCGGCGTGCGCGTCGTGGACCAGTACTCCCGCGGTGCCCTCCCGGGTCACATCGATGACCTTGAGGTCGCCGGTGGCCGGGTCGCGGACGACGCCCTTGGAGCCGAGGCCGTCGCCGCCGTCCTCCTCGCTGAACGGCGCGCCGAAGCGGATCGGCTTGCCGTGCTCGAGGCGGATGACGGCCTCCAGCGCCTGGTCCCTGTCCTTGAGGACTTCGAAGGCGCCGTCGTTGAAGATGTTGCAGTTCTGGTAGATCTCCACCAGCGCGGTGCCCGGGTGGGCGGCCGCCTCCCGCAGCACCTGGGTGAGGTGCTTGCGGTCGGAGTCCACGGTGCGGGCGACGAACCCGGCCTCGGCGCCCAGCGCGAGCGAGAGGGGGTTGAAGGGCGCGTCGAGCGAGCCCATCGGCGTGGACTTGGTGATCTTGCCGACCTCGGAAGTCGGGCTGTACTGGCCCTTGGTGAGGCCGTAGATCCGGTTGTTGAACAGCAGGATCTTCAAGTTGACGTTGCGGCGCAGCGCATGGATCAGGTGGTTGCCGCCGATGGACAGCGCGTCGCCGTCACCGGTGACCACCCACACCGACAGATCGCGGCGCGAGGCGGCCAGGCCCGTGGCGATGGCGGGGGCACGGCCGTGGATCGAGTGCATCCCGTACGTGTTCATGTAGTACGGGAAGCGGGAGGAGCAGCCGATGCCGGAGACGAAGACGATGTTCTCCTTCGCCAGGCCGAGTTCGGGCATGAAGCCCTGGACGGCGGCGAGGACCGCGTAGTCACCGCAGCCGGGGCACCAGCGCACTTCCTGGTCGGACTTGAAGTCCTTCATGGTCTGCTTGGCGCCGGCCTTCGGCACCAGTGAAAGCGCGTCGACGGAGGAGAGCCCTTCCGCGATCGTCTCAGTCATCGATGGCCTCCTTAAGGGCCGTCGCAAGCTGCTCGGCCTTGAATGGCAGCCCCCGCACCTGGGTGAAGGAGCGGGTGTCGACCAGGTACTTGGCGCGGAGCAGGGTGGCGAGCTGACCGAGGTTCATCTCGGGCACGACCACCTTGTCGTAGCGGGCCAGGACCGCGCCGAGGTTCCCCGGGAAGGGGTTGAGATGGCGCAGATGGGCCTGGGCGATGGCATCTCCGGCAGCGCGGACCCGGCGCACGGCGGCGGTGATCGGCCCATAGGTCGAACCCCAGCCCAGCACCAGCGTGCGGGCGTCGCCGGTGGGGTCGTCCACCGTGATGTCCGGTACCTCGACGCCGTCGACCTTGGCCTGCCGGGTGCGCACCATGTGGTCGTGGTTGGCCGGGTCGTAGGAGATGTTGCCGGTGCCGTCCTGCTTCTCGATGCCGCCGATGCGGTGCTCGAGGCCGGGGGTGCCGGGCACCGCCCAGGGGCGGGCGAGCGTCTCGGGGTCGCGCTTGTACGGCCAGAAGACCTCGGTGCCGTCCGCCAGGGTGTGGTTGGGGCCGCTGGCGAACCGGACCCGCAGATCCGGCAGGTCCTCGAGGTCCGGCACCCGCCACGGCTCCGACCCGTTGGCGAGGTAGCCGTCGGAGAGCAGGAAGACGGGGGTGCGGTAGGTCAGCGCGATACGCACCGCGTCCAGCGCCGCGTCAAAGCAGTCCGCCGGGGTCTTGGGGGCCACGATCGGCACCGGGGCCTCGCCGTTGCGCCCGTACATCGCCTGCAGCAGATCGGCCTGTTCGGTCTTGGTGGGCAGACCGGTCGACGGGCCGCCCCGCTGGATGTCGACCACCACCAGCGGCAGTTCCAGGCTGACCGCGAGCCCGATGGTCTCCGACTTGAGCGCCACGCCGGGGCCGGAGGTGGTGGTCACCGCGAGCGCCCCGCCGAAGGCGGCGCCCAGCGCCGCGCCGATGCCCGCGATCTCGTCCTCGGCCTGGAAGGTGCGCACGCCGAAGTTCTTGTGCCGGGACAGCTCATGCAGGATGTCCGAGGCGGGCGTGATCGGGTACGAGCCCAGGAACAGCGGCAGATCCGCCTGGTGCGAGGCCGCGATCAGCCCGTACGACAGCGCCAGATTGCCGGAGATGTTGCGGTATGTCCCCGGGGGGAACGCGGAGGAGGCGGGCGCCACCTCGTAGGAGACCGCGAAGTCCTCCGTCGTCTCGCCGAAGTTCCAGCCGGCCCGGAAGGCGGCCACGTTGGCCTCGGCGATCTGCGGCTTCTTGGCGAACTTCTGGCGCAGGAACTTCTCGGTGCCCTCGGTCGGGCGGTGGTACATCCACGACAGCAGACCGAGCGCGAACATGTTCTTGCTGCGCTCCGCCTCCTTGCGGGACAGCCCGAACTCCTTGAGCGCCTCGACGGTCAGCGTCGTCAGCGGCACGGGGTGGACGTTGTACCCGTCCAGCGAACCGTCCTCGAGCGGGCTCTGGTCGTAGCCGACCCTCGCCATCGGGCGCTTGGTGAACTCATCGGTGTTGACGATGATCTCCGCGCCGCGCGGCACATCGCCCAGATTGGCCTTCAGTGCGGCCGGGTTCATCGCCACCAGCACATTCGGCGCGTCGCCGGGAGTGAGGATGTCGTGATCGGCGAAGTGCAGCTGGAAGCTCGACACGCCGGGGAGGGTGCCGGCAGGGGCCCGGATCTCGGCCGGGAAGTTCGGCAGCGTGGACAGGTCATTGCCGAATGACGCCGTCTCCGAGGTGAACCGGTCACCCGTGAGCTGCATACCGTCGCCCGAGTCGCCAGCGAACCGGATGATCACCCGGTCCAGACGACGGACCTCTTTGCCGCCGTCCGACGCTCGCTGTCCCCCGACGAGCGTCTGCCCGTCCTGCTGATCGGCTGGTTCGGCCTGCTCGGCCGGGCTACTGACCTGGCTGGTCACTGATTCGGACCTCCCTTGAGGCGGCGCTCGTGGACATCGGTGCCGACCGGTTGTCCCATCGCCATCGTACGTCGGTAAGGGTCGCCTTCCCTGACCGGATCGCATAATGGACGCCCTGACGATGCCCCTTTATGCGGTGAATTGCCATGCTCTGCATGCGCCCCCGTACTCATGTCGAGCGATACTCCCCTTTCGGTCCTTGGACGTACGACGGATGTACGACTGCCAATTGACCGGCCGGGCCGGACCGGCCGGACCGGACCAGCCTGGCCTGGACACCCCATGCCCGTCTTACATCCCGCGCCGTCTCACGAGTCGAGATACGTCAGCACCGCGAGCACCCGGCGGTGATCCCCCTCGCTCGGCGACAGGCCGAGCTTGAGGAAGATGTTGCTGACGTGCTTCTCGACCGCGCCGTCGCTCACCACCAACTGCTTGGCGATCGCCGAGTTCGTACGGCCCTCGGCCATCAGACCGAGGACCTCCCGCTCACGCGGGGTGAGCCCGGCCAGTACGTCCTGCTTGCGGCTGCGCCCCAGCAGCTGCGCCACAACCTCCGGGTCCAGCGCCGTGCCGCCCCGGGCCACCCGCACCACCGCGTCCACGAACTCCCGGACGTCGGCCACCCGGTCCTTGAGCAGATAGCCGACGCCGCGGCTGTTGCCCGCAAGCAGCTCTGTGGCGTACTGCTCCTCCACGTACTGCGACAGCACCAGCACACCCAGTCCGGGGTGGTCGCGGCGCAGCCGGACCGCCGCCCGCACCCCCTCGTCGGTGTGGGTCGGCGGCATCCGTACGTCCGCGACCACCACATCCGGC
>NZ_MUNE01000735.1 GCF_002154605.1 Streptomyces milbemycinicus | reverse complement strand
CAGCAGCGGGTGATCCGGCAGGCGTTGGCCAGTGCGCGGGTTGGCGGGGCGGATGTGGATGTGGTGGAGGGGCACGGTACGGGGACGCGGCTGGGTGATCCGATCGAGGCGCAGGCGTTGCTGGCGACCTACGGTCAGGAGCGGGTGGGGGACGGCCCGTTGTGGTTGGGGTCGGTGAAGTCGAATATCGGGCATGCGCAGGCCGCGGCGGGGGTTGCGGGTGTCATCAAGATGGTGATGGCGATGCGGTATGGGGTGTTGCCGCGGACGTTGCATGTGCAGGAGCCGTCGCCGCATGTGGACTGGTCCTCGGGCGGGGTGCGGCTGCTGACGGAGGCGGTGCCGTGGCCGGAGACGGGGCGTGCGCGGCGTGCGGGGGTGTCGTCGTTCGGGGTCAGTGGCACCAACGCGCACATCATCCTCGAACAGGCGCCGCCTGAGGAGCACGACGATCCGGCGGACGTCTCGTCCGGGTCGTTTCCGTGGATGGTGTCGGCCAAGTCCGAACAGGCACTACAGGCGCAGGCAGCACAGTTGCGCGCGTATCTGGCGGCACATCCTGAGCTGGGGCTGGCTGATGTCGGGTATGCGCTGGCCTCCGGCCGCACGGCCTTCGGCCACCGTGCCGTGCTCCTGGGCCCGGACCGCGAAGCCTTCGTCGAAGAGCTGGGAGCTCTGGAGGCCGGTGAGGAACACGCCGGGCTGGTACGGGGCGTGGCGACGGGTGCGGGGAAGCTGGCGTTTGTGTGTTCCGGGCAGGGAACGCAACGTCCCCGTATGGGACACGGGCTGTACTACGCCTTCCCGCTGTTCGCCGCAGCCATGGACGAAGCCTGCGCACACCTGGACCCACACCTCGACCATCCCCTGCGGGATGTCATGTTCGCCGAGCCGGGCACCGACACCGCCCAGCTGCTCCACCAGACCCGCTACGCCCAGCCCGCCCTGTTCGCCCTCCAGATCGCCCTGCACCGCCTGGTCACCGAACACCACGGCCTTACCCCCCACTACTACGCCGGCCATTCCCTCGGAGAGATCACCGCGGCCCACCTCGCCGGGATCCTCACCCTCCCCGACGCGGCCCGCCTGGTCACCACCCGCGCCCGCCTCATGCAATCTCTCCCCGCCACCGGCGCCATGACCACCCTCCAAGCAGACCCCGACGAACTCCACGAACACCTCACACGATGCGAAGGACGGGTCTCACTCGCGGCCGTGAACGCGCCC
>NZ_MUNE01000734.1 GCF_002154605.1 Streptomyces milbemycinicus | reverse complement strand
GCCGGGGCGGGGCGGGTGGCGGGGTGGTGTGTGTGGGTGCAGTGCGCTGCGGGAATCAGCTGCCGGGTGTGAGCTCGAGCGTGTCGAGAACTCCGTACACCCCGAGGAACAGGATCGCCGCGCTGCTCATGACGAGGGCGGCGGTCAGCCAGGGGTTGGCGCGGAAGCGGGGCGGGACGCCGGTGTAGCGCAGGCGCCAGACCGCGACCACGACCGCGAGCAGGAAGATGCCTCCGCCGATGCCGCCGATCTGCACCATCAGAACCGGGGACTGGACCCACAGGAAGATGCACATCCACACCGGGGGCAGACAGCAGGTGAGGATGCGGATGGTGCGCGTGCGTACGCGCATGTCCTTCCAGTTGATCACTCCGAGCAGACCGAGGGTGTTGGTCCACAGGCGCGGGACACTGGCCGACGAGGCGACGGTGACCGAGAAGAGGACGGCGATCGCACCGGCCAGGAACAGATACTCGGCCCAGGGGCCGAGCGTGTCGGTGTAGATATGCGACAGCGTGGTGATCATGCCGTTGCCCTCGGGCACCAGGCCCTGCGGGTGGAGCACCGAGGCGCCGATCACGAAGAAGGACAGGGTGCAGATGGTGCAGATGACCCAGGAGACGGCCACGTCGAGCCGCATGACCTTGAGCCAGCCCTCGGCCCGCTGGGCGCGCTCCTCGGTGCCGTCGTCGGGGCCGGTCCAGCGGGCGTAGCCCTTCTCCAGGCACCAGTACGTGTACGTCGTCATCTCGTCGGCGCCGACGCCGGTGATGCCGAACATGGCGAGTGCGATGCCGACCGTGCCCGCGGGGATCTGGAAGCTCAGGCCGTCGGCGAACTGCTCGGGGCCGTATCCGAAGGCGGTGAACGGCAGGGCGAGCGCCAGGCCGAAGGTGATGATGGTCTTGAGCGTGATGCCGATGACCTCGACCCGCTCGACGACGGGGTACTTGCCCGTCTGCAGGATGAGGATGGCGGCGCCGGTGACGATGATGGCCCAGATGGTCAGGGAGGACGTGCTCAGCGCCGCCCCGTGGATCGGCAGCAGGATCGAACAGGCCGCCGCGGTGCCGCCGATGATGCCGCCGCGCTGGAACATCTTGGCGAAGTCCATGCCGATCCAGAGCCAGTTGATCCAGCTCAGCCGGCCGATCCGGGGGCCGACGTCACGGAAGCCGTCGAGCGCGGGGCGGCCGTTGAGGATGGTCCAGCGGGCCAGCTCCATCTGCACCCACACCTTGACCGCGGTGGAGACGATCACCAGCCACAGCAGCGCGAACCCGGCCTTGGCACCGAGCGAGGTGGTGGTGATCAGTTCACCGGAGCCGACGACGGCGGCGGACAGCACGAGACCGGGGCCGAGGTGGCGTACTCGGC
>NZ_MUNE01000733.1 GCF_002154605.1 Streptomyces milbemycinicus | reverse complement strand
AAGACCACCAGCAGCGGCAGAATCGAGACGGCCGCCGCGACGAACAGCTCGTGGATGTTGACCGTCTGGGCGGTGGTGAACGTCGACAGGGCGACCTGGACGGTCCACGCGTCCCGGTCCTGGCCGATGACCAGCGGCCACAGGAACGCGTTCCAGGCGCCGATGAAGACGATCGTGCCGACGGCGGCGAACACCGGCCGAGAGTTGGGCACCACGACCCGCCAGTACGTGCGCCAGTAGCCGAGCCCGTCCACCCGCGCCGCGTCCTCCAACTCCCTAGGAAACCCCAGGAAGTACTGGCGGAAGATGAACGCCGCGAATGCGCTGAACAGCGTCGGCACCACCAGCCCGCGCAGCGTGGACACCCAGCCCAGCGAGGACACCAGGACGAAGGTCGGCACGAAGGTGACGGCCGCCGGGACCATGAGCGTGCCCAGGATCCAGTAGAAGACCACGTTCGCGTAGCGGTACGGGATCCGGGCCAGGCCGTACCCCGCGAGGGAGGCCAGCAGCAGTGTGCCCAGCGTCGTCGCCACCGCGATCAGCGAGGAGTTGAGCAGCGCGTGCGCCATCGGCACATTCGGGTCGTCGAACAGCTCGCCGATATTGGACCAGCGCAGCTCGCTCGGGAAGAACGTCCACTCGGCGGAGGTGATGTCCTCCTCGCGCGACAGGCCGTTGCGCAGCAGTAGATAGAAGGGGATCAGGAAGAGCAGGGCCAGCGCGATCAGCAGGACGAGCCGCAGCGCGCGGCCGACGCGTACGAGGGGTTCTCTCATTCCGGTCAGTCCTCCTTCCGGCCGAGCCTGAACCAGCGG
The DNA here is from genome assembly GCF_002154605.1 of Streptomyces milbemycinicus. Taxonomy (GTDB): domain Bacteria; phylum Actinomycetota; class Actinomycetes; order Streptomycetales; family Streptomycetaceae; genus Streptomyces; species Streptomyces milbemycinicus. The sequence continues at coordinate 3,484 of NZ_MUNE01000733.1, read as the reverse complement.
GCCTGAGCCACCGTCACCACCGCGATGATCAGCGCCAGGATCACCGCGCCCGCGCTGCCCATCCCCAGGTTCTGCCCCTGCCCCAGCGCCGTGTAGTACAGGTACACCAGCGGCGGACGGGCATACGGCGGATAGCCGCGCGAGTCCGAGAGCAGGTTGTAGAACTCGTCGAACGCCTGGAACGCGTTGATGACCAGCAGCAGCGTCACCGCGATCGACGTCGCCCGCAGCTGCGGAAAGGTGATGTACCGGAAGACCTGCCACCCCGGCCGCGCCCCGTCCACCGCCGCCGCCTCGTACAGGCCGCGCGGGATGCGCTGCAGCCCGGCCAGGAACAGCACCATGTAGAAGCCCGCCTGCAGCCACAGCCGCACCGTCACGATGACCAGCCAGTACCAGGGCGGGTCGGTCGTCGACAGCCAGGGGATCTGATCCGCGCCGAACCAGCCGAGCACGGTGTTGGCCAGCCCGAACCGCACCCCATTGAAGATCGACATCTTCCAGATCAGCGCCGCCACGACATACGAGCACGCCACGGGGAGGAAGAACACCGACCGGAAGAACGCCTGCGCCCAGCGCAGCCGGTTGACCATCAGCGCGAGCGAGAGGGAGAGGAGGTAGGTGGCCGGGACGATGAAGGCCGTGAAGACCAGGAAGGTGACGAGGCTGTCGGTGAAGGCGTCGTCGCGCAGCATCGCCGTGTAGTTGTCCAGGCCGACGAAGTCGGTCGGCGAGACCGTGTTGTGCGCGTCGAAGAAGCTGAGGTAGACGCTCCAGGCCAGCGGTACGTAGGTGAACAGGCTGAGCCCGATCGCGAACGGGCCGACGAAGACCCAGAACCACAGCGTGCGGTTCTGTTTGCCCAGCAGCCTGTGCCGCAGCCGCAGCGTGCGCGACGTACCGGGCGCGGGCTGCCTGCCCTGAAGCGTCCGCGAAAGCGTGTTCGGCGTGTTCGGTGTGTTCGGTGTGTCCTGAGTGTTGTGCGTATCCCGTGCGTCCTGCGCCATCGCGGGCGTCAGCTCTTCTTCTGCACGCGCCGCAGCTCCGCGCCCACCTTGCGCACCACGTCCCGCAACTCCTGATCCGCGCTCGCGCCGTCCTTGATGATCCGGCTGAGCGCGTCCTGATAGGCGGTCCGGCTCGCCGGAGTCCACAGCAGCGGCTCGGCGTAGCCGTGGTCGGTGGCGTAGCGCACCGCGTCCCCGGCCGCGCCCTCGCGCAGCTTGTCGGCCTTCTTGGCGAGCGAGATCCGGGCCGGGATGTGGAAGCCGTACGACAGGGCGAAGTCCTCCTGGTACTCCGTCTTGTCCACCCACAGCCACTTCACGAAGGCCTTCGCCTCCTCCTTGTGCTTCGCCTTCGCACTGACCGCCGCGCCATAGGCCCCGACCGGCACCGAAGGCTTCCCCGCCGACCCGTCCTTCGGGAACGGCAGCACCCCGAAGTCATCGCCCAGCTCCTTCTTGACCTGCGGCAACGCCCACAGGCCCGACCACTGCATGGCCGTGAGCCCCTGGATGAACGCCGACGGATCCGACCAGTCCGAGGGCGCGCCGAGCAGCAGCGACTTGTCCGCGTACAGCCGGTGGATCTTCTCCAGCGCGCGGGCGGCGGCCGGGTCGTCGAAGCCGACCTTGCCGTCGTCGGCGACCAGCTGCAGCCCCGCGGCCTGCAGCGGGGTGCCGCCGAGCACCCCGGCGCCCCCGTCATTGCCCAGGAACAGCCCCTTGGTCTTCTTGTCCGTGAGCTCCTTCGCCGCGTCGACCAGCGCGTCGAGCGTCTGCGGCGGCTCCACGCCGGCGTCCTTCAGCAGGCTCTTGCGGTAGTAGAGCAGCTGCATGTCGACGACCTGCGGAATGCCCCAGATCCTGCCGTCGTACGTCTTGGGGGCCAGGACCGCCTGGTTGAAGTCGTCCTTCACGCCGTCGAGGAGGTCGGTCAGATCCACCACCTGGCCGCCCTGGATCTGATCCAGCGTCGGGCCGTTGGCCTCGAAGACATCCGGGCCGGACGCGGTGAGCAGCGCGGCGGCCGTCTGCTGGTCGTAGTTCCCCGGCCGCCACTGCACCTCGACCTTGGCCTTGCCGGTCTTGCCGTACGCGGCGGCGTACCGCTTCACCGCCCGCTCGGTGCCGTCCTCGCCGTACTGGTGGTACCACTGCTCGATGACCGGCTTGCCGTCCGAATCGTCCGACCCTCGCCCGGTGTTGGAGCCGCATGCTGCGGCCATAACTCCTGTCAGAGCCAGGCTCCCGCCAGTGCCGAGCAGTCGTCTACGGCTGATGGACATGCTGCGCCCCCTCGCGTCATCGCTCCCTGTAACCGGATCGTGCCAACCAACCACGGTACGACCCAGTGATCAACCATGGGGGCGTATTACGACAGCGCTGTTGCGGCGGTATGTCAGCTGCTCCGGGCGGCGTTTGACGTACCGTCGGAGCCGTCCATCTCGTCAAAGACCCGCTGGGCCGTGGCGAACGCGGAGTTCGCCGCCGGGACGCCGCAGTAGACCGCGCTCTGCAGCAGCACCTCGCCGATCTCCTCACGGGTGAGGCCATTGGTGAGAGCGGCCCGGATGTGCATGGCCAGCTCCGCGTCGTGGCCGTGGGCGATGAGCGCGGTGAGGGTGATACAGCTGCGGATGCGGCGGTCCAGGGTGTCGCCGGTCCAGATCTCGCCCCAGGCGTAGCGGGTGATGAAATCCTGGAAGCGGGCGGTGAAGGGGGTCGTACGGGCGATCGCGCGGTCGACATGGGCGTCGCCGAGGACGGCGCGGCGGGCGGCGAAGCCGGCGGCGCGGCGGGCGGCGTCGTCGCCGTCACTGACGTTGGTACTGGCGTTGGTACTGGCGTCGTTGCTGGTGCTGGTCCTGGCGTCGTTGTCGGCGTTGATGTCCACCTCCGCGGCGAAGTGCGCGAGCAGCGCGGCCGTAACCGGCCCCGGCCGCTCCACCCCGGCCAGATGCGCCGCCCCCGCCACCTCCAGCAGACTCGCCCCCGGCACCGCGTCCGCGATCTCGCGGGCGTGCGCGGGCGGGGTGGCGGGGTCGTCGCGGCCCGCGACGACCAGCGTGGGCACACCCGTGATGGACGGCAGCGCGGAGCGCAGATCGTACGAGGCGAGGGCGTCGCAGCAGGCCGCGTACCCCGCGCGGTCACACGCCCGCAGGTCCTCCAGCAGCGCGACGGCGCGGGGTGAGGCGGCGAAGCGGTGCGAGAACCACGTGCCCGGGCGGCTCGCGGCCATCGCCTCCGTACCCTCGGCCCGTACGAGCGCGGCCCGCTCGCGCCAGGCCGCGGGCTCGCCGAAGCGGGCCGAGGAGCAGATCACGGCAAGCGATTCGATCCGCTCCGGATGGCGCGCGGCCAGATACAGCCCGACCGCCCCGCCGATCGAGATCCCCGCATACGCGAACCGCTCCCACCCTTGCGCATCGGCGAGCCGCAGCACGAGGGCGGCGAGATCGCCGATGCGCAAGGGTGGG
>NZ_MUNE01000732.1 GCF_002154605.1 Streptomyces milbemycinicus | reverse complement strand
GAGGGGGAGGGGTCGGCAGGGGTTAGGGGAGGCCGTACGAGTCCGGATTCGTAGGCGAAGACCACGGCCTGGACGCGGGCACGGGCTCCGATCTTGGTGAGGATCCTGCTGACGTGGGACTTGACGGTGGTCGTGGCGATGGAGAGCTGTGCGGCGATCTCGGCGTTGGACCGGCCGGAGGCCACGGCCACCAGGATGTCGCGTTCGCGCTCGGTGAGGTCCTCCAGCCGGCCCTTCGCGATCGGGACTTCGGGGCGGGGGCCATGGCGGACGGCGTGGATGAGGGCGCGGGCCAGGCCGGGCGAGACGACGGCGTCTCCGGCGGCCACGGTGAACAGGGCCGCGATCAGTTCGTCGGGGGTTGTGGTGGCGGGGAGGAATCCGTCGGCTCCGGCGCGCAGGACGTCGTAGGCGTGCTCGTCGCGGTGTGCGGAGCTGAGGACCAGAATCCGCGGTGGTCCGGAGTCGGGGGTGCGGGTCTGTCTGAGGCGGCGGACGGTCGTGGTGACGTCCGTGGGAGGCAGGCCGCTGCCCAGCAGTACGACATCCGGACGGAGGCGCTCGTGCATACGGGCTGTCTCGGCGCCGGTGGTCGCTTCGCCGGCGATGGTCAGGCCGGGCCGGGGGCCGAGGAGTGTGCGCAGGCCGAGGCGGTGCAGAGCGTGGGGGTCGGCGAGGAGGACGGTGATCACGCCGGACTGCTCCAGTGTGGGGGTGGGCGTCCACAGGGTGGTGGGAGCGGTGTGCGGGGTGCGCGAGGGCGGTCCGGTCAGGCCCCGGGCACGGGCGTTGTACGCGCGTGCCCGGGGGCGTCGACGTACGGGTCAGACGCGGACGGGCTGGGGGTGGTCATCAGCGCCCGGTCCTGAACCCGGTTCCGGGGCCGGGGACTTGGCGAGTTTCTCGCCCTCGACGTCCACGTTCGGCAGGATCTTGTCGAGCCAGGTGGGCAGCCACCAGGCGGACTTGCCGAGCAGTGCCAGGACGGCGGGCACGATGGCCATGCGGACGACGAAGGCGTCGAAGAGGACGGCGACCGCGAGGCCGAAGCCGATCGTCTTGATCATGGCCCCGCTGGCGCCGATGAAGCCGGAGAAGACGGCGATCATGATGACGGCGGCGGCGGTGACCACGCGTCCTCCGTCGCGGAAGCCGGTGAGGACGGCCTGCGCCGGCCCCTCGCCGTGGACGTACGCCTCCCGCATGCGGGTGACCAGGAAGACCTCGTAGTCCATGGCCAGGCCGAAGACGATACCGACCATGAAGATCGGCATCAGGCTCATGATGGGCCCGGTGTCCTCCACGCCGATCGCGCTCGCGAGCCAGCCCCATTGGAAGACGGCGACGACCGCGCCGAGGGCGGCGAGAACGGAGAGCAGGAAGCCGAGTGCGGCCTTGAGCGGGACGAGGACGGACCGGAAGACGGCCATCAGCAGCAGGAAGGCGAGTCCGACGACCAGGGCCAGGTAGGGGATGAGGGAGTCGTTGACCTTCTGGGAGAAGTCGACGTTGACCGCGGTCTGGCCGGTGACCAGGAGCCGGGCGCCGGTGTCCTTCTCGATGGCCGTGCCGGTGTCGCGGATGCGCTCGACCAGCTTCTCGGTGGCCTCGGAGGCGGGCTTGGACGACGGGATGGTGGTGACGATCGCCGTGTTCCCGGTCTGGTTGAAGCGGGCCGGGGCGACGGCAGCCACGTCGTCGAGCTTGCTGATCCTGCTGACCACCTCGGAGGCGACCGTCTTCGGGTCGTCGCTCCCGGCGGCGTCGACCACGACGACGAGGGGACCGTTGAAGCCGACGCCGAAGCCCTCGGAGAGCAGGTCGTAGGCGCGGCGCTGGGTGGTGTCGGAGGGCTGGGCCCCGTCGTCGGGCAGGCCCAGGGTCATGGAGGCCGACGGGATGGCGATCACACCTAGGCCGACGACACCTGCGAGCAGGACGGCAGCCGGGCGCCGGAGCACGAACTGCGCCCAGCGCAGACCCATCGGGACCTTCGCGGTGCTGTCCGCCGCCGCGGGCTCCTCCTCGTTCTTTCCAGCCTCGTTCTCCCCGGCCTTGTTCCTTCCGGCCCTGCTCTTTGCGACCTTGTTCTTTCCGGCCTTGTTCTTTCCGGTCTTGGACAGGACACGGTCACCGGCGAAGCCGAGCATGGCGGGTACGAGAGTGACGGCGATGATCACCGCGATGGTGACGGATCCGGCGGCGGCCAGGCCCATCTTGGTCAGCATCGGGATGTTGACCACGGCGAGTCCGGCCAGCGCGATGATCACGGTCAGGCCCGCGAAGACCACCGCGGATCCCGCAGTGCCCGTGGCGCGGGCGGCGGCCTCCTGCTTCGGGTGTCCCTCGGCGAGTTCGGACCGGTAACGGGAGACGATGAACAACGCGTAGTCGATACCGACCGCCAGACCCAGCATCAGGGCCAACACCCCTGCGTTGTCGCCCAGTTCGAGGGGCGAGTTCAGCGCGGTGAGGGTGAGGAAGCCGATGCCGACGCCGATGAGCGCGGTCAGCAGGGACAGTCCGGCGGCGACCAGGGAGCCGAAGGTGATGACCAGGACGATCGCCGCGACGATCACGCCGATGACCTCGGCGGCCGCGCCGTGGGACGCCACCTTGACGGCGTTTCCGCCGGCTTCCACGGTCAGCCCGGACTCACGCGCCTGCTCGACGGTCTTGTCGAGCGCGTCGTGGGAGTCGGAGCCGACCTCGGCCGCGGTCACCTTGTAGGTGACGGAGATGTACGCGGTGGAGCCGTCCTTGCTGATGGCCCCCGCGGTGTAGGGGTCGACGGCGGAGGCGACCTGGTCGGAGCCGCTCGCGATCTCCTCGGTGACCTTCTGCACCTCGGCCTTGTTGGCCGCGGTGGTCATCGTCTGCCCCTCGGGGGCCTTGAAGACGATCCGGGCGGTCGCTCCGTCCGAAGCGGAGCCGGGGAACCGCTGGTCCAGCAGGTCGAACGCTTTCTGGGACTCCGCTCCGGGCAGGGTGAAGGGCAGTGCCTTCGTAGCCGGCGCGCTGAGGGCGGCGATGATGGCCGCGCCCAGCAGGGCGAGCCAGACGAGGAGGACGACGGGGCGTCGCCGGAAGGCGGTATTACCCAGTCTGTACAGGAATATAGCCATGGTGGAGCTCTCTCGGTCAGGTCGTTGGGAATGCCCGTCAGGACATGAGGGCGTGCGGGGGTGGCCCGACGACGTGAGCGGTGCGCGTCAGGTGGGGGTGTGTGCGGTTGTGCGGGGACGCGGAAAGAGGGAAGGGCGCCTCATCGCGGGGCCGTCATTGGCCGGACAGGGCGCGAGAAGCCGACGGCGCGGGAAGGCCGGGCGGGAAAGGTGTGCGGTACACGCCGACGGTGGGGGAGGTCGGTGCGTGAGGACCCGGATACGGGCGGGTCAGATACCGAGTGCGGGGAAGACCAGTGCTTCCATGCTCCGCCTGAGGTCGTCCTGGGTCATCGCCGTGTCGCTCAGCAGTGGGCGGGCGACGATGAGGCTGACCAGCATCGGCGGGACGAGGTCCAGCGCCGGGTTGTCCGCGGCGACCTCGCCTCGGTGGACGCCACGCCGGAGGATGGCGCCGATGTCGTCGAGGGCCGGGTTGAGCCTCACCTCTCTCAGGGTGCGACGGAGTTCGGGGTTGTCGTAGATCGCGTGGCCCACGCTCAGTTGCAGAGCGGCGTCCCGCGCGAGTTGATTGTCGTCGGCGTGCTCCACCATCACGTACAGGTCGCCGCGCAGCGAACCGGTGTCGATCAGGTCGATGCGTGTCGGCCTGCGGAACTCCACGGCCGCGGCGACCAGTTGCGGCTTGCCTCCCCAGTCGCGGTAGAGGGTGGCCTTGCTGAACCGTGCGCGGGTGGCCACGGCCTCCATCGAAAGGGCCTCGTATCCGACCTCCCGCAGGAGGTCGAGCACGGCGTCGTAGAGCTGTGCCGCGCGCAGGGGGGTGAAGCGGCTGCCGCGAGCGGTGGACTGCTCGGCCATGACCTGCTCCTTCCCTGCGCAAAACGGTGCCGTTTTCTTTGGATGGCATCAGGTTAGCGAGACCACGGAGAAAACGGTGCCGTTTCCTGAGTGGCGTGGGTCACATACCGCTGGCGGCGGCTTCGCTCTCGGGGAGCGGGCCTTCCCGGTCGGCCGCGACGGTCGTACAGATACCGGTCGCGGCATCGCACCAGCCGCCGTCCGGCCCGGTCTCGACGAGCCGCAGCGGCGGGGCCATGGAGGCGTCAGCCATTGATCTGCCCCAAGCCTGGTCGATGACGGCGGTGTACTGGCGGGTGCCGGCCGCGCCGGGAATGGCGAAGCGGTCGCCGAGGACGGTGAACGGCACTCCACGGGCGCCCGGGGCCACCGCGGCGCCGTGATCGGCCTGTACGGCGTCGGCGTAGCGGCCGGTGGCGAGCACGTGCCCGTTCGGCCGCAGACCGTACGCATTTGAAGGCGGCGCTCGACGCCCACTACACCTCGTGCCCCATGCCGGACGGCGCCTACCGCCGCTCCCGCACCGTCCAGGAACAACTGACCGCAAAGAGGGAGCACCGCAGCGCGGGTCCCGTCGGTCTTCTTGTGGCCGCCGCCGCCGAGGAGGCGGGGCTCACACTGCTCCACTGCAACCGCGACTTCGAAACCATCGCCCGCACGACAGGGCAGCCGGTCCGCATGATCGACCTCAGGCATTGAAGTGCTCTCCCGGATGAATCCGGGAGATTCCCACCTACCTTGCGGTGGCGGGCTTGACGCGGCGTGGGCGCCTGACGACTGCCCTCCCGGCAGCCGGGATGAGCGCGAGGCCCATCCTGTACAGGTGCAAGATGTTCCGGGCTCCGTTGTGGTCGGCGTTGCCCACCCAGCCGCAGTCGGGGTTCTTGCACACGAACACAGCCTGGGACTCCCGGCTGCCCGGGGTGGTGAGCCCACACATCGAACAGCGCTGGGAGGTGCCGGGGGCGGGAACCTTGTGCAGAGTGCCGCCATGGCGGGCGGTCTTGTACCTCAGCAGCTCGACCGTGCGGCCCCATGCCTCGCCGCTGATGGCGCGGTTGAGGCCGGACTTCTGGGCGACGTTCTTCCCCGGCCTCTCCACGGTGCCCCTGGCGCTCTTGACCATGTTCGTGATGTTCAGGTCTTCCACCACGACCACGCTGTACTTCGCGGCGATGGCGGTGGTGGTCTTGTGCCGCCAGTCCAGGTGTCTGCGCTTGGCTCTCGCGCGGATTCCCGCGATCTGGTCATAGGTGGCCCGCAGACGGCGAGAGGTGCGCTCTCCCCGCCTGCGGAAGCTCTTGCGGTGCGCGGCCCGCTGTTCCAGCCGGCCCAGCTTGGCTTGTTCCGTCCCGGTCAGCCATGCATGGTGGTCGTATGTCGTGCCGTCGGAGAGGGCGAGTGGCATGGTGACGCCCACGTCGATGCCGACTTCGGGGCCGGTGTGTGGTTCGGGTGTGGGTTCGAGGGTCTGGACGCGGAAGGCTATGTGCCAGCCGAGCGCGTCTTTGACCAGCCGGGCCCCGGTGATCCGGTTGTCGGCGCCTGCGCGCTTTCCTGTGGGCAGGTCTTTGGTCCAGCGGAACCGGACCCGGCCGAGCTTGGGGATGTTGACCATGCCCCAGCGGCGGTGCACCCGGGTGATACACAGGTCCCGGCCCTGGGGGATGTCCACGGACATCACAGTGCGGAAGCGGGCTTTGAACCCGGGGGCACCCGCGCGGCCCTCCCAGCAGTTCTTCCATGCCTGGAAGTACGTCTTGAGCACAGCCTGGGCGGCCTGGGCAGGCAGCACGGTGAGCCAGTCGATCTCCTTGCGGGGTCTGGCGGATCGCCGAGTCCGCTGCCGCGAGGGAACGCTTGTCCTTGGGCAGCATGGTCCACCAGTCGTGCAGCAGGTTCCACAGGGTGCGAGCCGCGTGCGCCTGACCGTCCATGAGCTGGACCTGTGCAGGCTGCTGACCGTCGTACGCCAGTACATCGAGAACCAGCAGCGCCCCGTGTAGCCGACCGAGACCACCACTGCCGACCCATGCTCACGTGCGGGTCAGAGCAATATCGGGATGCGCTTCACCACCGCCCTGAAGGGCGGCACACTGCGCAAGATCAAAGGTAGAACTCCGCGAAAACACAGCGGAAGCCCGAGCCTCTCACCGGGACGACGGCGTTGCCCGGCGTCATGACGCCAGTCTGCGGCCCCGAGCGCACGTCTCGTCCGTCCCGTCCCTCCCCGGCGTCCAGCTCGGGCAGCGGCAGTAGACCACCAGTCGTTGCACAGCATCCCGGTGGCCGACAGCCACACACTGCTCTGACCCCGCCGCCGAGGCCAGAGCGGCGCCAACCAACCCTGAGGGTCACGGCGTCGAACTCACGAGCAGCGGATTCAGTCCGTTGGCCCAAAGTCCCGAATCCGCACGCCCGCTGCGACGTTTCCGCAGGCCAGAGCCTGGCTGTGGTGGGGCGGGTGGGACTCGAACCCACGGCCGACGGATTATGAGTCCTTTGTGGATCTTGGCGGCCCTTGCCGATCAGCGCCCATCCATGACGTTTTTGCTGGTCGGATGGCGTGCACCAGGTGAATGCCTCACCGTCTTTGTCGGCCTGTTCCTACCCTTGTGTCCCGACTGCGTCCCGACACCGTTGCGTGTGGACAGGGGACACAGGACCATCGAGCGATCGCGCCAGCTCAGGATTGGGTCTCGAACCCGTGCGCAGCGGATCAGCCTTCCAACGGGCAAGGGCCCCATCCCGGTATTCCGGGCGGAGCCTTTGGCGGTCGTTATCGCAGGCTAGAAGACCTGCCCACAGGTTCGATACCCGTTCAGCATGTTCCGGCCGTCGGAGCGACGCGGACCTCAGTCGCCGTGGTCATGCCGTGGCCGGGACACCGAGGTCTGCGAGCAGGCCGCGTACCCGCTGCCCGAAGGTGACGCAGAGCATGCCCGTACCGTCGACGACCAACGGGGTGCCGGGACCGTCGGAGGCGACGCTCATACGACCCCTCGGCGGGCGGCGGCGATCAGATCACCTCGTTCAGCTCGGCCTGCATCTGCACCGCCTCGGCGTCGCGAGCATCGCTGGGCGGCGCTCCTGTCGCTCTGTGACCTATGCCACATGTAGCTCCTGTCAGCAATCGGGGCGCCGCCCCGCTCAACTCACCGGGAGCAAGCGAACCGACAGGAGCAACACATGAAGCACCGCATCGTCGTCCTCGGCGCCGGCTATGCCGGGTCCTACGTGGCCGGGACCCTGGCCCGCCGGCTGTCCCCGGCGGACACCGAGATCACCGTGATCAACGCCGAGCCGGACTTCGTCCAGCGGCTGCGGCTGCACCAGCTCGCGGCCGGCCAGGAGATCGAGGCTCCACAGCTCGCCGACGTCTTCGCGGGCACGGGGATAGAGCTGCGCCTGGCCCGTGTCACCGCCGTCGACCCCCAGCGCCAGGTCGTCGCCGTGGCCGGCGCCGACGGCGGCGGCGAGTTCGGCTACGACACGCTCGTCCACGCGCTCGGCAGCCATGGCGACGACTGCGGCGTCCCCGGCGTGGCCGAGCACGCCTTCGACGTCGCCGCCCGGCCCTCGGCGCTTCGCCTGCGCGAGCGCCTGGACAGCCTGGGCAGGCGGGACGAAGGCGGGAGTGTGCTGGTCGTCGGCGACGGATTGACCGGCATCGAGACCGCCACCGAGATCGCCGAATCCCGGCCCGGCCTGTCGGTGACGCTGGTCGCCCGCGGAGAGCTGGGCGCCCGGCTCTCCGCCGGAGCCCGCGGCCACCTGCGCCAGGCCTGCGACCGGCTGGGCATCACAGTCCTGGAGCACACCGAGGTCGAAGCCGTCGAAGCGGCGCGGGTGCTGTGTGCCGACGGCACCGTCCTGGCGTCCGACGTGACCGTGTGGACGGCCGGGTTCGCGGTCGACCCCATCGCCGCCGCCGGCGGGCTGGAGGTCACCGAGGACGGTCGGATCGTCGTCGATCGCATCATGCGGTCGGTCTCCTACCCGAACGTCTACGCCGTCGGCGACAGCGCCTACGCCATCGGCGACAACGGCCGACCGTTGCCGATGTCCTGCGCTTCGGCCGGCTATACCGGCATGCAGGCCACGGCCGCGATCGTGGGACGCCTGACCGGCCGCAAGATCCCGAACACCAAGCTGGAGTACCTGGGCAACCACATCAGCCTCGGGCGGCGGGACGGGATCCTACAGATGGTCGACGACGAAGGGCAGGCGAAGCCGAAGCACGTGGGCGGCCGGAAGGCCGCGCGGATCAAGTCGGGCATCCTCAAGATGTCGCTGTGGACCACCTCGCACCCGACCTTCGGCCTGCCCAAGCGCAAGCGCCGCCTGGCCGTCGCGCCGGATGCGTCCGTCGAGAAGGCGTTCGCGTAGTCGACCAGCGTCTGCCTAGTTCTAGGGTGATCCGCGTGGACAGCACCGCCACTGATCGCTTCGACACCAGTCGGTTCGAGGCCAGCCGGAACCGGCTGGCCTCGCTGGCGTACCGGCTGCTGGGCTCCGCCG
>NZ_MUNE01000731.1 GCF_002154605.1 Streptomyces milbemycinicus | reverse complement strand
CGGCGGGCGGGGGCGGCGGAATGGTGGCCTCCCAGGGACGCAGCCATTCGCGGTTGCGCTGGTTGACCTCGCGCCAGGCGCGCTGGTCGCGCAGCTTTATGGGGCGGAGGACCGTATCGCCGTCCGCCAGCATGACCGGCCAGGGCGCGTTCAGCTCGCGCTCCCGAGAGAACCGGCAGGGCCCGCAAGACCGGCAGGACCCGTAGGACCAGTGAGGTCGGCAGGACCCGCGGAACCAGCAGGACCCGCAATACCCGAAGAACCAGTGGGGCCGGCGGGATCAGGAGGGTCCGCGGGTCTGGGGTGGTCGCCGCCGCGCAGCTGCTCGACCGCGTGGACCAGGATCCGCCCCAGGACCGCGAGCCCGTCCCGTACGCCGCCGGTCGACCCGGGCAGGTTGACGATCAGGGTGGTGCCGGCGACCCCGGCCAGGCCGCGGGAGAGCGCGGCAGTGGGCACCTTGGCCAGCCCCTCGGCGCGGACTGCCTCCGCGATGCCCGGGATCTCGTAGTCGAGCACGCGGCGGGTCGCTTCGGGGGTGTGGTCGGTGGGCGAGATCCCCGTGCCGCCCGTGGTCACGACCACATCGTACGAAGCGGCGACCGCCTCGCGCAGGGCCGCTTCCACCGGGTCGCCGTCGGGGACCACGCGCGGCCCTTCGACCGCGAGGCCCAGCGCCGCCAGCCCCTCCGCGAGCAGCGGGCCGCCTTTGTCGGGGTAGACCCCGGCGGCGGCGCGGTTGGAGGCGGTGACGACCAGGGCGCGGTAGGTCGGCGAGCCGGTCATGTCCGGCTCCAGTCGCCGGACTTGCCGCCCGTCTTCTCCTCCACCCGTACGTCCGTGATGACGGCGGACTTGTCCACGGCCTTGACCATGTCGATCACCGTCAGCGCGGCCACGCTGACCGCCGTCAGGGCCTCCATCTCGACGCCCGTACGGTCGGTGGTGCGGACCGTGGCGGTGATCTCCACCGCGTCGTCGGCGACCGCGAGGTCCACGGTCACGCCCGAGATCGCGAGCGGATGGCACAGCGGGATCAGGTCCGGGGTGCGCTTGGCGCCCATGATGCCCGCGATGCGCGCGGTGGCGATGGCATCGCCCTTGGGGACGCCATCGCCGCGCAGCAGCTCCACGACGCGCGGGGCGACGCGCACGCGGCCGGTGGCTCGGGCGGTGCGGGCGGTGACGTCCTTGTCCGAGACGTCGACCATGCGCGCCGCGCCCGATGGGTCGAGATGGGTGAGATGGTCCTGGGCGCTGCTCATCGTTCTCCCGGTCCGGGCCAGGTGGCTCCTGTGGGACGACACCGTACCCGCCGCGGGCGGCGGCCAGGCGTCTAGGTGAGCAGGACGACGTCCACTTCGGCGCCGGCGGCGACCTCCGTGGTCTCCTCGGGGACCACGATCAGCGCATTGGCGTGGGCGAGCGCCTTGATCAGGTGGGATCCGGTGCCACCCACAGGGGTGACGAGGCCGGTCTCGGCGTCCATCCCCGGCGGCTCGTACCAGCCGCGCAGGAACTGGCGCCGCCCCCGCGGGGAGGACGCGACGCCCTCCGGGCAGCGGGCCCGCACGATGGGGCGGTGGACGGGGCCGGTGCCCATCAGGGTGCGGATGGCGGGCCGTACGAACAGCTCGAAGGAGACATAGGAGCTGACGGGGTTCCCGGGGAGGGCGATGAACGGGACGCGGTCCGGGCCGACCCGCCCGAACCCCTGGGGCTTGCCCGGCTGCATGGCCAGCTTGCGGAAGTCGATCTCCCGCATGGCCTCCTTGACCACGTCGTACGCGCCGACACTGACGCCGCCACTGGTGACCACGATGTCCGCCCGGCTCAGCTGGTCCTCGACGGTCGCCCGCAGCGTCCCGGCGTCGTCGGCGACCGCGCCCACCCGGAAGGCGATCGCCCCGGCGTCCCGCGCGGCGGCGGTGAGCTGGAAGCTGTTGGAGTCGTGGATCCGGCCCGGGCCCGCCTCCTGGCCGGGCTGGACCAGCTCGCTGCCGGTCGACAGCACCACCACGCGCGGCCGCGGCCGCACCCTGACGGTGGCGCGCCCGAGCGCGGCCAGCAGCCCGATCTGCGGTGCCCCCAGGATCGTGCCGGCGCTCAGCGCCAGCTCGCCCGCCCTGGCGTCGCAGCCGCGGGGGCGCACATGCTGCCCGGTCGTGGCCGGGCGGTACACCCGCACCCTGCCGCTCGCGCCGTCGGGGACCTCGCTGTGGGCGGGCATGGCGGTGACCGGGCCCCGGCCGAGGCCGCCATCGGTCCACTCGACAGGTACGACGGCCTGGGCGCCGGGCGGCAGCGGGGCGCCGGTCATGATGCGCGCGGCCTCGCCGGGCGCGACGGCGGGCGCGGTCTCGCTGCCCGCCGCGATGTCTCCGATGACGGTGAGCACCGCGGGGTAGTCCTCGGTCGCCGCCGCGATGTCGGCCGTACGGACGGCATAGCCGTCCATGGAGCTGTTGTCGAACGGCGGGAGGGCGGTGGGGACGGTGACGTCCTCGACGAGGACGCAGCCCTGGGCTTCGAGCAGCTGCAGCTCGATCGGGTCGAGGGGGTGGAGATGGTCGAGGATGTCGTCGAGATGCTCGGCCACCGTCCAGAAACGGTCCGCGCCCCGACCCTCACCCCGGTCCTCGCTGCTCCGGCCCCCGCCCCGATCCTCGCCCCGGCCCGGCCCGGACGAGCCGGGCCGCGGGCCCGGCCCCGACCCCGACCCCGGCTCCTGGTCCGGGCCCTGGTCGGTGGCGCGTGCTGCGGTGCTGCTCACAGTGCTACATCTCCTCGGTGACGTAACGGCGAAGCCAGTCCCGGAAGTCCGGGCCCAGGTCTTCACGTTCGCACGCGAGTCTGACAATGGCACGCAGATAGTCGCCACGGTCGCCTGTGTCGTAGCGGCGCCCCTTGAAGACGACCCCGTGGACCGGCCCGCCGAGGTCCGGATTGGCGGCGAGCGCCTGCAGGGCGTCGGTGAGCTGGATCTCGCCGCCGCGCCCGGGCTCGGTGGCGCGCAGCACGTCGAAGACGGCGGGGTCGAGAACATAGCGGCCGATGACGGCGTAGTTGCTGGGCGCGTCGGCCGGGTCCGGCTTCTCGACGAGCCCGGTCACCCGCACCACGTCGCCGTCCAGGGTCGGCTTGACCGCTGCGCAGCCGTAGAGGTGGATCTGGGCGGGGTCCACCTCCATCAGGGCGATGACGCTGCCGCCATGCTGCTCCTGCACCTCGACCATGTGGGACAGGAGCGGATCGCGGGCATCGATGAGGTCGTCGCCGAGGAGGACGGCAAAGGGCTGGTCACCGACGTGCGGGGCGGCGCAGAGCACGGCGTGGCCGAGGCCCCTGGGGTCGCCCTGGCGGACGTAGTGCATGGTCGCGAGATCGCTGGACTCCTGCACACGGGCGAGTCGGGTCTCGTCGCCCTTGCGGCTCAGGGCCTCTTCGAGCTCGTAGTTGCGATCGAAGTGGTCCTCCAGGGGCCGCTTGTTACGGCCCGTGACCATGAGCACATCGGGCAGCCCGGCGGTGACGGCTTCCTCGACGACGTACTGGATCGCCGGCTTGTCGACGACCGGCAGCATCTCCTTGGGGGTGGCCTTCGTGGCCGGCAGGAAGCGGGTTCCGAGCCCCGCGGCGGGGATGACAGCCTTGCTGATCCGAGTACGCGCTTGAGTCATGTACTGAACCCTATCGGGTGCCTTTGAGCGGTTGATGAGGGTTCGATGAATATGACATGAGACAGGAAGTTTGTGCACTCAATGATCAACGCCGATGGTAGTAAGCCGGAGTTGCGGCGAAGCCTCATCACGGTGAGAGCCAGGTTGACGGCGGATGACATCGCGGGCGCCCAGGCGCGTCTGGCGTGTCGCGCGCTGGAGCTGCCGGAGCTCGCGGAGGCGGGGACGGTGGCCGCGTATGTCTCGGTGGGCAGCGAGCCCGGCACCCGGGACCTGAGAGAGGCGCTGCGCGCGCGGGGCGTACGGGTGCTGCTCCCGGTTCTGCAGGAGGACAACGACCTCGACTGGGGCCAGGACGAGGGCCCCGACCGGCTGGTGCGCGCCAGGCGGGGGCTGCTGGAGCCGGACGGACCGCGGCTGGGCCCCGAGGCGGTCACCGGGGCGGACGTCGTGCTGCTGCCCGGGCTCGCGGTGGACCGGCGCGGGGTGCGCCTGGGCCGCGGCGGCGGTTCGTACGACCGGGTGCTGGCCCGGCTGGACCGGGCGGGGGCGCGCCCGGCGCTGGTGGTGCTGCTGTACGACGGCGAGGTGCTCGACGAGGTCCCGGGCGAGGCCCACGACCGGCCGGTGCACGCGGCGGTCACGCCCTCGGCGGTGCACCGCTTCCGGTCCCTTTAGGCGGGCTGCGCCCCTATACGACCGCACGCCCCCCGCGAAACCTGCCCGCCGCACGGGCGGGGGTCTCGCGGGGGGCGTGCGTAGGCGCGCCGGCGGGAGGGGTCAGGGCGTGAGCGCCAGCTCATCGTCCGTCGACTTCTTCACCGCGCTCTCGCTGAAGGACCAGGGCAGCAGCTCGCCCTTCGCCCACTTCTCCGTCTGGTCGGTGTAGTGCGCGTTGTAGGCGTGTCCGGAGGCGCCGGTGAGGTTGATCCACCGCGACTTGTCCAGGTCGTCGAGGTTGACGACCATCCGCATGGACGGCACCCAGGTGACGTCGTAGCCGCCCGCCGCGTTCCACCCGGTGGCGTTGACCGCGGCCTCGCCGCCGGACAGGTTCCAGGGGCCGCGGTTGAGGAGCCACTGCACCACACCCGGGCCGTCGGTGCCCAGGGTCTGGTTCTTCAGTGTCAGCCGGTGCAGTCGGCCCCAGCTCCAGCTGTTGATGTCCTTGCCCAGCTTGGCGGTGAGCTCGGCGCGCGCGTCCTTCATGGCCTCGCCCAGGAGCTCGTCCCGGTTGGTGGCGGCGGGCTCCAGGCGGCTGCCGGTGGTCTTCCACCAGTGGTTCTTGGGGTCCTTGATGATCTTCCGAAGGACCTCGTACCAGCGGTCGCCGCCGTCCGGCTGGGCCGACGCCGCGTCGCGCTGACCGCATTCGCGCACCAGCCGCGCCTTGCCGTTCAGGTCGTCGGCGGGGCCGGAGTCATCGGCGGGCCGGACCCGCAGACACTGGCCCTTCACCCGCAGCTCCTTCGGAAGTTTATTTCCGAACGCGAGCATAAGGACGTTGCGATAGACGGCGTTGAAGTAGGCGGCGGCCGGGGAGTCCGAGTCCTGGGTGTAGTCCCAGCCCTCCAGGAGCTTCTGCGCCTCCCTGACGAAGCTGTCCTTGACGTTGATCTTCAACAGGTAGGGGGTCAGCAGTTCGGCGATCTCGCTGCTGTTGTCCATCTGCATGGACTGCATGTCATCGGTCGAGATCTTCCCGTTGTCCTTGATCTTCGACTCGATCAGGTCGGTTATCCGCTGGCTGCGCGCCCCGTATCCCCAGTCGTCGGTCAGCTTGTACTTGTAGTCCTTGCCTATGACGGCCTGGTTGGCGGTGACGATGTAGCCGCGCTTGGGGTCGTAGTCCCAGGGCAGCTCGGACTGCGGGATGTAGCCGTTCCAGTCGTAGCGCGAGTCCCAACCGGGTGCCGGGTAACGCCCGTCCCCCTTGGCGCGCGTGGGGATCTTGCCGGGCGCCTGGTAGCCGATGTGGTTCTTGGTGTCGGCGTAGATCAGGTTCTGGGACGGGACGGCGAACTCGCGGGCCGCCTTGCGGAAGTCGGTGAAGTTCTTGGCGGTGTTGAGCCCGAAGACCGCGTCCATGGTGTTGGACGGGTCCAGCGCGGTCCAGCGCAGCGAGACCGCGTAGCCGTCGCCGCGGTCGGGGGCCACATCGCCGACGTCGCTGCCGACCGGTGCGCTCTTGCCGACGTCCCCGAGCTCGTCGTCGCGGTCGGAGACGATCGGGCCGTGCCGGGTCGAGCGGACGATGATCGTCCGGGACTTGCCGCCGGCGACCTTGATGGTCTCCTCGCGGGTCTTGAACGGCGTCTGCTTGCCGTCGTAGAGGTAGCCCTGGTCGGTGACCTTCTCCAGGTAGAGGTCGGTCACGTCCGCGCCCAGGTTGGTCATGCCCCAGGCGATGTCCTGGTTGTGGCCTATGACGACCCCCGGCATACCGGAGAACGTGAAGCCCGCCACGTCGTACGGGCACGCGGTGCTGACCTGGTTGCAGTGCAGGCCCATCTGGTACCAGACGGACGGCAGCTGCGGGGCCAGATGCGGGTCGTTGGCGAGCAGCGGCTTGCCGGTGGTCGTGTACCGGCCCGCGATCACCCAGGAGTTGGAGCCGATGCCGGTGCCGTTCGGGCCGAGCAGCGCCGGTACGTCGTCGAGGGTCCTGGAGAGCGAGGTGAGCTGGGTCTGGAAGCCCTGGGTGGCGTCCGCGACCCCGTTCGCGGTGGAGTCGGCGGAGGTGCCCGTCGCGGTCGCCTTGGGGTCGAACGCGCCGGTGGTCTCGTCCACCGCGCCCTTGTCCACGATCGGCTTGTTGCGGCTGTACGGGTAGGCCGGGTACAGCTCTTCGATCTCCTTGGCGCTCAACCGATTGGAGGCCAGCGCGCGGTCCACCTCGTCCTGCAAATTGCCGCGCAGATCCCACGCCATGGCCTTGAGCCAGGCCACCGAGTCGACCGGGGTCCACTTCTCGGGCTTGTAGTCGTTCTCGAACTCCAGAGCCGCGTACTCGACGGACAGCTCCTTGCCCTGGTGGTCCGCGAGATAGGCGTTGACCCCGTCGGAATAGGCCCGCAGATACTTCTTGGTGGTCGGCGACAGCTTGGTGTCGTACTCCTGCTTCGCGACCCGGTGCCAGCCCAGGGTGCGCAGGAACGCGTCGGTCTCCACCTGTCCGGAGCCGAACATCTCGGAGAGCCTACCGGCCGTCATGTGACGGCGTACGTCCATCTCCCAGAAGCGGTCCTGGGCCTGGACGAACCCCTGGGCGCGGAAAAGGTCCTCAGGGGTGTCGGCGTAGATCTGCGGTATCCCGTAGCCGTCGCGCTTGACCTGCACGGGCCCGGACAGGCCCTTGAGCTGCAGCGATCCCGTGGTCTCCGGGAAGGAGGCACGCACCGTACTGATACTCCAGTACGTGCCGTATCCGACGCCCCCCACGAGCAGCAGCACGACTGCGATCACGATCAGGCGGGCACGTCGGCCCTTCTTCTTGCCAGAAGGGCCGTTTTTGTTGGCGGGCATCGCTGTCCTTCGGAGGGGCAGGGTGATCCTGGAGTGCTGGAGCAACCATAGGCGCAGCGCTGTCGCTGCCCCTACGCGGAGTCATGACTGGGGCCGCCCACCGGCCACCACCCGCGAAAAATCCATGTGAGCCACTCGCGTCAAGAACCCGTAAAATGTTAGGTAAGGCAATGAAGTTCCGGTCGGTCGGGGAGCCTTCCGGCCGCTCCCGTGAGAAAGGTTCGGCCGCTGACTGTCCACCACCTCAACGAACTCCTGCTGATCTGCTCTCTCGTCCTGCTCGTAGCGGTGGCGGCCGTCAGGGTCTCGACGCGCAGCGGGCTGCCGACCCTGCTCATCTACCTCGGCCTCGGCGTCGCGATCGGGCAGGACGGGATCGGCGTCGTCTTCGAAGACGCCGAGCTCACGCAGGTCCTCGGCTATGCCGCGCTCGTGGTCATCCTGGCCGAGGGCGGCCTCGGCACGAAGTGGCGGGAAATCAAACCCGCCCTCCCCCTCGCCGCGGTGCTCTCCACCGTGGGGATCGCGGTGAGCGTCGGGGTCACGGCGGTGGCCGCGCACTATCTGGTCGGGCTCGACTGGCGGCAGGCGCTGATCATCGGCGCGGTGGTGTCGTCCACGGACGCGGCGGCGGTCTTCTCCGTGCTGCGCAAGGTGCCGCTGCCCAGGAGGCTCACGGGCACCCTGGAGGCGGAGTCCGGCTTCAACGACGCCCCGGTGGTGATCCTGGTGGTCGCCTTCTCCGCCCAGGGCGCGATAAACCCGTGGTACGTGATGCTCGGCGAGATCGTCCTGGAACTGGCCATCGGCGCCGTGGTGGGGCTGGCGATCGGCTGGCTGGGGGCGTACGGCCTGCGGCATGTGGCGCTGCCCGCCTCGGGTCTGTACCCGATCGCGGTGATGGCGATCGCCGTGATCGCGTACGCGGGCGGGGCACTGGCCCACGGCTCCGGCTTCCTCGCCGTCTACCTGGCCTCGTTGATCTTGGGGAACGCGAAACTGCCGCACTGGCCGGCGACGCGCGGCTTCGCCGAGGGGCTTGGCTGGATCGCGCAGATCGGGATGTTCGTGCTGCTCGGCCTGCTGGTGACCCCGCACGAGCTGGGCGACGACGTCTGGCCGGCCATCGGCGTCGGAATGGCGCTGACCATGGTGGCCCGGCCGCTCTCGGTGCTGGTCAGCGCGGCGCCCTTCCGGATGCCGTGGCGGGAGCAGGCGCTGCTGTCATGGGCGGGGCTGCGCGGCGCGGTACCGATCGTGCTCGCCACCATCCCGATGGTCTCGAACGTGCCCGACAGCCGCCGCGTCTTCAACATCGTCTTTGTGCTGGTGATCGTCTACACGCTGGTACAGGGCCCGACGCTGCCCTGGGTCGCGCGCCGGCTGCGCCTGGGCGAGGAGGAGGCCGCGGCGGACCTCGGCATCGAGTCGGCGCCGCTGGAGCGGCTGCGCGGGCATCTGCTGTCGCTGTCGATCCCCAAGGACTCCAAGATGCACGGCGTGGAGATCGGCGAGCTGCGGCTGCCGACGGGGGCCGCGGTCACCCTGGTCGTACGGGACGGGAAGAGCTTTGTGCCACAGCCCTCGACCGTGCTGCGGCGCCGCGACGAGCTGCTGGTCGTGGCCACGGACCCGGTACGGGACGCGGCGGAGGAGCGGCTGCGGGCGGTGGGCCGGGGCGGCAAGCTGGCGGGCTGGCTGGGCACGAGAGCCGAGTGACGGGGCGGGCCGCGTGGCCTGGGTCACCGTATAGCCCGCCGCAGTGGACTGGCGGGCAGGAATACTGCACTATGGAGCGTCGTTAGCACTCATTGAGTGAGAGTGCCAGGAGGAGTAAGTGCCGACCTATCAGTACCAGTGCACCGAGTGTGGCCAGGGCCTCGAGGCGGTGCAGAAGTTCACCGACGACGCGCTCACCGAGTGCCCCAACTGCAAGGGACGCCTGAAGAAGGTGTTCTCGGCGGTCGGCATCGTCTTCAAGGGCTCGGGCTTCTACCGGAACGACAGCCGCGGCTCCTCGTCCAGCAGCACAAGCGGCGGTTCGTCCAAGTCGACGGCCGCGAAGAGCGAGGGTTCCTCGTCTTCGTCCTCCTCCTCGGACACGTCTTCTTCGTCGTCGTCCTCGAGCTCGTCGTCGAGCTCTTCGTCGTCGTCCACGTCGGGCAGCACCTCGTCGGCCGCCTGACGCGCGACCGCCTCAATCGCATACGACATCCCGCCGTGCTCCCTTGAGGGAGTCGGCGGGATGTCGTATGCGCGGACGGCGCTGGCTAGGGTGATCGCATGGCGGAGACCAGCAGCAGCACGTATGCGGAGATGGCAGAGATAGGGGTCATCGGCGGATCGGGGTTCTACTCCTTCCTCGACAACGTGACCGAGATCACTGTCAAGACCCCCTATGGCGCACCGAGCGATTCGCTCTTCCTCGGCGAGGTCGCCGGGCGGAAGGTCGCCTTCCTCCCGCGCCACGGCCGTAAGCACCACCTGCCCCCGCACCGGATCAACTACCGCGCCAACCTGTGGGCGCTGCGCTCGGTCGGCGTGCGGCAGATCCTCGGCCCGTGCGCGGTGGGCGGGCTGCGGCCGGAGTACGGACCGGGCACGCTGCTGGTGCCGGACCAGCTGGTGGACCGCACGAAGGGCCGCGCCCAGACCTATTTCGACGGCGAGGCGCTGCCGGACGGGCGGGTGCCGAACGTGGTGCACACCACCTTCGCCGATCCGTACTGCCCGACGGGGCGGCAGATCGCGGTGGCGGCGGCGCGCGGGCGCGGCTGGGAGCCGGTGGACGGCGGCACGCTGTGCGTGATCGAGGGGCCGCGCTTCTCCACCCGTGCCGAGTCACGGTGGCATGCGGCGCAGGGGTGGTCGGTGGTCGGCATGACGGGGCATCCGGAAGCGGTGCTGGCCCGTGAACTGGAGCTCTGCTACACGTCGTTGACGCTGGTCACGGACCTGGACGCGGGGGCGGAGACGGGCGAGGGGGTCTCGCACGCCGAAGTGCTGCGGGTGTTCGGGGAGAACCTGGAGCGGCTGCGGGACGTGCTGTTCGACGCCGTAGGCGCACTGCCGGCCACCGAGGCGCGGGACTGTCTGTGCGCGCATGGGCACGACGGCTGGGACCTGGGGATCGAACTGCCGTAACGGACAGCGGGCTTACCTGCACGGGTGACGGAGTTATCCACAGCCTGGGGGTTGTGCACAGGCCCCAGCGGGATCCGGCGAGGGCGGGCATCGTGAAGGGGTCAGAAGCTCCCGGCCTCTCACGACAGGCGGTGATTGCCGTGTCCGACCCGTTCCTCCGCTCTCCATCCCCTTCACCCTCCTCATCCCCTCTATCGCCTCCGTCCCTTCCGTCCTCTCTATCGCCTGTTCCATCTATCTCCTCGCCTTCGGCGTCTCCGCCCGTGTCCCGGCCCCGCTCGGCTCCGTCCTGGGCCGGGCGGTCCCGTCGCACTCCCCCGACGTGCGCGGTGCCACGGTTCGGACCGGTGCGGGTGGGCCGAGGCGGAGATCGGCTGCGGCGCGCGTTACGGCGGCGACGGCGCTCGATGGCGGCGGGTCTGGCGATGACCGCGGCCGCGCTGGCTGCCGCCGCGCCCTCCGGCGGCTCCGACCCGCGTCCGGCGGCGTCCGCGCCACCGGACGACGGCCGACGCGAGCCGCGCCCGGCCGTGGTGTCCGCGCCGGTGCGGATCGCCGACGCGGCGGCCGTGCGGCTGTTGCGCCCCGGCGACCGGGTGGATGTGCTGGCCGCCCCGGGGTCCGATCAGGCCCACGGCCCGGCCGCCGCGCGCGTGGTCGCTCGTGGCGCGCGGGTGACCGATGTGCCGCGGCCGGGGCGTGTGGCGGCGGCGGACGTCGAGACCGGAGATCTCGGAGCGGCGAGTGGCGGAGCGCTGGTGGTGCTCGCGGTGCCGCGGCCGACGGCGGCGGCCCTGGCCGGTGCGGCGGCCACATCGAGGTTGGCGGTGGCGCTGTGCCGCTCTTGACCGTAGGTTGCGGAGCCGTCCGCTCCAGAATCGGTGCGGCAAGAGAGAGGCAGAGGGTTGAGCGAGGAAAAGAAGAGCGTCGTGGAGGGCTTCAAGGCCTTCCTGATGCGTGGCAACGTCATCGATCTGGCTGTCGCGGTCGTGGTCGGAGCCGCGTTCACGGGTGTCGTGAACTCGATAGTGAAGGGCCTGATCAATCCGGTCGTCGGCGCCTTCGGCACCAAGGACCTGGAAAAGTACCGCTCCTGCCTGGAGGCCCCCTGCGAGACGAACGCCGCGGGCGAGGTCACCAAGGGGATCCCCATCCTCTGGGGGACCGTGCTGAGCTCTGTGCTCACCTTCCTGATCACGGCAGCGGTGGTGTACTTCCTGATGGTGCTGCCGATGTCGCGCTATCTGGCGCGAATGGCTGCCAAGGAGCGGCAGGAAGAGGAGAAGCAGGCCGAGACGGAGAGCGCCGAGATCGCGCTGCTCCGCGAGATAAGGGACGAGCTGATCGCGCAGCGCGGCAGCCGATCGAGCACCTGAGCCCTCGGGGTTCCAGAGCTCAGAGGTGGTGGGGCGGCTTCTCCTCGAGGAAGCGGGCCAGGTCCGCGGCGCTGTCGGCGCCATCGCCGACGCCGCCGCCGGGCGCCCGCTCACCCCAGCCGCGGTCCGTGTCGTCCGAGGACTGCTGCGCCAGCGGGTCGTCGAAGATCAGCGCGGCTGCCGGGTCGCGCGGTCCGGGGTCGGGGGCGGTGCTCATGCGTCAAGAGTACGGCCGGTCTCACGGCGCGTCGGCGGGGGCGGCGGCCAGCTGCTCGTGCCACCACAGGTCCCGGCCGGGCGTCCAGGACACGGGGCGGGCCAGGCGGTGGACGACCAGGACCTTGGGGATCCGTGTGCTGCCCGCCAGCGCCCGGTCGATCAGCGGCTTGAGCGACTGCGGCTCCCCGCACCGCCAGTCGCCGTCCGCAGTGATCAGCACCTTCGCATCCATCCCCGCCAGCCGGTCGCGCAGCTCATGGACGCGCAGTCCGACGGGGAGGGTGGAGCGTACGACGTCGAGGCGGCCGCAGGCGAGCGTGGCGATCACGGACTCGGGGATCAGCGGCAGATGCACCGCCACCCGGTCCCCCGCGCGCACGCCGAGCCTGGTCAGGGCCGCCGCCGCCCGACCCGCCTGGTCCAGCAGTTCGGCGTGCGTCAGCTCTTCCTCGCAGTCCGGCTCACTGATCCAGCGGAGGGCCACCCGGGGCGTCTGCCGCGCGGCGGCGGCCAGGGTCGGGAGCTCCTCCGTCCGAGACGTACTGGGCACGTTGGTCTTCCTTCGGACGCGGGCGAACGGCATATCGCACAGCCTGCCGTCGGCCAATCAACGTCTGATGAACGTCCTGTTGATGAGGGCCCCGTCCGAAGGCTCCTGCGCCCGCGGCCCCTTCGCCACGGCTTCCGTGCTACGCATAGCGCCCATGGATACCGACCGGACTACACCCCGACCCGCCCGCCCCGGCCGGGTCGACGCCCTGACAGATGTACCCGGGCTGCGCGTCGGCCATGCGCAGCGGACCGATGGCGGATGGCTCACCGGCACAACCGTCGTACTGGCCCGAAGGAGGTGCGATCGCCGCGGTCGATGTCCGGGGCGGCGGCCCCGGCACCCGCGAGACCGACGCCCTCGATCCGCGCAATCTCGTCCAGCGTGTCGATGCCGTCGTGCTGACCGGCGGCAGCGCGTTCGGGCTGGACGCCGCCTCCGGAGTGGCCG
>NZ_MUNE01000730.1 GCF_002154605.1 Streptomyces milbemycinicus | reverse complement strand
CGGCCGCCGTTCGGTCGGCATCACAGCCGACCGAACGGCGGCCGTCAGCCGTTGCGCTTCCAGCGCGGCTTGTCGGCGCGGCGGTCGAAGGACCGGTCGTGCGAGCGGTCGTAGGACCGGCCGCCGGTGTTGCCGGACCGGTGGTCGTCACGGCGGGCCGGGCGGTCGTCGCGACGGTCACGGCCGAACGGGCGGTCGCCGCCACGGTGGTTGTGGTCGCGGCGCTCGAACGGACGCCCCGGACGGTCGTCACGGCGGTCGTCGCGGCGGTAGCCGCCACGGTCGCGGTCCTCACGACGCTCGAACGGACGCCCGCCACGGTCATCGCGGCGGTCGTCACGCCGGTCGTACGAGCCACGCGGACGGTCCTCGCGGCGGTCGCGGCCGAACGGACGGTCACCACGGTCCCCGTCCCGGCGGTCCCGACGCTCGAACCCACCACGGTCATCGCGGCGGTCGTCACGCCGGTCGTACGAGCCACGCGGACGGTCGTCACGGCGGTCGTCGCGGCGGTAGCCGCCACGGTCGCGGTCCTCACGACGCTCGAACGGACGCCCGCCACGGTCGTCGCGGCGGTCGTCACGCCGGTCGTACGAGCCACGCGGACGGTCGTCACGGCGGTCGCGGCCGAACGGACGGTCACCACGGTCCCCGTCCCGGCGGTCCCGACGCTCGAAGTTGCCCCGCTCGTCACGGCGCTCGTACGAGGAGCGCCGCGGCGCCTCGTCGCCCTGGGCGGCGGCAGCGGGGGCGGCGGCAGGCTCGGCGTCGGCCACCGCGGCCTCGGCCGAACGCTGGGCGGGCACCACGACGTCCGCCGACGCGTCGACGGGGGCGTCGGCGGCGCCTTCCGGGGCGGCAGCGGCGACGGCGGCCACAGAGCCGGCGTCGGCCTCAGCCGCGGCCGACACCGGGGCCACGTGCTCGCCGCGCTCCCGCGCCGCACGCACGGTCAGCCGGTCGGCCTCCTCACGCAGCTCCGCCGCCCGCCGCTGCGCCTTGTCCAGCTCCCGGGTGAGGTCCTGGACGTCGCGCTCGGCCTGCTTGGCGGCGTTCGCGGCCGACTCGGCCTGCACCTCGGTCAGCGAACGGGCGCCTGTGATACGCGCCACGTCCTCGTCGAAGACTCCGGCGCCGCCGACGATGTGGCGCGAGGCGTCGACGCCCGCGTCCTCCATCAGCCGGAAGATCTGCCGCCGCTGGTGCGGCAGCGCCAGCGAGACGACCGTGCCGCTCTGACCCGCCCGCGCCGTACGGCCGGACCGGTGCAGATAGTCCTTGTGGTCGCCGGCCGGGTCCACGTTCAGGACGAGGTCGATGCCGTCGACGTGGATACCGCGCGCGGCGACGTCCGTGGCGACCAGCACATTGACGTAGCCGTCCTTGAAGTCGGCCAGCGTCCGGGTCCTGGCCCCCTGCGTCATACCGCCGTGCAGCGCCTCGGCCCGCACCCCGGCGTCGCGCAGCTGCTCGGCCACGCGGTCAGCGCCGAGCTGGGTCCGTACGAAGATGATCGTGCGGCCCTTGCGCGCGGCGATGGCGGCGGTGACCGGCGCCTTGTCCTTCGGCTTCACCACGAGCACGTGGTGGGTCATGGTCGAGACCGCGCCCGCGGAGGGGTCCACCTCGTGGGTAATCGGGTCGACCAGGTAGCGCTTGACGAGGGTGTCGATCTCGTTCTCGAGCGTCGCGGAGAACAGCAGCCGCTGGCCGCCCTGCGGCACCTGGTCGAGGATCTCGGTGACCTCGGGCAGGAAGCCCATGTCGGCCATCTGGTCGGCCTCGTCCAGGACGGCGACCTGGACCTTGTCCAGCGACGCGGCGCCGCGGTCGATGATGTCGCGCAGCCGGCCCGGGGTGGCGACGAGGATGTCGACCCCGCGCTCCAGCGCGTAGATCTGATTGCCCATCGAGGTGCCGCCGCAGACCACCTTGAGCTTGAGGCCCAGGACGTCGCCGTACGGCTGAAGCGCGTCGCTCACCTGCATGGCGAGCTCGCGGGTCGGGGTGAGGATGAGGCCGCGGGGGCGCTTCTTCTCGGTGTGGCCGCCGGCCAGCGTGGTCAGCAGCGGAAGGCCGAAGGACAGCGTCTTGCCGGAGCCGGTGCGGCCACGGCCGAGGATGTCGCTGCCGGCCATGGCGTCCGGGATGGTCGCGGCCTGGATCGGGAACGGCGTGGTGACGCCGTTCTGCGCCAGCTTGCGGACGATCTGCTCGGGGAGGCCGAGGTCACCGAAGGTAATCTGGGGCTGCTCGGGCTGCTCGGGGGCCTGCGGCTGGTCGGCGGTCTGGCTGTCTTCAGTGGTCTGGGCGGATTCGACGGTCTGAGTGCTCTCGGCCTGCTCGGTCAGCTCGTTCTGCTCGTCGGCAGCGGGCATGACTGTGTGGTCAGTGGCAACGGACATGCGAAATGCGAAACCTTCCGGAGTCTCGGCACGCGCCCAAGCTCCGTGTGATTTCGCAAAAAACCGCCTCAGTGCGGTCAGCCACGGGAAGGTAAGGAACGCGCCACGCGGCGCTCTTCGGTTTGGCGCCGGGCAAATGGGATCAAACGATCTACCACCATACGCACTTCCTCCCCTCAAGAGCAAATCCGCCGCGCGGCGCCTGACGTGCCCTTCGTCACTCCGTCACTCCGTCTCTTCGGCCTCCGGCGCCGGTGACGCGGGCGGGGACGCCGGGGCGGAGGTGGTCGGCCGCGGCGACTCCGGGGCGCTCGACGACGGGCTCGAGGGGGCCGCGGTGGAGGGGGCGCCCCCGGACGGCGCGCCCGGCGACGAGGGCGCGGACGGCACCGGCCGCTGCGGGCCCGGTCCGCTCTTGGGGGGCTTGGCGGGAGAGGGCTCGGCCGCGCCCGGTGCGGAGGCCGAGGCCGACCGCTTCGCCTCCTTCTCCCCCTCGTTCCCCTTCTTCCCGTCCTTCTTCTCGCCCTTTTTCCCATCCTTCCCGTTCTTGGCGTCCCCTCCGTGGTCACCGTCCGGCCCGGCGTCCGGATACGTACGCGCCCTGCCGTCCGACGTCGCCACGCCCCCGCCCGGCTCAGCCGCCCCGTCGCGGTCGCGGGCGCCGTGGTGCGGGCCCGGACGCTTCGGGCCGTCGGACACGCTCGTACAGCCCGCCAGGGCCATGGCCGCGGCGACGAGGGCCGCCACCACGCATGGGCCCCGCTGGGCACGAGAGGTCCGGGACGCCCCGGAGGAGCGGGCGGGACGGTCGGGGCGTCCCGGACCTCTCGTG
>NZ_MUNE01000073.1 GCF_002154605.1 Streptomyces milbemycinicus | reverse complement strand
CATCGTCCCCTTCCCCGCGGGCCCCGCGGGGAAGGGGACGATGTCCCATTCGAAGGGCGCCTTGCGGACGTTGAGCACCTGCCATGGCCCGTTCTGCATAAAGGCGACATTGCCCTGGAGGAAGTTGGACAGGGCGGCGCCGCTGGCCTTCGCGCTGACCAGGTTGGTGATCGGCGGGGTCGCGCGGTCCTTGACGAACAGATCGATGACGAATTCGATGGCGTGCCGGGCCTCGGGGGCGTCCAGGGCGCTGGCGTCGCCCTTGTCGTTGATGACGTTGCCGCCGGCCGAGTAGATCCACGACACCAGGTCGTCGATGGCCGGACCGCAGGTGAATCCGTAACTGTCCTTGGGCCCGCTCAGCTCGATCGCCAGGTCTCGCAGGGTCTCCCAGGTCATGGGCTCGGTGGGGGACGGCGGGTCGATGCCGTGCTTGTCCAGCAGCGTCTTGTTGTAGTAGAGCACGGTGGGCGCCACATCGAAGCCGATGCCGTACGTCTTACCGGCGAAGGATGAGATCGACCGGATCGCGGGGTAGAAGTCGTCGAGGTCGAAGTCCGGGTCGTCGGCGATCAGATCGTCCAGCGGCCGGTGCGCGCCGCGCGCCGCGTAGGTCGGCACCATCCAGCCGTTGATACCGGTGACCAGACTGGCCGTTCCGCTGACCAGTTGGAGGTCGAGTTTGGTGGCGTAGCTGTCCGACGGGGTGAGCGTCGAGACCGACTTCACGTGCATCCGCTTCTCGACGTATTCGCCGAACGCGGCCCAGACCTTGCCCTCCTCCGGGCCGTTGGACCACATGGACCAGGTGGCGGTGCCCGGTGGCGGGCCGGTCGAGCAGCCGCTCAGGCCCGCGACGGCGAGCCCTCCGGCGGCGGTTCTTCTGAGCAGGGTGCGGCGGGACAGGCTGGAAGACATCGTCGTCTCCTCGCTGTTCAAGGACGTGCTGTGGTGGGGACGTGCTGGGGGGCTCCGGTGAGGACGTGCGGTGTCAGGCGAACGCCAGGTCCGTCGACTCGGCGCGGATGCGCTCCTCGTCGACCTCGACACCGAGGCCGGGAGCGGTGGGGACGGTCGCGACGGCCGAGACGATGTCCAGATTGTCGACGTATAGATCGGACAGCAGCTCGGGGCCGTTCAGCTCGGCCGGAAGGGCCAGTTCCAGCTGGCTGAACAGATGCAGCGCCGCCGCGAAGCCGATGCCGCAGTCGGTCAGCCCGCTGGCCAGCACCTCCAGACCGCCGGCCAGGGCGACTTGGGCGGTCTTCAGCGCGCTGCGGATGCCACCGGACTTGCAGAGCTTGACGACCACCAGGTCGGCGGCGTCGAGGCGGAGGGTACGGGCCAGGTCCTGGGCGGTGAAGCTGCCCTCGTCGATGGCGACCGGGAGATCGATCATGCTGCGCAGCCGCTGCAGACCGAGGGTGTCGGTGCTCGGCACGGGCTGCTCCACGCAGTGGATCCCCGGCACGTCGTGCAGCGCGTGCAGCAGTCGCTTGAGCCCGCTCGGCCGATAGGACTGGTTGGCGTCCAGCCAGATGGGCTTGTCCGCCGCGACCTCGGCGACCGCCGTGACGGCCGCGGCGTCGGCGTCGATGTCGCCGCCGATCTTCACCTTGTACGCCAGGTAGTCGGCGGACGCTCGCGCATGCTCGCGGACCGCCGACGGCTCCCCCACACCAATGGCCGAGCAGAGCGGAATGGTGTCCCGTACCTTGCCGCCCAGCAGGGCGTGGACCGGCAGCCCGGCCAGTTTGCCCGCCGCATCGTGCATGGCGATGTCGACCGCGGCCCGGGCGAACGGAAAGCCGTTGGACACCGCGGGACTCAGTCGACGGTTCGCTCGCGCGTGAAACAACTCCACGTCGAAGGGGGTGAGTTCGAGCAGCAGGGGCGCGAGGTGCCGCTTGATGACCACGGCGATCGTCTCGGCGGTCTCATAGCTCCAGCTCGGCAGGGCCCGCTGTTCGCCCCAGCCGACGACCCCGTCCTCCGTGGCCAGCCTGACGAAGATCACCAACCCCGCCTGGTCCGGGGTGCCGACAGTGCCGCTGCCGAGTACGAACCGCCGGGCGAACGGCACGGCCACGGGGAAGACGTCGACCGCCGTGATACGCGACATGGGAGCGTGGGTCCTTTCGCGGGAGACCTGAGGGGGGTGGGCCGGCAGGTGGTCATGCGGCGGTCGGCCAGGCGGCGGGATCGACGAAGCTCGGGCCGCGGACGCCCTTGTCGAGCCAGTCCACGACATCGGCCAGCACATATCCGGCCAGCGCGAGATGCCCTTCCGTGGTGTCCCCGGCGATATGCGGGGTGAGCAGCAGATTCGGGCAGCTCAGCACGGATTCGCCGAAGCTCGGGGGCTCGGGGTCGTACACATCCAGCGCGGCGAGCAGCCGCCCGGACAGGACGTGGTCGAGGAGCGCCGGCTGGTCGACGGCGGGGCCGCGCGAGGAGTTGACCAGGATCGTGCCGTCGGGCATCGCCTCGATGAGCTGCCTGGTCACCATTCCCCGGGTCGCCGGCAGATCGGGTACGTGCAGGGAGACGAACGCGCAGCGAAGCGTCTCCGCCAGTGTGGCGGTGCGGACGCCGAGCGCGGCGGCCCGCGCCTCGTCCAGATACGGGTCGTACACCACCACATCGCAGCCGAACGGCTTCAGCAGGGTGATCAGGGCGCGTGCGGTGGAACTGGCTCCGACGATGCCCACGGAGCGGCCGGCGAGCTCGCCGCCCCTGAAGTCCTTCTGTTTCCAGCCGCCGCCGCGCAGCGCGGCGTCGAACCGCGGCAGGCGGCGGGCGAGGGTGAGCATCGCGGCCAGGCAGTACTCCCCCACCGACCAGGCGATCCGGCCCGCGGCGGAGAAGACGGTGACGCCCTGGTCGAGCACCTGGCGATCGATGAGCTTCTTCACCGTACCGGCCGCGTGGGCGACCACCTTGGGGCCGCCGCCGTCGGCCCAGATCGACGCGTCCAGATGCGGGGTGCCCCAACTGGTCAGCAGTACGTCGCAGCCGGCGGCCAACCGGGCCACTTCCCGGTCGTCCAGCCCGCCTTCGGCCCAGGTCGCCTCGAAGTGTTCCTCGATCAGACGCCGGGCATCGGGGCCGCATACGTCGGCGGCGCGCTCGGGGGTCATGACGACGGCGAGTTTGGACACCATTGCTCCTCGGACCGGGGCTTCCTGCACTGCTGTCACGACCGTAGGGACCCGCGGTTATGCCCGTCCAAGCCCCATTTCGCATTGCGCGATACCTTGACGGCATGGGCGTTTCTCTGCCATAGCCCCGCGCCCGGCGTCCTCGGCTCGCACAGCGCTCCTAGGCGCTGACGGCCGCCCGCTCACGGGCCGCGCGCACCGCCGCGGACAGTCCGGTGATGTCGTACGCCCCTTGGTGTCTGCGCCCATTGACGAAGAACGTGGGGGTACCCGCCACCCCGCCGACATCCGCCGACTCCACGTCCTCCGCGACGCGGGCCGAACCGGCCCGGGAGCGCATGTCCCGCTCGAAGCGCGCCACGTCCAGACCGATGTCCGCGGCGTATCCGCGCAGGTCGTCGAAGCGCAGGGCGCCCTGGTGGCTGAGCAGCAGATCGTGCATGTCCCAGTAGCCGCCCTGGAGGGCCGCCGCCTCGGCGGCCTCGGCGGCCAGCTGGGCGTGGACATGCACATCCGTCAGGGGGAGGTGGCGCCATACGTAGCGCACATCCCCGAAGTCCCCCAGCAGCTCGCGGATGACCGGCTCGGCCTGGCCGCAGAAGGGGCATTCGTAGTCGCCGTACTCGACGACGGTCACCGGGGCGTCGCGGGGCCCGCGCACATGGTCGCGGTGGGGGTCCACGGGTACGGGGAGGTCGATGATCGTTTCGGCCTTGCCCAGCAGCGCTCGCAGCTGTGCTTCTCGCGGAAGCCCCCCGATGGCGCGGGTGATCAGCCAGCTGATGACGAAGGAGCAGAGGACGGCGCTCAGGATGCCGATCTTGGCGTCCTGGAGGCCGGTGCCGTGGAAGGCGAGGGTGGCGATCAGCAGGGAGACCGTGAAGCCCACTCCGGACAGCGAGCCCCCGACGGCCACGGCCCCCCACCCGACCGGCAGCCGGATACGGCCGCGGCTGAGCCAGGTGGTCAGTGCCGACGCGCCGATGA
The DNA here is from genome assembly GCF_002154605.1 of Streptomyces milbemycinicus. Classification (GTDB taxonomy): domain Bacteria; phylum Actinomycetota; class Actinomycetes; order Streptomycetales; family Streptomycetaceae; genus Streptomyces; species Streptomyces milbemycinicus. Next base: position 40,575 of record NZ_MUNE01000073.1, on the reverse strand, counting down.
CGCCGATCGGCTTGCCGAGGGTGTATCCGAGCAGGATGCCGAGGGTGACCGGTGAGGAGAACGCGCGTGACAGCTGCTCGCCGCTGATCGGGATGCCGGCGTTGGCCAGGGCGAAGAGGGGCACGATGACATAGCCGGCCCACGGGTGGAAGATCTGCTGCAGGCGGTCGTTGGGCGAGATCGCGGAGGCCAGTCCGGCGCGGACCGAGCGCTCGAGCTCGGGTGTGGGCTGTTCCCGGAACAGCCGGAACAGCCCGGTGGCGCGCTCCAGGTCGCTGCGCGCCGCGGGGTAGGCGTAGGTCAGCAGCCCCATGGCCAGCCCGATGACCACGGGATCCACACCCGATTCGAGCATGGCGACCCACGCCACCACCGCGAGCACCGCGTAGACGGCGCCACGGAGCACTCCCAGCCGCCGCACCAGCAGGACGACGGCGAAGGTGCCCATGGCCACCAGCAGCGCCGGGACGGAAAGGTCGCTGCTGTAGGCGATGGCGATGACGGCCAGCGCCAGGAAGTCGTCGACCACGGTGATGGTGAGGATGAAAACCCGCAGACTGGAGGGCATGTGCCGGCCGACCACGGCGAGGATCCCCAGGGCGAAGGCGGTGTCGGTGGACATGGCCGCACCCCAGCCCTGCGCGGATGCGTGGCCGGCGTTGATCGTGAGGTAGACGGCGACCGGTACGAGCATGCCGCACAGGCCCGCCGCGACCGGCAGGGCCAGTCGGCTGCGTTCGCGCAGTTCCCCCATGTCGAACTCGCGCCGTGCCTCCAGGCCGACGACGAAGAAGAACACCGTCATCAACCCGCTGTTGACCCATTCACGCAGGTTGAGCGCGATGCCATGGGAGCCGAGCCGCAGGGACAGATGGGTATGCCAGAACGCCTCATAGGCCGAGGGCGTCAGATTGGCCCAGATGAGCGCGGCGAACGCCGCCGTCACCAGGACGGCGGCGCTGCCGGTTTCGGTCCGCAGGAAGTCACGGAGCGGGGAGTGCGAGTCGGCTGCGCAGGCGGTCTGCTCCGTGTAGTCGTTGGCCTCGGAGGACATGATCAGCCGCGCACCGCGCCCTGCCCGGACGGCATGGCCATATCGTCGGCGCGGTGGCCGTCGAGGGCCTTCTTCCGGTTGTTCGGCAGCTCTGTCAGGACGGTGCTCACTTCTACCTCGCGTCGTAATCCAAGTGTCCGGCATGTCCGGCGACCGTGCCCGCCGGGCTTCGCCGACACCTCGCGGGGCGGCGGCTCTCGCCGCAACAGAGACCACCAGCTGTTTCATTCCTCGGCAGCTGAACTGGACAACAAGGCCGGATCCGTCAGATGAGGACCTTGACGAGGGCTTCCCCGAGTGCGGTGGCCGAGGCCGGGTTCTGCCCGGTGACCAGGCGGCCGTCGACGACCACATGCGGTTCGAAGTCGGGGGCGCCGGTGTGCTTGGCGCCGCGCTCCTCGAGCTTGCTCTGCAGCAGGAACGGCACCACGTCGGTGAGCCCCACCGCGGCCTCCTCGCTGTTGGTGAACGCCGCGACGTTCTTGCCGTCGACCAGATACGCCCCGTTGGACAGCTTGAGGTTGACCAGGCCCGCCGGGCCGTGGCACACCGCGGCGACCGCCCCTCCGGCCTCGTAGATGTCGCGCGCGATTCCGGCGAGGCCGGCGCTGTCGGGGAAGTCCCATACGGTGCCGTGACCGCCCACGTACACGATGGCGTCGTAGTCGCCGGGGGTGATGTCCTCCGGCCGGGCCGTCGCCGCCAGCTGCTCCGCGATACGCCGATCCTCCAGGAATGCCTGCTGGATCGGATCGGACAGGTCGCGGCCGTCCATCGGCGGACGGCCCCCGGAGACCGAGACCAGGTCGACCTCGTAACCGGCGTCGGACAGGACCTTCCAGGGGTGCGCGGCCTCGCCTACATAGAAGCCTGTGGTCCGGCCGGTTTCGCCGAGTTCCTGGTGGCTGGTCAGGGCGAGCAGGATCTTTCGGGTGCCGGGCATGGCGGTCTCCTCTGTGCTTGCGATCGGGGGGCCGTACCCCGGCCCCTCGGCGTCTGGGCAGCGTAGAGCGGCGCACCCATGGGCGACCAATGGAAAGATCGTCCCACACCCATCGGAAAACCGATGGGTGTGCCGGACCTGAGGAGCCCTGGTGGATCTGTCCCTGCTGAAGACCTTCCTGGCCGTCCACCGGTCCGGTTCGCTCACGGCGGCGGCGCGCCAGGTCGGCCGGTCCCAGTCCACCGTCACCGCGCAGATCCGCACGCTGGAGGAGCAGATGGGGCAGCAGCTGTTTCTGCGTATGCCGCGGGGGGTCGTGCCGACGTCCGTGGCCGATGAACTCGCCGCCGAGGCCGGTCCGCATGTGGACGCCCTCGCCACCATCGCCGAGCGCGGCGTCGCCGGCCGGACCACCCCGTTCACCAAGCCCATGCATCTGGCCGGCCCCGCCGAACTCATGAGCACACGGGTGCTGGCCGCGCTGGCGCCGCTGATCCATGACGGACTGCGGCTGAGGGTGACCCTGGGGCTGACCGACGAGCTGCTGGCCGGCCTGCCCGACGGCCGGTTCGACCTGGTCATCTCGACCCACCGCCCGCGCGGCAAGGCGATCGCTTCGGTGCCGCTCACGGATGAGGAGTTCGTCCTGGTCGCCGCCCCGCGCCTGGCCGCGCTCGTCGACGGTGGGCAGCTCAGGCGCGAAGGGCCGGTGGCCCTGCGTGAGCTGCCTCTGATCAGCTATGCGGAGGACCGCCCCATCATCCGCCGCTACTGGCGCACCGTGTTCGGCACCCGCCCCACGAGCAGCCCCGCTGTCGTCGTCCCCGATCTGCGGGGTGTGCTGACCGCGACCGTCGCCGGTGCGGGGATCACGGTGCTGCCGCGCTATCTGTGCGCGAAGGAACTCGCTTCGGGTGCCCTGGTGCCGCTCCTGGAACCCGAGATCCCGCCCATCAACACGCTCCACCTCGCCTATCGCGTCGGCACCGAGAACGCGCCGTCGATCGCCGCCATTCGCACACGGCTGCTCATGCAGGCGCCCTCGTGGTGACGTCGCGAGCCGTTCGCTTCACATGTCGGCGGCGTGTTTCTCGCACAGGTCCCGGATGGCAGTGACGTTCGGGTGCCAGGGGCGGGCGGTGGGGCCGGTGAGGACGAGTCGGCGCTCCAGGCGGGGCAGCAGGGGGACCAGGGTGAGGGTGTCGGGCATCATGCTCGCGGCCAGGGACGGGATGATCGCGACGCCGAGCCCGGCCTCCACCATGGACAGCAGGGTGGTGAGTTCGCGGATGCGCTGGGTGGGCCGGTACGGATGGCCGGTCAGCGAGTGCAGGTGTTTGACCTGGGTCTCGCAGCCGGAGGTGGTGGCCAGCAGCGGGTCGTCCAGGAGGTCGGCCAATGCGATGGACTCCTCGCCCGCCAGCGGGTGGTCGCTGCGCAGTACGGCCTCGTAGGCGTCGGTCGCGAGGTGGAGGGCGCCACGGGGAAGCGGATCCGGGTCGATGAGCACGGCCGCGTCGACCGTACCGCTCTCCAGCCACTCCTCGATCTCCTCGTCGAGGCCCTCGAAGATCCGGATCTCGATGTGGGGAAGCTGCTCGCGCCACAGCCGCAGCAGACCGGGCAGCAGCCCGCGCGCGGCTGTCGGAGGGACGGCCAGCCGGATCGATCCGGCAGCGCCCGCGCTCCGGTGGGCGGACGCCGCTGCGTGGAAGGCGCGGGCGGCGGCGAGTGTGGCGCGGGCGTGTGGCAGGAGCACATCGCCCAGAGGCGACGGCCGGACGGGGGTGGCGCGCTGTACGAGCTCGCCCTGCACCGCGCGCTCCAGCGAGGCGAGCGAATGCGATACCGAGGACTGGCTCATACCGAGCGCGGCGGCGGCCGCGCCGAACCCCTCGTGGTCCACGATCGCCACGAACACATCGAGTTGCCGCAGTGTCACATCCATCGATTCCTCGAATCGCAAAGCGCATCTCATCGATCCGCTTCATCTTAGCGCCGGAATAGCACTTCCCCTAGTCCAGGCTCCGTATCCTGGCTGTGCGTCTCTGGAAAGTGTTATGTCTCAGGGGGTAAATCAAGCGACATACAGAGGCGGCATGGAAATGAGCATAATTTTCGATCCGCGAGATCCGTCGGTCCGCACCGACCCCTATCCCATCTATCGGCGCCTGCGCGAGACAGACCCCATCCATCAATCACACTTCGGCTATTGGATTCTTTCGCGCTATGCCGATGTGGATGCCGTGCTGCGCGCGCCGGGAGCGTCGAGCGAGTTCTATCGGGACCGGACGTGGGCCAACCGCCGCGGTGGTCCGGACAGTCCTCTCGTGCAGAGCGTACGAAAATGGATGCTCATGCTCGACGGCCCGGCTCATCGACGGATCCGCGGCGCGATCAGCAAGGTTTTCACCCGGGCCTCCGTGGAACGGCTGAGGCCACGCATAGCCGCCGAGACCGCCCGGCTGCTCGACGCCGCGGGCGAAGGCAAGACGGACCTCATCCACAGCCTCGCCCTGCCCCTTCCGGTGACTGTGACCTGCGAACTTCTCGGTTTACCCGGGAGCGATCGAGACCAGTGCCGCCGTTGGACGGAACAAATCAGCCGGGTGATCGACCCCTCGATAACCGCCGAGGACGCGGTCGAGATGAACGCGGCGGAGGTGGAATTTCGGGAGTACGTCGCCGACCATCTCAAAGAGCGCAGGTCGGCGCCGCGAGACGATATTCTCTCCCTCCTTCTGCACGCCGAGGTCGATGGCGGGCAGCTGACCGAGGAGGAGATCATCGCCAATGTTCAGTTCTTGTTCGTCGCAGGCCACGAGACCACCGTCAATCTGATCGGAAACGGCCTCCTGGCGCTGCTCCGCCATCCCGACCAGTTGCGGATGCTGCGCGACAACCCGGAAATCATCACCGACTCCATCGATGAGATCACTCGATACGACCCTCCCGTGCAGATCGTCTCCAGGCTCCTGACCGAAGACGTCCCCTTGACGGACGTCACCCTCCCCGCGGGCGCCAAGGTGATGCTGCTTTTCGGGGCGGCCGGTCGCGACCCGGAGCGCTATCCCGATCCCGACCGCCTCGACCTGACCCGCACCGGGGTGAAAACGCTGGCCTTCAGCGGTGGGCCCCACTACTGCATCGGTGCCGCGCTGGGGAAGCTGGAGACCTCGATGATGCTGACGGAGTTGCTGCGGCGGTATTCCACGATCGAGCTCACCGGCGACGACCTGGTCTGGCGACCGAACGTCAGCTTCCGCGGTCTGCAGGAGCTGCCGCTCCAACTGGTGCGCTGACCCGGCTCCTCGGGCTCAGTCGAAGGTGGCCCGCATCCAGTCGCGCATCAGGGCGGCCGTATGCGGGGCGTGTTCCTCCAGCATGGTGAAGTGGTTGCCGCGGGTGATGACGGCGGTGTGGTCGTACGGCCAGACGGGTTGCCAGTCCCAGTCCGCCGGCCAGCTCTCCAGGGGTTCCCCCGCGCGTACGAACAGCACCGGGGCCGGCAGCTCGGTGAACGGCCAGTCGAATGTCTCGTAGTGCAGCATGGCGGTGACCCAGCTGTCGTCGCTGGGCACCGCGGAGTCCGGGTCGTCGGCCCGGTGCTGGAGTTCCCCCCGCAGACCGGGGGCCAGCAGGGCGAGCCGTTCGTCCTCGCCGGGGGCGTAGCTGTCCAGCAGGATGACACCGGCGGGCGGGGCGCCCTGGTCGTAGAGGTACCGGGCGAGCATATGGGCGATCAGGCCGCCGGAGGACAGGCCGGCGAGTACGAAGGGCCGCTCCCCCAGCTCCGCGCGCAGACTGGCGGCGTGCGTCTCGAGCAGCAGTTCCGGGGTCTTGGGGAGCTGGTCGCCGCGGTGGAATCCCGGTTGCCGCAGTGCCCAGACGTCCCGCTCGCCCTGGAACGGCTTCGCCAGGCGCGCGTACTGCACCGGGTCCGAGGTGCCGACGGCCGAGGTGACACACACCAGCGCCGGACCTTCCGGGCCGCCGGCCAGCCGGGTCGGCCGCGGGATCCGCGGCAGCTCGGCCGGCGAGGTGAAGTAGGTGCGCGTCTGCGCCCAGGCGGTGGCCCTGGTCCGGGCGATCAGCTCGTCGACGGTCTCGCCGTGCTCCTCGGGGGCCGGTTCGCCCTCCGGCCGGGCCAGCGCCTCCGTCAGATGCCGGACCAGCGCCGGCGGGGTCGGATGGTCGAAGGTGACGGTCGCCCGCAGCCGTACGTCCAGGGCCTGGCTGAGGTGGTTGCGGATGTGGACCGCGGCCAGTGAGTCCACGCCCATCTCCAGAAATCCGGCGTGCGGTCTGAGCTCGTCCGTGCCGTCGTGTCCGAGGACGAGCGCGACCTTGTCCAGCACCAGGGCGAGCAGCGCCCGTTCGCGCTCCGGTTCGTCCAGGAGGTCGAGCAGCTGACGCGGATTGTCCTCCGGGATCTCCGGCCGGTTCACCAGCTCCCGCAGCAGGGGCCTGACCTGACGGCCGCGCAGATCGAGCCGGGCGGGCACGAGCACCGGGTCGGGGAGCGCGGCCGCGGCGTCGAAGAGCGCCAGCGCCTCGTTGGTGGACAGCGAGTCGGCGGTGGACGGTGGGGTGGCGGTCGAGTCGAGATGGCGGGTCATATCGCTGCGTTCCCGCCACAGGCCCCAGGCGAGCGAGACCGCGGGCAGCCCTCGCGCGCGCCGGTGGTGGGCCAGCGCGTCGAGTACGGCGTTGGCGGCGGCGTAGTTGGACTGGCCCGCGCTGCCCGCGGTGGCGGCGGCCGACGAGAACAGCACGAACGACGTCAGTGGCAGGTCCTGGGTCAGCTCGTGCAGGGCGAGCGCGGCCTCGGCCTTCGGCCGCAGGACGGCGTCCACGCGGTCCTCGTTCATGGCCGTCACCACGCCGTCGTCGAGCACCCCGGCCGCGTGGACGACGACCGTCGGCCGGTGTGCGCCGAGCAATTGGGCCAGTTGTGTCCGGTCCGCTACGTCGCAGGCGGCCACGGTGACGGTGGCGCCCAGCGCGCCGAGTTCGTCCCGCAGCCCGGGGGCCTGGCCCCGGCGGCCGACCAGGACCAGCCGCCGCACCCCGTGCGCGGTGACCAGGTGGCGGGCCAGCAGCCGGCCGAGGGTGCCGGTGCCGCCGGTGATCAGGACGGTGTCCTCGGGCCCGGCGAACGTTCCGGGGGCCCGGGGGACGACCCGCACCAGGCGGCGCGCCAGCACCTGTCCGCCCCGCAGCGCGACCTCCGGTTCATCGGCGGCCAGGGCGGCGGTGATCGTCTGCGGGGTGATCTCGTCGGCGTCCAGCAGGACGAAACGGCCGGGTTCCTCGGTCTGCGCCGACCGCACCAGCCCGATGACGGCCGCGCCCGCCAGGTCGGGAACGTCGTCGCCGGTCCTGGCCGCCACCGCGCCCGAGGTGAGGAACACCAGCCGGGACGCGGCGAACTCCGTGCGCGCACACCACCATTGGACCAGGCTCAGTGCGCGGTGTGCGGATGCGCGGACCGAGCCGTGGGAGCCGTCGACGAGCACCGCGCCCGGCACCGGCAGACCCGCGCGGACCGCCTCCTCCAGCGCCGCGAGATCGGGGAAAACCGGGAAGTGGCCGGTCTCGAAGCCCACGGCCACCATGGTTTCCGCCGCGAGCCCGCCCGAAGGGCGCACCTCGACCCATCTGTTCCGGAACAGCGCGTCCCGCGGAGCGCCGCTGCGTACGGCCGCCGGGCGCAACACCAGCGAGTCCACCGACAGCACCGGCGCGCCCTCGCTGTCGGTCACGGTCAGCCGCACTCCGTCGTCAACGGATCCGCGCAGCCGCACCCGTAGCGCCGAGGGCCCAGCCGTATGCGCGGTGACACCGGTCCAGGTGAACGGCAGCACCGGTCCGTTGCTCTCCCCGGCCTCGCCACCCGCCGGGGTGCTGAAGCCGAGGGCGTGCAGGGCGGAGTCGAGCAGTGCCGGATGGACCACGAAGCCGTGGGTGTCCACCGGGCAGGCCACCTCGCAGAAGACCTCGTCGCCGCGGAGCCATACGGTGCGCAGCCCCTGGAACGTGGGGCCGTAGCCCAGCCCGTGGCCGATCAGCGCGGGGTAGAGCCCGGTGTGCGGGACCACTTCCGCACCGGCGGGCGGCCACTTCTCCAGCGTCTCGGGCTCGGTGGGTGCCGGGTTCAGCACGCCTTCGCCGTGCCGCACCCAGCCCGCGCCGTCCACTTTCGCATGGAGGTCCAGTCGGCGGCGCCCGGTGTCATCCGGTGCGCCGACTCGCAGCTGCACCGTGGCGGCCCCCTCGTCCGGCAGGACCAGCGGCACCGCCAGGGTCAGTTCCTCGACCGTGGCGCAGTTCGCCGCGGCGCCCGCGTGCAGCGCGAATTCGAGCCAGGCGGTGCCGGGCAGGATCACCTCGTCCAGTACGCGGTGGTCGGCCAGCCACGGGGTCGACTCCGTCGACAGACGTCCGGTCAGCACCAGTTCGTCGCTCTGTGCCAGCTCGATCGCCGGATCCAGCACTGGATGGTCAGCGCTTCTGGACTCACCCGGCGTCAGCCAGAACCGCTTGCGTTCGAACGGATAGGTGGGCAGTTCGGTGAATCCGGGTGTGTCGGGCCCCGCCCAAGCCGTCCAATCAGGGCACAGACCGCGGACGTACAGTTCGGCGAGGGAGGAGAGCAGCGCCCTGCGGCCGTCTTCCCCGCGGCGCAGCGATCCGACAACCACGGCCTTGTCGCCGACGGCCTCCAGGACCGCCGGGCCCAGCACGGGGTGCGGGCCGATCTCCACGAAGAACGAGTGTTCCGGCGCCGCGAGCCCGGCGATGGCCTGGTCGAACCGCACCGGAAGGCGCAGGTTCCGGTACCAGTACCCGGCGTCGAGCTCCGTCCCGGCGAGTAGGGCACCGGTCACCGCCGAGTGGAAAGGGATGTCCGTGGCCTTCGGCGAGATCGGCGCCAGCTCGGTGAGGACGCGGTCGCGGACGAGTTCCATCTCGGGCGAATGGGATGCGTAGTCCACCGGCAGCTTCCGTACCCGTATGCCGGACTCGGCCAAGTCCGCCAGCAGTACGTCGAGCGCGTCGGTGTCTCCGGCGATCACCGTCGCCCTGGGCCCGTTGACCGTCGCGATGCACAGCCTCTCCTCCAGCCGGGGCCACAGTTCGTCCGCCGGCAGCTCCACCGAAGCCATGCCGCCGCTGCCGGAGAGTCTGGTCAGCGCCTTGGCGCGCCGGGCCACCACCAGCGCGGCGTCCTGGAGGGACAGTGCGCCGGCCACGTGGGCGGCGGCGATCTCCCCCTGGCTGTGCCCCACCACGGCATCCGGCTCGATACCGCAGGAGCGCCAGAGGGCGGCGAGCGCGACCATGACCGCGAACAGCGCCGGCTGCACCACGTCCACTCGCTCCAGCGAGGGCGCGTCCGGCCGCTGCCGCAGCACGGCCGGCAGGTCCCAGTCGACATGTGGCGCCAGCGCCTGGGCGCAAGCGTGGATGTGCTCCCGGAACACCGGCGATGTCTCCAGCAGGTCGCCGGCCATTCCCGCCCACTGACCGCCCTGGCCGGGGAAGACGAACACCACCTTGCCTGTCAGATCGGCGGTGCCGCTGATCAGGCCCGGTGCGGTGCCGCCGCGGCTCAACGCGGTCAGGCCGGTCCGGGGATCCGTATCGAGCACCACGGCACGGCGCTCGAATGTGCTGCGGGAGGTGACCAGCGCGTAGGCGACGCCTGCCGCGTCCCTGCCGTCGACATGCGAGAGCAGCTGTCCCGCCCTGGCACGGAGCGCGGAGTCGCTGCGTGCCGAGAGCACCCATGGCAGCGGCCGCGCTTCGGTGGCCGGTGGCGCTTCGGCGGGTGGCGCTTCTTCGAGGATCACATGGGCGTTGGTGCCGCTGATGCCGAACGCGGACACTCCCGCGCACCGGGGGCGGCCCGGGCCGGCCGGCCAGCGGCGGCTTTCGGTGAGCAGTTCCACCGCGCCGGGGTCCCAGTCCACCTGCGACGACGGGGTGTCCACATGCAGCGTCTGCGGCATGGTCCGGTTTCGCAGCGCCAGTACGGTCTTCAGCACCCCGGCGATACCGGCGGCGGCTTGGGTGTGCCCGATGTTCGACTTCACCGACCCGATCGCCAACGGGGTTTCGCGGCCGCCACCGTACGCCGCCTGCAACGCCGACGCCTCGATCGGATCGCCGAGCCGGGTCCCCGTGCCATGCGCCTCGACGGCGTCCACGTCCCGGCCTCGGAGCCCGGCGTCGGCCAGCGCGTCGCGGATGACCCGCTGCTGTGCGAGCCCGTTCGGCGCGGTCAGCCCGTTGGAGGCGCCGTCGGAGTTGATCGCGGTGCCCCGCACCACGGCCAGCACCGGGTGTCCGTGGGCGAGGGCGTCGGTCAGCCGCTCGACGAGCACGACCCCGGCGCCCTCGCCCCAGCCCACACCGTCCGCCGCCTCGGCGAACGCCTTGCAGCGGCCGTCCGCGGCGAGCGCGCCCTGGCGGCGGAAGGCGGTGAACAGTCCGGGCGTGGACAGCACGACGACACCGCCGGCCAGTGCGAGATCGCATTCCCCCGAGCGCAGCGACCGGACGGCCAGATGCAACGCCACCAGCGAGGACGAGCACGCGGTGTCGATCGTGGCCGACGGGCCCTCCAGCCCGAGGAAGTAGGCGACTCGCCCGGACAGCACGCTGGCCGCGGTGCCGGTGGCCAGGTGGTCGGCGTGTTCGTGGTGGTTGCTGACCTTGCCCAGCAGGCCGCGGTAGTCCTGGTCGTTGGTGCCGGTGAACACCCCGGTCCGGGAGCCGCGCAGGGACAGCGGGTCGATTCCGGCCCGTTCCACCGCTTCCCAGGAAATTTCCAGCATCAGCCGCTGTTGCGGGTCCATCGACAGGGCCTCGCGGGGGCCGATGCCGAAGAAGCCCGCGTCGAACCAGGCCGGGTCGGTCAGAAACGCCCCCGCGCCGGTGAACTCGTCCGGCCAGCCGCGGTCGGTGGGAAAAGGCGTGACGGCGTCCCGGCCCTCGCCGACCAGCCGCCACAGCCCTTCCGGGTCGCTCACTCCGCCGGGGAACCGGCAGCCCGCCCCCACGATGGCGATCGGCTCGCGCGCGCCGGCCTCGGCCACGCGCAGCCGTTCCCGGGTGTCCCGCAGCGCAATGGTCAGGCGCTGCACGGTGTCGAGGAGCCTGTCGTCAGCCATCGTGGCGGTCCTCCCCGGCCCGGGAGAGTTCCTGTTCGGCGAGGCTCAGGATGGCCTCGAGATCGGTCGTCCCGGGCTCCGCCTCCGGTGGTGTGCGGTCGGGTGGAGCGGTGTCCGGGGCGAGCTCCGTGGCGAGGTGGCCGGCCAGCGCGGAGGGGGTGGGATGGTCGAACAGCACACTGGCGGGCATCCGCAGCCCGGTCTGCGCGCTGAGCTGGTTGCGCAGTTCGACGATGCCCAGCGAGCTGAGCCCTTGCTCATGGAAGGGTTTCGCGGTCTGGATCTGCGTGGCCGAGTCGTGCCCGAGCAGCTGCGCGGTGTTCTCGCACACCAGATCGCGCAGCGTACGGACGCACTCGGCCCGCGACATCCCGGCGAGCCGCTGTACGAGCGCGGAGATCTCCGAGGGTGGCGCGGCTGCCTTGCTCTGCTGGGCCTCGGGCAGGTCCGTGAACAGCGGGCTGTTGCGGGTGGTGGCGAGCGCCGAGAGGAATCGCGTCCAGTCGATGTCCGCGATCACGAGCCCGGATTCGTCGTGTGCGTAGGCCCGGGCCAGTACGGCGATCGCCAGGTCCGGGTCGAGCACCGTCATGCCGTTACGGCGCAGCCGCGTGCCCACGATCTGTGCGTCCGTGCCGTCCACCGCCATGCCACCGGCCCCCCACGGCCCCCAGGCCATCGACGTGGCCGCGAGTCCGTCGGCGCGGCGCTGTTCGGCGAGCGCGTCGAGGTAGGTGTTGGCCGCCGCGTAGTTGGCCTGGCCGGCGTTGCCGACCGCGCCGGTGGCGGAGGAGAACAGCATGAACGCCCGTAGCTCCCCCGTGAGCTCGTGGAGGTTCTTGGCGCCGGTGGCCTTGGCGTGCAGGGCGCGTGCGAGCCGCTGGGGGTCCAGCGCTTCGATCACGCCGTCGTCGAGCACCCCGGCGGCGTGCGCCACCGCGGTCAGCGGGCGGTCCTCGGGGATGCGCGCGAGCAGGGCCGCCACCGCTTCCCGGTCGCCCACGTCGCAGGCGGCGGTGTCCACCTCGGCGCCGAGCGCGGTCAGCTCGGCGACCAGTTCGGGGTCGTCGGCGTGCCGGCCCGTCAGGAGCAGCCGTTCGGCGCCCTCGGCGGCCAGCCACTTCGCGACGCGTCTGCCCAGTGCGCCGAACGCTCCAGTGATGAGGGTGGTTCCGCGTACGGGCCACTCGCGCCGGGGATCGGTGGGCAGCGGTGCGCGCAGCAGACGCCGGACGAACACTCCTGTGGCGCGGATGGCGGCCTGGTCTTCGGCCGAGGAAAGTATCCCGGCCAGCCGTTCGGCCGCTGGTGCGTCGAGGGTGGCGGGGAGGTCGACCAGTCCGCCCCACCGTCCGGGGTGTTCGAGCGCCGCGACCCGGCCCAGTCCCCACACCATGGCCTGCGCCGGGCTGCCGAGCCGGTCGCCGTGGCCCGTGGACACCGCGCCCTGCGTCGCGCACCACAGGGGCGCTTCGAGGCCGGCGTCGCCCATGGCCTGGATGAGCGCCGTGGTCAGCACGAGCCCTCCGGGTACGCCGGGTGTGCCCGGATGTGTCCGCTCCTCCAGCGCCAGCAGGGACAGCACCCCGTCGATCGGTTCGCCGTTCGACGCGGTCACAAGGCGCTCGGCGATCTTCGTGCGGTCCGCGTCGATGGCGAGCGGCAGTGCCCGGGAGCCGAGCGTGGCGCCGAGGGGTTGCGGCACGGGGAGGGTGTCGGAGTGGACGATCAGCCAGTTGCGCGGGGAGGCGGTCCGGTCCGCCGTGGGCTGCCAGCCGATCCGGTACCGCAGCCGGTCCATCGCGGCTTCCCGGTCCGTCTGCTGGGGGCGGCCCGCGGCCGCGTCGGGCAGCAGCCAGAACCGCTTGCGCTGGAAGGCGTACGTGGGCAGGTCCACGCGCCGGGCCCCGCTTCCGGCGTACCACCGCGACCAGTCGGGCCCGTGGCCACGTACCTGCAACGCCGCGATCGCGCCGAGCACATCGTCCTGGCGCAGGGCGGGGACCACCGCCGCCTCGGCGGTTTCCGTGAGGCAGTCGGCGGCCATCTCGGTGAGCGTGGTGTCCGGTCCCAGCTCCAGAAAGGTGGTGACGCCCTCGTCGTGCAGGGTCCGCATCCCGTCGTGGAAGCGGACCGTGCCGCGCACATGGCGGACCCAGTACTCGGGGGAACACAGCTCGTCGGCCGTGGCGAGCCGCCCGGGCAGATCGGAGACGACGGGGATCTCCGGCGGATGGTACGTCAGGCTTCGGGCGACCGTGTGGAACGCGTCGAGCATGGGATCCATCAAGGCGGAGTGGAACGCGTGGCTGACCCGCAGGCGCGCGGTCCTGCGTCCCTGGGCGCGGAACCGCTCCGCGAGCGCGACGACCGCCTCCTCGACACCGGAGATCACCACCGACCCGTGGCCGTTCACCGCCGCCAACGACACGCCCGGCGGCAGTTCCTCGACCTCGTCCCGCCCGGCCGCCACCGCGTACATCGCCCCTTCTTCGGGCAGCGCCTGCATGAGCGAGCCACGCGCCGCGACAAGTGCGCATGCGTCCGGCAGGGACAGGACCCCGGCCAGATGGGCGGCGGTCAGCCCGCCGAGGGAGTGTCCCAGCAGCAGGTCAGGCCGGATGCCCCAGCTTTCGAGCAGCCGGAACAGCGCCACCTGGAAGGCGAACAGCCCGGTCTGCGCGTACTCGGTCCGGTCCAGTTGTTTCTGGTCCGTGCCGAACACCGTCTCCTTCACCGGCAGGCCCAGCCCGGTGCACACCTCGTCGAAGGCCTCGGCGAAGACCGGGTACGCCGTGTACAGCCCGTGTCCCATGCCCGCCCGCTGGCTGCCCTGACCGGTCAGCAGAAAGGCCAGGCCGCCTTCCGCCACCGCGCCGACCGTAAGGTCGGGGTCGGGCCGGTCCGCCGCCAGCGCGGTCAGCGAGCGCCGCAGCCCGGCGCGGTCGCCGCCGGTGAGGACGGCTCGGTGGGTCAGGGCCGAGCGCGTCGTGGCCAGCGAGAAGCCGATGTCGCGCGCGTCGAGATCGGGATGGGCGTCCCAGTGCGCGGCGAGTTGTCCGGCCTGGGCGCGCAGGGCGGCCTGTGAGCCGCCGGAGACGGTCCACAGGGGCGGGACGCTCCGTACGGGCTCCGCCGGAGCCGGTGGTTCGGCGGGCGGCTGCTGAAGGATGACGTGGGCGTTGGTCCCGCCGATCCCGAACGACGACACGCCCGCCCGCCGGAGCGGGCCCTGGTCGGGCCAGGGCGTGTCCTCGGTCACCAGCTGCAGCCCGGCGTCCCAGTCCACATGCGGGCTGGGCCGGTCGACGTTCAGGGTCGCCGGGACAAGCCCGTGCCGCATGGCGAGCACCATCTTCATCACCCCTGCCGCGCCGGCCGCGGCCTGGGTGTGGCCCAGGTTGGACTTGAGCGAGCCCACCAGCAGCGGGCGGTCCGGCGGCCGGTGCGCGCCGTAGGCCTCCAGGAGGGCACCGGCTTCGATCGGGTCGCCGAGCATCGTCCCGGTGCCGTGCGCCTCCACGACGTCCACGTCGGACGGTCGCAGCCGGGCGTCGGCGAGCGCGGAGAGCAGCAGCCGGTGCTGGGCGGCGCCGTTGGGCGCGGTGAACCCGTTGCTCGCGCCGTCGGAGTTGACCGCCGAGCCCGCGATCAGGGCGAGCACCGGATGGCCGTTGCGGCGTGCGTCGGAGTACCGCTCCAGGACGAACATGCCACCGCCCTCGGCCCAGGCAGTGCCGTCGGCGCCCTCGGCGAAGGGTTTCGCCCGCGCGTCGGGTGCGAGCCCGCCCTGGCGGCTGAACTCGACGAACACCATGGGCGACGACAGCACGGTCACCGCGCCCGCCAGCGCCAGCGAACACTCGCCACGGCGCAGCGCGGCGGCGGCGAGATGGAGCCCGACCAGCGATGACGAACACGCCGTGTCGATGGCGAGATTGGGCCCGTTCAGCCCGAAGGTGTACGAGATCCGGCCGGATGCCGTGCTGGCCCCGGTGCCGATCGCCAGATGCGGTCGCAGGCAGATGTCCGCGTACCCGGGGCCGGTGCCGTAGTGGCCGTGTGACAGCCCGGCGTAGACCCCGGTGTCGCTGCCGCGGAGGGTGGCCGGGTCGATACCGGCCCGTTCACACGCTTCCCAGGTCAGTTCGAGCAGCAGCCGCTGCTGCGGGTCCATCTCCAGTGCTTCGTGTCCGCCGATGCCGAAGAACGCGGGGTCGAACTCGGCGGCGTCGTGGAGAAATCCGCCGTGGCGCACATAGCTCGTACCCGGGCGTTCGCGCTCCGGGTCGTACAGCCCGGCCAGGTCCCAGCCGCGGTCCTCCGGCATCGGCGATATGACCTCACGGCCTTCGGCGAGCAACCGCCACAGGTCCTCCGGCGAGCGCACCCCTGCCGGGAACCGGCAGCTCATCGCGGTGATGGCGATCGGCTCGTCCGGGCCGGTCCGGCGGGGGCGGGCGGCCACCGGCCGGGGTGTGCGGTTCTCCAGATGTGCGGCCAGCTGGTTCGGGGTCGGGTGATCGAAGAGCGCGGCTGTGGCGATCTTGAGCCCGGTCCGCTTCCGCAGCCGGTTCACCAGCTGGACGGCGGCGAGGGAGTCGAGCCCGAGTTCGAGGAACGACCGGTCCGGCCCGTAACCGCCCTCGATCATCGCCTCGGTCTCGGTCCTGATCACCCGCCGCAGATCCGTCGACCGGGATACGGCGGATGCGGTACGGGAGGGCCGTGCCACGCCGGTCGGCAGATGGATACGCCGGCCACCCCAGCCGCGGAAGACGGCGGGCCAGTCCACCGGAACACCGTGGGTGTGCAGTCCGCCCAGTGTGCCGAGCACGGCGCGCAGATCGGACCCGCCGCCGTGCAGCGCGGCGGTGATATGCGCATTCGCGGCGGCGGGCTCGGGCAGGGTCTCCTCGACCAGCGCCGCCAGCACTCCGTTCGCGCTCATGTCCACATAGGTGTCCACGCCGGCCGCGTCGAGGCTGGTCACGCAGTGGAGAAAATGCCCGGTGCCGCGCACCTGCGCCCCCCAATATTCGGGCAGGTGGACGACACCGGGGTCTGATCCCAGCGCGTTGTGCACCGGAACAATCGGAATGCGCGGCGGTCGCGGGGCGAGGCCGCGGACGAATTGCTCGAAGCCGTCGGCCATCGCGGCCATATGCGGTGAGTGGAAAGCCCGGTCGACCGGCAGCTGTTTGACCTTGCGTCCCCGCTCGGACCACCGTCCGGCGATCCGCAGCACGGTTTCGCGGTCGCCGGAGACGACGACGGAGTTCGGGGCGTTCACAGCGGAGATGCCGGCCAGATGCTCCAGCCCGGCCAGCGAGTCCAGGGCCTCGGCCTCGGAGATCCGTATGGCGACCATCGCGCCGCCGACCGGTGTCCTCTCCCGGAACAGCCGGATCCGCTCGGCGAGCAGCGCGCATACGTCGGGCAGGGAGAACACCCCGGCCGCCGTCGCCGCGGCCAGTTCCCCGACCGAGTGCCCGGCCACGAAGTCCGGGCGTACGCCCCAGTCCTCGAACTGCCGGAACAGCGCGACCTGAAGGGCGAACAGCGCGTCCTGGGTGTACAGGGCCTCGTCGGCCGGGGCGACCTCGGTGGCGTTGCCCGTACCGAGCAGCAGATCACGCACCGACCAGGTGGCGACCGCGTCCATGTGGGCGCACACCTCGTCGAGCGCGTCGGCGAACACGTCGAACAGCGGATACAGCTCGCGCCCCATGCCCGGCCGCTGCCCGCCCTCGCCGGGAAAAAGGAAGGCCACCTTGCGCCCGCCGTCGGCCTTCCCCGCGCCGCCTCGCCCCAGGGCGAGTTCGCCGAGCCCGTCGGCGAGTTCGGCGCGGTCGGCGCCGAGGACCACCGCGCGATACGGCAGATGCGGCCTGGCGACCGCCAGGGTGTGCGCGGCATCGAGCAGATCCGGGCTCTCCGGTTCGGTCAGATGGGCGCGCAGGCTCTCCGCCTTGCCGCACAGCGTTTCTTCGCTGTCCGCCGACAGCAGCAACGGCAGCGCCGGGACCGCGGTCCGCGCCGACGGCGACGGCGACGGGCGCGCGGGCGGTTCCGACAGCACCAACGCGCAGGCCACTCCCGCGCCGTCGGAGGAACTGTGGACCGCGGTGAGACGGCCCTCGGGGTCGGGCCGGGCGTCTGGGACCGGAACCCGGCCGCGGCCCAGCAGCACAGGCATCTCCAGCAGCGCCGCCACCGCGTCCTCGCCCCGGCCGCCCGGCTCGCCGCCACCGCCGGACAGGCCGTCCGCCACGGCCTCGCCCGCGTGGTAGTCGCCCGTCCGGTAGTCGCCCCGCCACCAGAAGTGGATCCCGTCGCGCTCCACCTCGGCGCGCGCACAGGCCTGCCGTACGACGTCACCGCGGCCCAGCGCGCTGCCCTCGATCACACAGTGGATCGGGTCGTCTTCGGCCACCGCTGCCGGAACCGGCTTGAGTACGAGGAATCCGCTGCCGCCATCCGGTGAGGCGACCCCGGCGAGCGCGAGCGCGGACTCGCCCGTGTGGATGCTCTGGCAGGCCAGGTGGACCACACCGGCGGGGAGGGTGTCACACGTCAACGCGGGCCCGTTCACGCCCAGTTCGGCGGCGATCAGCTCGGTCTGCTCGGTGGCGAACACTCCGGCCACCGCCTCCCGGAGCCGTTCCGGGACGATGCCGGCGTTGTCCAGCGCCCGCAGCGCCGCCTCGGTCGGCGCGACCCCCGGGAAACAGGGGGACAGGCCGATGACCGCGACTGGCGTCAGGCGAGCGGTACTTCCGGGCTGCATGGAACCACCTGTCCTGTTCACCGTCTCACCGTCGGGTTCGCCGTCTCACGTCGGGCGGAATCGTGCCGAACACGGGCCGTACACGTATCGCCGGCGGGAATAGCGCCGAATACACAGGCATTCCCGGGAAGAGGCGATGAGATCGGCAGGCTAACCTTTCCGGTCAAGCGCTTCCAAGCCCAGCATCTCGGTGGAGCGGGTGTTTAGCAGATCTCCTAGTCATTCCCGTCGGCGGCGCTGCGCCTCGCGCGGCCATGCCATGATGAGATCTCCAGAACTGTCATTGCCCGACTCAAAAGCGCTTCGGATTGCCCGCTCAGAATTGATCGTTCGAGTTATCAATTAAGGGTCCGGAATGCATGAATCTGGTCTTCGACCCGCATGAGGGGAATCAGTGTGCAGCGATCCATGCGACCTGCCTTGCTGGACGGACAGACCCTGGGAGAAAGCCTGACCCTGCTGGCGAAGGCCTCACCGGACTCCCGCGCGAGGTTTCCCACCGCCGGCGACGACATCACCGCGGCGGACCTCGATGTGGCCTCCGCCGCGGCGGCGCACGAGTTTCTGCGCGCCGGGGTGCGGCCCGGTGACATCGTGGGCGTGCTGGTGCCCACCGCCGCCCGGTTCTTCACCACGGTCTTCGGGCTCTGGCGGGCCGGTGCGGCGATCAGTGTGCTGCCGGTCCAGGCCGGTTTCGGTGACCCGCGGGACACCGCGCGCCGCCTGGCGCGCATCGCGGACGTCGCGGGTCTGCGCCATCTCGTGCTGGACCCCGACTACGACGAACTCGGCCATGAACTCACCACGATGGCCACCGAGGTGGCCCTGGTGTCCCCGCCGTCGCCGAGCGCCACCGGCAGCCCGCTCACGCTGCCCACCGTCGATCCCGACTCGCTGGCCATCGTCCAGTTCACCTCCGGCAGCACCAGTCTGCCCAAGGGCGTGATGCTGCCCCATCGCACGACCATGGCCGGTCTGCGCGCCTGCGTGGTCTCGGGCGCCTTCAGCCCGGACGATGTGTTCGTCCAGTGGGTGCCGACCTTCCACGACATGGGTCTGATCGGTTTGCAGGCCCACTGGCTCAACGGCGCCGATGTCCACGCGTTCTCGCCGACCACCTTCCTCCGGCGCCCGGGCACGGTGCTCGAACACTTCGCCGCACACGGCGGAACGGTGATGACCGGGCCCAACTTCTCCTACGACTATCTGCTCGACCGCGTGCCGGCGGAGCGGCTTGCCGCGCTCGACCTGTCCAGCTGGCGGCTGGCGTTCAACGGCGCCGAACCGGTCAGCTCGGCCACCGTGCGGCGGTTCACCGAGGCACTGGCGCCCAGCGGCGTCGGCCCCTCGGTGATGTACCCGGTGTACGGCATGGCCGAGGCCACCTTGTCGATCAGTTACCCGAGGCCCGGAGACACCCCGAAGATCCGCACGGTGGACCGCGACGAGCTCGCCACGACCGGTGTCGCGCACACCGTCGACGAGGCAGCGACCGCGGCCAAGCCGGTGGTTTCGGTGGGCCGCGCGGTGCACGGCATCGAGCTGCGGATCGTCGGCGACGACGGGGCGGTGGCGGCCGACGGCACGCTCGGCGAGATCCAGATCGCCGGGGAGCCGGTGACCACCGGCTACTTCCGCGCCCCCGAGGCGACACGCGAGGTGTTCGACCACGGCTGGCTGCGCACCGGCGATCTCGGCTTCCTGCTCGACGGCGAGCTGTACGTCACGGGGCGGCGCAAGGAAATGGTCGTGGTGCACGGGCAGAACTTCTTCCCCGATGACGTGGAGAATGTCGCGCGCACCGTACCGGGCGTCTACCGCCACCGCTGTGTCGCCTTCTCCGACACCGATGCCGAGGGCGGCGAGCGGATCGGCGTCATCGTGGAGACCGATGCCGACCCCGCCCCGGTGCTCGCGGAGGTCCGCAGAAGGGTGGCGGCCGAGCTGGACCTGTCCCATGTGCGGGTCTACGCGGTCAAACCCCGCTGGATCCCCCGCACCACCAGTGGAAAGTGGCAGCGCGTACTGGCCGCGCGGCGGGTGGCCGCCGCTGACGGCGACAGCGCAGTGGCGTACCCCGCCACCGGAAGTCCAGACCGAGGAGAACGGGTGTGAACAGCAGAACACAGTCGCCGGCCGGGGTCCCCCTGCTCGCGGACGACCGGATGCACAGCGCCCGGGTGTTCGCCGACTATCAGCACGCCACCTGGGAGCTGCACCACATCCCGTGGGAGGAGTTCCGGCCCGATCTGGTGTTACCCGAGCACATCGTGTTCGCCAAGGGGGCCATCGTGGGCGAGTCGAACGTCATCGCCGCGACCCACGGCCTGCTCAACGAGTTCGCCACGGACTACGACTTCTCGCAGTTCGCCTGCATCTGGGGCTATCAGGAGATCCAACACCATCTCGCCTTCCAGACCTGGCTGCAGCTGGCGGGCCATGGCATCGACCACCGGACGATCGCCTCGATGCGCGAGGCGTACCCGCCGGGAGTCACCAGGGCGGCCACCCTGGCCACCAACGTCATCTGCGAGGTCCTTGCCACACACGCGTACAAATGCGTCGCCCGCACCATGAAGGAGCCGCTCCTCGCCGCCATCCTGAAGAAGGCCAGCGGCGACGAGGCGCGCCACGCACGCGAGTTCGTCCACTACACCGCGCAGCAGCTGGCCGCACGGCCACAGGAATGCGCGTCGGTCGTGGAAACCCTGTACATCTACATGGGCACCACCCGCGACTTGTACCGCCATCCGGTCAGCCGGTTCAAGGGAAACCTGCCCGAACTGGAGAACCACGAGACCATCGACGAGATGTTCGCCTACTTCGCCGAGGTCGACGAGGACGGCAAGGAATGGACGAAGTGCTGTGAGCAGCTGTTCAAGTACTTCTCCGCGCTCACCGGCCACAAGCTGACCAAGATGTCCGATGTGCGGCGGGCGATCGCCGAGGAGTCGCTGAACAGCAAGGTCCCCGCATGAGCACCGCACAGCACACCGCTGGTGAGGCGATCGAACTCCCCTGGCACGCGGAGCCCTCCTTCAACTGCTTCGGCTGCTCACCGCGCAACCCCATCGGGCTCAAGCTGCGTCTGAAGCGGCTGCCGAACGGGGACCACGCCGCCGAAACCTCCTTCTCGGAAAACTACGCCTCCTACCCGGGGATCGTGCACGGCGGCATCGTGAACGTGCTGCTGGACGAGGTGATGGGCGACACCCTCGCACTGGTGCACGGCCTGCTCGCCTTCTCCGTGACCCTGCGCAGCAAGATGCTGTTGCCGCTCGCGGTGGGCGAACCGTATCTGACCGTCGCGCGGATCAGCGGCCAGGGCAACGGAGTGCTGCACACCCAAGCCGAGATCACCGGGTCCGACGGCGAACTGCACGTCATGGCCACCGGCACCTACCAGCCGATCCGCTCCGAACAAGCCAGGAAACTCATGCAGCTCGACGATGCCGCCTTCGGCCGCGTCCAGCACTACTTCGACCACGGTACGGGAGAGTCATGACCGCCGAACCCACCGGCCACGAGCCCACCAGCCGCGCGCACATCGCCGCGGTCACCATCGAATATCTCGCCACCGAACTGGAGGTCTCCCCCGCCGAGATCGGCCTCAGCGACCCCCTCAAGGCGCTGCCCGGCGCCGACTCGATGAAACTGCTGCGGGTGGTCTCCAAACTGGAGCGCCAGTGGGACATCGAGTTCGACGACCAGGCCGTCTTCGCCGCCGACACCGTCGAGGAACTGGTCACCCTGGTGCACAACTACGTCAGCGGAGAACTGACGACACCATGACCACCGTGACCCCCCAAGCGGCGTACCAGGCCACCAACAAGCACTACGAGCTGCCCGCTGAGCTGTTCGCCATTTACCTCGACCGGCGGCTCAAGTACAGCTCCGGGCTGTACACCGACCAGAACACCGACCTCGACCAGGCACAGACCGACAAACTGCACTTCGTCGCGCGGCAACTCGGCCTCACCGGCGGTGAGCGGCTGCTCGACATCGGCTGCGGCTGGGGCAGCCTGATCCTGTTCATGGCCCAGGAGTACGGCTGCCACGCCACCGGTGTGACGCCGTCCCGCCCCCAGCTCGAGTACATCCGGGCCCAGGCGGAGGCGGCGGGCGTGGCGGACCTGGTCACGCTGGAGCACGGCTCCTTCAGCGATATCGAGGTGGCCGGGCCGTACGACGCGATCACCATGCTCGGCTCGATCGTTCATATGCCGAACCGGACGGCGGTGCTGGGCACGGTCCACGAACTGCTGCGCCGCGGCGGATCGCTGTATCTGTCGGAAAGCTGCTTCCGGAACCGCGCCGCCTACGAGGAGTTCTCACGGCGGCCTGGCACCAAGCACGTCACCGAGGACATCTTCGGATTCGCCGATATGGTGCCGCTTTCCACGCTCGTGGAGGCCGTGGAGTCGGCCGGTTTCAGCCTCACCGCGCTCTCCGATCTCACCGCGCACTACCACCGCACCATCGAGGACTGGGAACAACGGGTCCACGCCGCGCGCGACCGCGTCGAACGGACGGCACCGGGCATGAGCGAGCCACTGATCCGCTATCTCCGGACGGCCAACGCCGGCTGGGGCTACACCACCAAGCACTACGCGCTCAGCGCACGGAAGTCCCGGATGGGCCCGACGGAGGCACCATGAGCGACACCGCCCCGCCCGTATCCCCTCCGGAACCGCTCCGGCCCTCCCTCGACCCCGCGGAGCTCGGAGAGCTCACCCGGAAGGCGGTGAGTCGCGCCGATACCCACCACTGGTCCATCGACGAGCTGCCCTGGACAGCGCTGCGGCCGGAAGAACTCACCGAGACCGACCGCTCGGTCGTGCGGTTCATCACCTTCATCGAGGACCACATTCCCGGGTATCTCACTTACTTCCTGGACGCCTTCCCGGTGTCCGGTGAGGACCTGGCCATCGAGGAGTTCTGCTTCAACCGCGAGTACTTCCGGTTTCTGATCTCGTGGGCGAACGAGGAGGAACGGCACGCCTCGGTCCTGACCAGATATCAAATCGAGGCCGGTATCAGCGACCCGGACACACTGCTCCGGGAGCTGGCCGAGGAAGGCAGAAAGAAGTTCTCACTGCCTTACGAGAGCCCCGTCCAGGCATTCACCTACACACTGGTCCAGGAAAAGGCCACGCAACTTTTCTACCAGCGGTTCAAGGCGATCGCCACCGAACCGGTGCTGCGCGAACTGCTCCACCGGCTGGCCAGGGACGAGGCCCGGCACTTCGCGTTCTACACCGAAATCCTCACCGCCTACATCACACGGCACGGACTCGCCGCGACAATACCGGACCTCAAAGACGTGCTCTCCACCTTCCGTATGCCCCTGGCGGACACGCTCAACGGATACTGGCGGTGGTCACTGCGCGTCGCGGATACCGTGTCGTACAACCACACGGAGGCGTACGGCGCCCTGATCCGGCTCGTCAACAACTTCAGCACCACAAAAGGCGGCGCGTCGACAGCCGACCTGGCCGAGTTCATCCACCGCATCCGTGCCGTCTGACCGCCACGCATCTCTCACCGGGAGGCGTCGGGCCCCACCGTCGGCAGATAGCGCGGCGCTCGCCACGCGTGCAGCCGGTGCTCCACCGCCGCCCCCAGCGACAGAAGCCCCGCGTCCTGGTGGTCACCGGCCATCAGCAGCAGGCCCACGGGCAACTCGTCCACGAACCCGGAGGGCACCGACAACGACGGGTATCCGGACACGGCCGCGGGCGTTGAGGACGGGATCACATCGTTGTCGCCCCGCGCACAGTCGGTCGTCCAGGCGGGCGGGTTCGTGGGGGCTGCGATGGCGTCCAGCCGATGCGCCGCCATGGTCTCGTCGATGGAACGCCGGGAAAGGTCCTTCAACTCGGCGCGCATGGCCCGGTATCCCGGGTCGGTGGTGGGAGGCGCGGCAAGCGCCTGCTCGAACAGCTCCTGACCGGCGAAGCAGGTCCGCTCCGCCGGATGGGTGCGGTTGAACTCGACCAGCTCGGCGAGGTTGCGCGGCCCGTCGCGGGTGGCGAGATAGGCGTCGATGTCCCGGTGGAACTCGCTCAGCAAAGCCGGGAATTCGAGTTCGGCGAGGCGCTGCTGATACGGAGGTGTCACCTCGACGACCTCGGCCCCCGCGGTGCGCAGTTTCTCGGCGGTACGGGTCATCAGGGCGTCCACCCGCGGCCCGAGCGAGGGCAGCCGCCACAGGCCGATCCGTTTGCCGCGCAGACTGCTGGGGCGCGTCATCTCGTCCGCGAGGCCGCCCGGGCCGCCCGGACGTGAGGTGCCGCTGATCACGGACAGGGTGAGCGCGGTGTCGACCACATTGCGCGCCATAGGCCCCGCGGTGTCCTGCTCGGCGGAGATCGGAACCACACCGGCCTGGCTGACCAGCCCGAGGCTGGGCTTGTGGCCGACCACCCCGTTCATCCCGGCCGGGCACACGATGGAGCCGTCCGTCTCGGTGCCGATCGCCACCTGCGCCAACGACGCGGCGAGCGCGGCGCCCGAACCGGCGGAGGACCCGCATGGATTCCGGTCCAGCACGTAGGGGTTGTTGGTCTGGCCGCCCACCGCCGACCACCCTGATGTGGGCTTGGCCGCGCGGAAGTTCGCCCACTCGGACAGGTTGGTCTTGCCGAGGATCACCGCCCCCGCGTTCCGCAGCCGGGTCACCAGGGCGGCGTCCACGTCCGGCGGGCTGCCGGCCAGCGCCAGCGACCCGGCCGTCGTGGGCATATCGCGGGTGTTCACATTGTCCTTGAGCAGGACGGGGATACCGTCGAGCGGGCCACGGGTGTCGCCGCTCCGATGCCTTATGTCGCTGGCGGCCGCCTGCCGCAACGCCGTCGGGTCGGTGCGCAACACCGCGTGGATCTTGGGGTCGACGGCCTCGATCCGCCGCAGGTAGGCGGTGGTCAGCGCCGTAGAGGTCAGTGAGCCCTCCGCCATACGAGCCTGTAATTCCGGGATCGTCACCGTGTCGAGGTCGACCCCCAGCCCCGCGGACACACCGGTCGGCGGCGGCACATCGACACCGGCTTCGGCGGCTTCCGCACGCGGATTCGGCGCCCCGGCGCCGAGGGACGCCGCGGCCAGGGCGGCGATCAGCGTGGCAGCGCTCCGTTTCCTCATGCTCCGCTTCCTCTTGCTCCTCATGAGAATCAGCCGACTACAGGCCGACGGCCCGGCACAAGGGCCTTTCGCGCCGCCGCCCAAAACGTCATGCGTCCGACGGCCTCGCTAGTCGAGCCAGATGACCACGGCGTGCCCGTCGCGGGCCGCCGCCTGGAAGAACGGGACGAGCGCCTGGTAGTGGCTGGTCACATAGTCGAGCGACTCGTCGCCCACCCAGATGATGACGGGATAGATATCGGCCTTGACGAGATCATCCGGAGTGACGCCGCTGACCAGGGCCTTCGGAGGCATCGCGGCGAAGGCCTCGGCCGCCACCCGCACCCGCTCCGGCGTGAGATAGCGGGGCGGCCCATAGCCCCAGTCGTCGGCCCCGGCGATTGCCTCCTCACCGAAGACGACGTCCACGGGAAACGCGAGGCGGCTCAGCAGGAAGTCGAGGGCGTGCCAGGCCTTGTCGGTGTCGTGGCAGCGTGCCGGTGACGTCGCGGGCCCCTCGTCCGACTCCGTGTCCATCAGCTCGCCGATGAACTCCCTGGCCCAGTCCGGGTCGCGGACCGCGCGCTCGAGTTCGGCCGGGGTCAGACGCGCGTACTCTCCGATCATGCTCATGGCCGGATGGTACGGATGGGCACTGACAGCGCGTCCCACCCCCGTGCTCGTGCGCGCACAAGTTGGTCCGGGCCTCTCCCGGCCCCGACGGGCACACGGCATACTTGGGCCGCCCGCCCGCACCCAGCCGGTCCGGCCCGCTCGATCCGCACTGACCAGGGGTTTCCGTGACAGCATCCGCATCCGTTACCGTCCCTGTGCCCGCGCTGCCCAGCGGCGTGGACCCGGCGTGGCTGCCGCCCGAGGTGTTCCGCCCGCTCGGTTCCCGGCGCACGCTGATCTTGGGAACGGGCCCACTGGTGGACACGGTGCACGGAGAAGTGGCCGGCGCCTGCGCACGGTTCGGCGGGGAGGTCGTACGGGATGCGCGGGCGCAGGGTGCGCCGTACGACCTGGTGCTGGAGCTCGGCCGACAGGGCGAGGAGGGGGACGGGCTCGGGGACGAGGGGTACGCGCTGGTGCGGGCCGAGGGCGTCACCCGGGTGACGGCCGCCGGTCAGGCCGGGCTGCTGTACGGGCTGTTCCATCTGGTGCGGCTCGGCGAGGCGGCCTTCGAGGGCGAGCGTGCCCGCGAGACGCACCGGCCGGCGCTGGCCCTGCGGATGCTGGACCACTGGGACAACGTGGCGGTGCATCCGGTGATGGGCCAGGTGGAGCGCGGGTACTCGGGTGGCTCGCTGTTCTGGCGGGACGGCCTGGCCCGGGGCTCGCGGGACGAGCTGGAGCGGGTGCGCTGCTACGGCAGGCTGCTTGCCGCGTCCGGTATCAACGCGGTCACCGTGAACAACGTGAATGTGCACGAAACCGAGGCGCATCTGCTGACCGACCGCATCGGCGAGGTGGCCGCGATCGCGGACGCGCTGCGCCCGTACGGGATCCGGACGCATCTGTCCGTCTCCTTCGCCGCCCCCGTCGTGCTCGGCGGCCTGCCCACCGCCGATCCGCTGGACGCCGCGGTGGCCGACTGGTGGGCGGAGACGACCGGCCGGGTGTACGCGGCGATCCCCGACTTCGGCGGGTATGTGGTGAAGGCCGACTCCGAGGGCCAGCCCGGCCCGTTCACCTACGGCCGCAGCCACGCGGACGGCGCCAACATGCTGGCCGCGGCGCTCGCCCCGTACGGCGCCACGGTGCACTGGCGGGCCTTTGTGTACAACCATCGGCAGGACTGGCGGGACCGGTCGGTGGACCGGGCACGCGCGGCCTACGACCACTTCGCACCCCTGGACGGCCAGTTCGCGCCCAACGCGGTGCTCCAGGTGAAACACGGCCCGATGGATTTCCAGACGCGCGAGCCCGTCTCCCCGGTGATCGGCGCGCTGCCGAACACGCGGCTGGCGGTGGAGATACAGGCCACCCAGGAGTACACCGGGCAGCAAAAGCATGTGTGCTGGCTCGGGCCGATGTGGAGCGACGCGCTGCGGTTCCGGCGGGGCGGGGAGGACGGGCCCAGCGTCGGGGATCTGGCGCGCGGCGGCGGCCTGGTGGCGGTGTCGAGCGCCGGTGACGACCCGTTCTGGACCGGACATCCGCTTGCGCAGGCCAACCTGTACGCGGTCGGCCGTCTGGCCTGGCAGCCCGACGCGGACCCGCGCGCGATCCTGCACGAGTGGATCGAGCTGTCCTTCGCCCCCGAGGAGACCGCTGATCCCGCACGGCTGCGCAGCGGGCTGCGGGCCGTTCTGGACGGCTCCTGGCGGACGTACGAGAAGTACACGGCGCCGCTCGGCATCGGCTTCATGGTGCAGCCCGGACACCACTACGGGCCCAGCGTGGACGGCTACGAGTACAGCCCGTGGGGGACGTACCACTTCGCCGACCGGGACGGAGTCGGCGTCGACCGCAGCCAGGCCACCGGCACCGGGTACGCGGGGCAGTACGCGAAGCCGTGGGCGCAGGCGTACGAATCGCCCGAGACCTGCCCGGACGAGCTGCTGCTCTTCTTCCACCATGTGCCGTACGGACATGTGCTGCACAGCGGCGAAACGGTGATCCAGCACATCTACGACACACACTTCGAGGGCGTGGAAGAGGTCGAGGAGGCACATCGGGTGTGGGCCGGGCTCGCGGACCTGGTGGATTCGGCACGCCACGCCCGGGTCGCGGAGCGCTACGAGGAGCAGCTTCGCAGCGCCCGGGAGTGGCGCGACCACATCAACACCTACTTCTTCCGGAAGTCCGGCGTACCGGACGCCCGCGGGCGCCGCATCTACTGAGCTCGATACGCGTGTTCACACCGTGCTCCGGGCCGCCGGGTTGCCCTGATGGGTGAAGGCGGCCCAGAGATGGACCTGGTCGAGGTCGATGCGGGCAGCCTCGCCGCGTAGATCGTCATGGAGGGTGGGCGGTGGCTCGCGCTGCGGGTCGAGCATCCATAGTTGGGCGGCGCGCAGCGCGTCCACCGGGGCGAGGCCGTGGGTGGTGACGAAGTCGTGGAAGACGGCCATCATCACAGCCGTCGAGGCATCGCGGACGGCCCAGCGCGAGCCGATGACATCGGCGGCGCCGCGGGCGATCAGGGCCGTGGACAGGGTCAGGGCCTCGTCGTGGTTGCGGGTGCTCAGATCCGTCTCACAGGCGCTGAGCACCACCAACGGGCCCGCGGCGGCCGGCTGTCCGGTGGCGGTGCCGTCCAGGATGCGGGCCACGGTCAGCCGTCCGGCGTCCTGGTGGCCGTCCGGCGGGGTGGCGAGCCAGAGCGCCGAGCGGGTGGGATACGGGCCGACCAGTGCGTGGCAGGAGATGTGCAGAACGGCGGCGGCCGGGGAGCTGCCGCCGGGCAGGACGGCGAGGATGTCCTCCGGGGTGCCCGGCGCGTCGCTGACGGCCGTGGGGAACTCGCCGTAGCAAAGGCCGTCCGGGTAGCAGGCCGCGCGCAGCGCCTCGGTCTCGATCTCGGCCCACAGGAGGGAGAGTTCGGGGTCGGCGACCAGGACCTGTCCGGCGGCGATGGGCAGCCGGTCCCGGGCCGCGGCCCGCAGGAACTCGGCTCCGGAGGGAGCGTAGCTGAGCACCGCTTCCTCGCAGGCGTACCGGTGTGCGCGGCCGTCGCGCCCGTACGGGGTGCGCGCCGCATGCCAGGCGACCGCGCCGAGCGCTCCGCACGGCACCAGGACGATCCGCGGCGGCCGACCGAGCGGCCCCACGGCTGCCAGGACGGGGCCCATCGCGGCGGGCCAGGCCCAGTCGCACAGCTCGCGCAGTGCCGCCTCCCATTCCCGGTCCGGCGCCGTCTGCCCGCGCGGCTCGGCCGTGGCGTCGGCGGCCGTGGCGGTGGCGGTGGCGGTGGCGGTGGCGGTGGCCTGGGAACGTCGGGCCGTGGCGTCGAGGTAACGCTCCAGTGGCGGGCTGCCTGGCGTCAGCAGCGGCAGCTTCAGGACGGTGGGCGGCGCGTTGCCGGTGTCGGGGCGGAGGATCAGTGCGAAGCCGTCCTGGCCGGGTTGGAGCCCGAGGACGAGATAGACGAGCGCATCGGTGCCGGCGGCGGTGAGACCGGCCTTCAGCCCTGCCAGGTCCGGAGGGCCGAGCAGTCTCCGGGCGTCCGCGCCGCTGCCCGCGCCCAGCGCGTCAAGTGCCCGGCGGCGCAGGGTGCCCGGGATCTGCCGCTCCGTGGACCGGCCCAGGAGCGGGGCCGGGGCATCGGACGGGAGCCGGTCCGTGGCGACCTCGGCGCGCCACTGCCGGGCCAGATCCGGGTGGCCGCGGGCTTCGAGGAGCTCGGGAATGCCGCGGGACGCGGCCGCGGCGCGCAGCACCAGGGCCCGGCCCATCTCCAGCGCGTCCACCGCATCGGCGGGGCGGCCGATCACGGTGTTCCAGTAGGCCAGCCACAGTGCCTGCGCCGCCCCGGTGCGGGCCACGGCCAGGCCGTGTTCGGAGCCGAGTTGGAGGAGGACGTCCGAGGCCAGCCTGACCAGTGCCTCGCCTCGGGCGGCCAGGCTGGCGTTCACGTCCTCGACCGCGGTCGGACGGTGGCGCTCGCGGCGCAGCCAGTACGCCTCGGACAGTTGCGTCAAGGCATCGACGTTGTGCGGCAGGCCGTGCCCCTGGGCCATCAGCTCGCGGACCCGGGCCAGCTCGGTGATGCACTGGTCGAGCAGGCCCGGGTCATCGAGGTGGCGGGCGGTGTGCAGCAGGGCCCGGCCGAGTTGGTACC
This sequence comes from Streptomyces milbemycinicus, assembly GCF_002154605.1. Classification (GTDB taxonomy): domain Bacteria; phylum Actinomycetota; class Actinomycetes; order Streptomycetales; family Streptomycetaceae; genus Streptomyces; species Streptomyces milbemycinicus. Next base: position 10,701 of record NZ_MUNE01000073.1, on the reverse strand, counting down.
GCAGCTGGAGTTCCTGGTAGGGGGTGGGCTGCGGTCCCTCGAGGATCCGATGGACCTCCGCGACGGCGTGGTCGGCGGCCTCCCGGCTGGGCTCGATCATGATCAGTTGGATCATCGCGGTGGCCCGTACGGCCGGGAAGTACGGTGCGAGCAATGCGGCGATCTGCCGCTCATCGGTCTCCACCACGTCCCGGAGGTACCGGGCCGCGGCGCGGAGTTCGGCCGGGTCCTGGTTGCGGGCGGACTGTTCCTGATGGGCATCGGCCAGGGTGGCGGCGATGGCGAAGCGGTTCTCCTGATCGGATGGCAGGGTGGCGTACAGGTCGGTCAGCTCCTCGACGAGGCGCGGCAGCACGGTGGGGTCGTCGCTGCGGCGCGCCAGGGCCAGCTCTTGTTGGGACGCGAACACCACCGCGTTGACCATGTCCCTGGACGGTGGTGAGCCGTCGCGGCGGTAGGCGGCGCGCAGTTCCCTGGCCATCGTCAGGGCGGCGTCGGCGGCCTGGAAGCTGCCCCCGAGCATCGCCGCCGCGTTGACGCGCCCGGCCAGGGCGCTGGCCACGGCCTGCCGGGCGGGCATGGCCTTCTCGCCTTCCCCGGACAGCCCGTCGATCATCTCCCGGAGCCGGGCGGTGCCCCTCTCCAGATGTGCCAGATCGCCGGTCTGCTGCACCCGTACCGCATCGATCAGACTGGTCAGCCACTGTTCCAGAGTGACCTGGCCCGGCCCGCCGAAACGGCCGGCGGGGTCGGGGTCCGGCTCCGACACGGCCTCGTCCACCTCGTCGAAGTCCATCATGCCGGGCACCAGGAAGTTGGCCTGCAGCAGCAGAGCGGCATGCAGTTTGGCCATGCGGGCCCGTTCGGGTACGTCCGCCGGCAACTCCCGCAGGGCCCGCCGGGCGACGTCCGCGCCGCGCCGGGCGCCCTCGGCCAGCACCCGGGGGTCGCCCTCGCCCGACCTGAGCTTGGCCAGCAGCTCGCGCAGCGGCGCGAAGACCGGTCGGTCCAGGCCCAGGACCGCCACTTCCTCCTCGGCCTTCTCGGTGGAGATCCTGACCTCGTACACCGCGCCGCTCAGCCACAGCAGGAGACCCGTGAACCGAGGGATGTCCTCCAAGGCCCAGGCGAACACGCCCTGGAGGGCGTCGTCCAACGCGTCGCCGGCGTCTTCCAGGGGTGCCGTACCCGTCGGCTCCGTCGTGTTCTCCTCGTGCGGTGCCACCGCCTCGGACAGTGTCAGCTTGATCTCCGACACGACGGCCCCGAGCAGTCGGAGCAGCTGCGGATCCTTCGGGGCCTCGAAGAGGCGCCCGAGAACGTGTGTGGCCTCCGCCAGTTCGTCCCGCGTGGCTGCGGTCAGCGGCTGCGGGCCGGAGGCGCGAAGCGGCGGCTCCTGGCGGGGGCCGTGGCGCAAGGCGCGCATGGCTCGCGCGTAGTGCTCCGGGACGAGCAGCCAGAGCAGCGCTTTGCGGGCTTGCACCGCGAGCGGGTCGGTGAGCGGCCTGGTGCGGTCGGCCCAGCGCAGGTGGTGCAGGGTGTACTCCCGTGCCTGCCGGGCCGCGTCGCGCTGTTGGCCTGGGCCACGGCTGTCGAGCCAGACGCACATCAGGATGCCCAGCGAAGGAACGATGCCATCCCGGAGCGGATCGTCCGCGGGCAACAGTTTTTCGATGGCGGCCACATGCTGGATCGTCTGCCACAGCGCGGCGGTCCGCGCCGGGTCGTCCGCCGGTCGGCGCATCACCTCGTTGGCCTGGCGGGTGGCGATGTCGGCCCAGGCGCGCAGCACCGGCCCCGTGTCCCCGCTGTCTCCGTTGTCGTTGTGACGCCGCTCCTTGTCCACCCCGCACTCCCCCGTGTCCGATGGCCGCACGCCCCGGCGGGTCGGGCCGGCGGCCATCGCCGACTGCCGCACGGCCCGCCGAGGCCGCTGCAGGTCATCTACCCCGGCGGCGGGCCGTCCACGTGGGTCTTCGCCCAGGACGGCCGGCAGGAGTCAGACGAACACCGACAGCAGCAGGGCCATGAGCAGGCCGAGCACGCTGACCAGGGTCTGGACGACGGTCTGGGTCCTGGCGGCCTGGGCGAGATCCATGCCGAACGACTCCTTCACCAGCCAGAAGCCGGCGTGGTTGACGTAGTTGAGGCCGAGGGAGCCGGCGCCGATCGCGACCACGAGAAGCGATGCCTCCAGGCCTCCGCCGCCACCGATCAGCGGGGCCACGATGCCGGTCGCGGAGACGATGCCGACGGTGGCCGAGCCCGTGGTCAGCGACAGCAGCAGCGCGATGAGCCAGCCCAGCACGATCACGTTGATATGGGCTCCCTCGGCGGCCGACGCGATGGCGTCGCCGATCCCCGAGTCCTGAAGGACCTGCTTGAACGCGCCTCCACCACCGATGATGAGGAGGATCGCGGCAATGGACTTGAGGCTGTTGGTCAGGGAGGCGTGGGTCTCCTCCCCCGAGCGGCCACCGCCGATGATGGTCACGCCGAGGGCGAAGAGCACACCGGCCAACATCGCCACCAGCGGTTCCCCCGCGAAGGCGAGGCCGGCGCGCAGCCCGCTGGACTCGTCGAGCAGCGTTTCGGCCAAGGTGCGCAGCAGCATGAGCGCGACCGGAACGAGCACGGCCGCCACGGCCAGCCCGACGGACACGCCGGAGCGGGGACCCGCGTCCGTACGCGACTGCGCGCCGGGCCCCGAGGAAGGCGCCGCGGATCCCTGTCCGGTGCCGGTGAACTGGGCCACGAGTTCGGCGTCCGGGCGGACCTCGGGCAGCCGAGGCGCGATCCAGCGGGCGTAGACGGGGCCGGCCAGGATGACGGTGGGGATGGCGCAGACGACGCCGACGACGAGGGTGAGGCCGAGGTCGGCGTGCAGGCCGGTCATGGCGGTCAGCGGGCCGGGGTGGGGCGGCAGCATGCCGTGCAGGGTGGACAGGGAGGCGATGGCCGGGACGCCGAGCAGCACGTACGGGCTGCCCTTGGTGCCGCCCTGGTCCTCGAGCCGACGGGCCACGCTGAAGATCAGCGGCAGCAGGACGATCAGGCCCACCTCGAAGAACATCGGGATGCCGATGACGAACGCCACCGCGCCGACCAGCCAGGGCAGCCTGCGGGTGTCGGCCCGTTCGACGAGGCCGCGGGCGATGGCGTCGGTGGCTCCGGAGTCGGACAGCAGCCGGCCCAGCATGGCGCCCAGTGCCAGCGTGACACCGACGTCCCCGAGGGTGCCGCCCGCGCCTTCCTCGATCGAGTCGATCAGTTTGGCCACCGGTTCGCCGGCCGCGAGTCCGGTGGCGACGGTCACGACGATCAGTGCGACGAAGGGGTGGACGCGCAGCCGTGAGTTGATCAGGTAGATCAGTGCGGTGATCGCCACCGTGAGGATCACCAGCAGCCACCAGGTGTGTGCGGTCATACGGGATACCTTTCGAACGTATGCACGAATCAGGAGACGGAAAGAAGGCGTGCGTGACCCGCGGGACGAGCACCGTGCGGGAGGCGGTCAGTCGAGTCCGAGGCGCGCGGCCAGGTCGGCCACCGCGGCGTCCTGCCGCTTGAGATAGGCGCCGAAGGCGCCGCCGGTGATGAAGGCGTCGGTCCAGCCGTGCCGGGTGAGCTCGGCCTTCCACTGCCGCGAGGAGTGCAGCGCGGTCAGCGCCCGGATCCACCGCTTGCGGTCCTCGGGACTGATGCCGGGCGGGGCGACGATCCCCCGCCAGTTGTGGAACACCAGGTCGATGCCGGACGCCTTCAGGGTCGGCACACCGGGCAGCGCGGCCACCGGCCGGTCGCTGGTGACCGCGAGCACCCGCAGCTGGCCCGCCTGGATCTGGTCCAGGAACTCACCGATGCCACTGGTGGCGAAGTCCACCCTGCCGTCAAGCAGCGCGGGCAGCAGATCGCCGCCACCGCCGTCGTAGGCGACGTACCTCACCTGCCGGGGAGCAATTCCGACGGTCCTGGCCAGCTCCATGGGGAACAGGTGGTCCGGACCGCCCAGAGAGGAGCCGCCGCCGACCCTGACCCGCCGCGGGCCCGTCCGCCACGCGGTGACCAGGTCCTCGACCGTGCGGTACGGCGAGTCCTTGCGGACCACCACCGCCTCGGGCTCCTCGATGAGGCGCGCGATCGGGGTGGTCTGCCGTACGGTCACCCGCGCGTGCACGACATGCGACGCGCCGAGGACCCCGAGGCCCATCTGGAGGGCGAGCCGGCCGTTGCCGCGTTCGTTGACGGTCCGCTGGAGACCCACCGTTCCACCGGCACCCGGCAGGTTGAACACCTGCACATCCGAGGCGGTGCCGGTTTCCTCCAGCACACGGGCCACGGTCCGGGCCGTGGTGTCGTATCCGCCCCCGGCCGTGTTGGGCACCAGGATGCGCAGACCGTCATCGGCCGCTCCGGTGTCCGGCCATGCGCCACAGCCGCCGAGAACCAGCGAGAGCAGGAGGGCTACGGTGCCCGACAGGGCTCGGGTACGTCCTCTCATGGCACCTCCCTTTCGCTTCTCGCACGGCGGACGTCATGATTGTGCGGCCTGGCGGGAGAGTCGCCCAGGTTGTGTCACCAGGAGAGATTGAGTTCATTGTGGTCGCCGCGTTCCGTCGCCAAACGCTCGCGGGCGAGATGCTGGTACTCCAGCTCGCCATCGTCGTGGTGGTGCTGCTGGCGGTCGCCGCGGTCTCGCTCGCACAGTCGGAGGCCACCTTCAACCGGGTGGAAGGACGGCGGGTGAGCGCGCTGGCCGAGCAGCTGGCCGCCCACCCTCTCGTACACAGCCGGCTGGTGAAACCCGCGCCCGCCGAGGCCCTGGCCCCTTTGGTGCACTCCACACAGGTGCAGTCCGATGTCACCTCGGTGACGGTGGCCGACCGCACCGGCCGCGTCGTCAGCTCGACCAATCCCACGGTGGTCGGCGACCGGCTGCCGCTGGGCGAGGGAGTCGGCGCGGGCCGGGGCTGGTCCGGCTCGCTGGCCTGGGACGGCAACCGGGAGCTGGTGGCCCAGGTGCCGGTGCTCGGCACCACGGGGGACGACGTGGGCCGGAGGCTGGGCACGGTCATGGTCGGCGAGGCGTCCCCGACGGTGTGGCAGCGGCTCAGCGGCGTCTCCTCGTATCTGCTGATCTACCTCGGCGTCGCCAGTGCGCTCGGCGTCGTCGGCTCCTGGCTGCTCGCCCGGCGCGTCAAACGCCAGACGCTCGGACTGGAGCCACGCGAGATCACCGGACTGGCCGAGCACCGCGAGGCCATGCTGTACGGCATCGCCGAGGGCGTCGTCGCCCTGGACCCGCAGCACCGCCTCACCCTCGTCAACGACGTGGGCAGGCGGCTGCTCGACCTGCCCGTGGACAGCGTGGGCCGGACCGTGGCCGAGCTCGGCATCGACGGACGGCTACTCGACGTGCTGACCGGGGCGCAGGACACCACCGCGGACGCGCGTGACGAGGTCGTCGTCCGCCACGGCCGCGTCCTGGTCATGAACCGGATGACGGTCACCAAGGACGGCCGGCTGCTCGGCTCCGTCGCCACCCTGCGCGACCGCACCGAACTGGCCCACCTGGAGCGCGAAATCGGCTCCTTCCGCAGCACCTCCGAGCTGCTGCGCGCCCAGGCGCACGAGTTCGCCAACCAGCTGCACACCATCTCCGGGCTGATCCAGATCGGCGAGCAGGAGGAGGTGGTGCGCTACATCCGCGCATTGAACCAGCGCCGCCAGTCACTCGACATGACCGTCGGCCGCCGGGTCCGCGACACCGCCGTCGCCGCGCTGCTGATGGCGAAGTCCGCCCAGGCCGCCGAACGGAAGGTCGCCCTGCGCATCTCCGACCGTACGGGGCTGGGCCGCCTCGCCCCGGAAGACGCCGCCGACGTGGCGACCGTGGTCGGCAACCTCGTCGACAACGCCATCGACGCGGCCACCGCGGGCGAGCCCGACGGCTCGCTCCACGGCGGCGTCCCGTATGACGAGGCGTGGGTGGAGGTCGAACTGCGACAGGACGCCGCCAGCGTGGAGATCGTGGTACGCGACTCGGGCCCCGGCGTCGCCCCCGAACTCGCCCAAGAAGTCTTCGCACACGGCTTCACCACCAAGGCCGCCCAAGAGGGCGAGCGCGGCATCGGGCTCGCCCTGACCCGTCTCGTCTGCGAGCGCCGCGGCGGAGAGATCGCGGTCACCAATACGGCCGAGGGCGCCATGTTCACCGCGCACATGTCCGTCGGCCACCCCACCGGCGCGGTGGCGGAAGGAGCTACCCCATGACCGAGCCGACCGGCACCATCGACGTCCTGGTCGTCGACGACGACTTCATGGTCGCCCGGGTCCACCGCACGTTTGTCGAACGAATCCCCTCCTTCCGGGTCGTCGGTACCGCTCACACCGGCGAGCAGGCCATCAAGGCCGTGGACGAGCTGCGCCCCGACCTCGTCCTGCTCGACCTGTACCTGCCGGATGTCTTCGGCCTCGACGTCATCCCCCGGCTGCGCACCGCCGGACACGACTGCGACGTACTGGTCATCAGCGCGGCCCGCGAGGCCGACGCAGTACGCGACGCCGTACGCCACGGCGTCGTCGACTACCTCCTCAAGCCCTTCGACTACGAGGACCTGCAGCCCCGCCTCGAACGGTACGCGACCCGGCGCGGGCGACTGCTCACCACCGTCGTCCGCGGCCAGGCCGACGTGGACCGCGCCCTGGCCGGGGCCTTCGCGCCCGCGGCGGGCAACGCCCTGCCGAAAGGCATGAGCGTGGAGACCGCCGACCTGATCGAACGGGCGCTCCGCGACGCCGACGGCACCCTCTCCGCCACCGAAGCGGCGGCCGCCACCGGTGTCTCCCGGGTGAGCGCCCGCCGCTACCTGGAGTACTTCCACGACACCGGCCACGCCGATGTGGCGCTGCGCTACGGCAGCGCCGGACGGCCGGAGCGCCGGTACAGCTGGCGGGTATGACGAGCGGACACCTGTGGCCGACTAGCGACCACGGGTGCGGGCGCGGAGCACTTTGTGGTAGCTGTCGACCGCGTTCTCGACTGTGCTCAGGTACTCCCGCAGGCTATGAGGCGTACGGTCTCGCACGAGGGTGTGCAGCGCGTAGCGGGGAGAGACTTCCCACGCGAATCTCCCCGGGGCGTTGGGACAGACCATCGGCTCGTTGGTGAACACCATCAAGCGGTCGTCGGAGTGCCGGTACGTCCAACGGCACGGCCACATCCGCAGCGCGGTCTCCCCCACGTACCGCACCGCGCCCGCGTAGAACTCGTCTCCGTCACCGGCCGCCGCCTCCAGCGAGGCGGGGCCGTCGAAACGGTCCAGCACAAGCCTCTCCAGCACCAAGAGCGAGTCCGGTGAGTAGTCGAAGGGGAAGTCATCGGGCAGATGGGCCGTACGCCACCGGTCCAGTGCGGCGTCCATGGAGGTCAGCCACTCGTCAAGAAACCGGCGGGACTCCTCACTGGCGTGCAGGCGGTCGTCCTCCATGTACCACGCGAGCGTGCCGGGTTCCCCCGTGGGCATCTCGTCACGCACCCAATTGCCGAGATCCACCGGCATCGGCAGACCGAACTCCTTGAGATCCTTGGCCTGTTCGGGCGTGAGCAGAAGCCACCAGGCGTCATAGGAATCCTCGTCCAGCTGGTAAAAACCCCGTGGATCGTCGTTGCCGGGCACGAGGTCGCCTATGGCGTCGAAGGCGGTGTTCCAGTCCATGTAGCGCGTGCTGTCGGAGAGGTGTTCCGCCGGGTGCCAAATCGACCGGCCATTGCGCCGGAAGTGCAGATACTCCTCTCCGTCCTCATCCTTCACCAGCTCGACATCGTCGACCACCACCGAGCCGCCTGAGCACGCCGCCGCGTCGAGCAGCAACTCCGCGTACCCGTCCTCGAGATAGCCCAGCACCTTTTCGGGCGTCTGGAAGCCGATGCCGCATTCGCCGACGAGGAAGGTCAGCTCGTCGGGGTTATCGAAGTCCTCATCAAGGTCCATGCCGATCCCGGCGGCTTCCGCCAGACCGACCGCGGCCTGCTCCTCCGTCGCTATGCCCAGCCGGACCAAGACCTCCGCGAACTCCCGGAGGGTGTGTTGTGTTGCGTCGCCCATGACAGCACCCTCACCCATTCTTCCGGCATCCTGAGGCCGTGATCTCCATGTGTATCGTCCCGAGCCCGCGCACCACATCCGCGGGCGTCAGCACAGGCTCATCACTGAACTCCTCGCTCTCCTGCGCAACACGGTCGAGCAACGGAGCCATCAGGTCGTAAAGGCGGGCTACCTGCTCCTTCGGGTCCATTGTCCCGGCGAACTCATCGATGGTCCCCAGCAATTCGGGGTACGTCGTGTCTGCCATGGCTCCTGGATAGCAGGCGGCACGGACATCTCCGTCCGGGGGCGGCGGGTAGGGGCGGGCAGGCGCGGCGATCGACCGCGGAGTGACCACATCAGACCGGACATATCGTGAAGCAACTGAGGAGGTTGAGGAGAACGTGCAAAGATGACGGACACCCGGGTCAGACCACCCGGGGCCAAGGAGAATCCCAGTGAGATCTCGGACGTTGAGCCGTTACTCAACCGTGGCCGCAACCGTGCTGTCCGCCGCGCTGCTGCCCCTGTCCGCCGCCCACGCAGCCGACGCCACCGCCGACGACTCGGCGCCCGCGGCGACGCAGACCACCATCGCGTCCTTCGGCCGAATAGCGGACGCCGTACTGACCGACCGCACCGCCGCCCTGCTCGACCGGCCCCAACTCGCCCGCACGGCACAGAAGTCGCAGGGAGACGTGCGGCTCTCGCTCGCGGCCTCCCGCGCGGAGAGCACCAGCCTGGCCTCCGTGCAGGACACGCGCGCCCGGCTGGCCGCGCTCGGCGAGGCCTACAGCGACGCCGACACGAAGACCACCGTCGACAGCACCCGTGTGGAGGGTCGGAAGGCCACGGTCCGCGTCACCGAAGCCACCACCCTCACCTACGAGAAGATCCGCGGCGACGAGCCCCCGACCACCGGCTTCACCGCACACCACGAACTCACCTTCACGGCACAGACGGACGGCACCTGGCAGCTGGTGAGTGTCCGCCGCACGGACAAGGGCCCCCGCCCGGTCAACGAGCCCGTCCCGGCGACGAGCACGGCGCCGGTGCGCCCGAGCGCCATCATCGACGCCCCCCGCGCCGCCACCACGTACCCGGCGCCGGCCAAGCCCAAGAACCTTGGCACCGGCACCACGTACAACTACGCGGCGATGGCGACGTACGCCGAGAAGTACTGGAAGAACTACAACACCGCCTACCGCCGCTTCAACAGCGCCGGCGGGGACTGCACCAACTACATCAGCCAGTCTCTCTACGCAGGCGGCTGGAAGCACGCGACCGCCTCCACCGAGGACTACGACACCTGGTGGTACGGCACGTCGAGCCAGTCCGACACCTGGGTCGGCGTCAACGAGTGGTCCTGGTTCACGCAGACCGCGAAGCGGACCACCGCCCTCGCGAACGCCTACCAGATGGACATCGGTGACGTCCTTCAGGTGGACTTCGACAAGGACGGCGCCAAGGATCACACCATGATCACCTCGTATCGGAGCACGAGCGGCGTCCCGTACCTCACCTACCACGACACCGACACCTACCGGCGGTCGCTGTCCAGCCTCCTCTCGTCGTACCCGAACTCCGCGTACTACGCCTACCGCACCTGATACCCGGCCACCATCTCGGCCGCCTGGGCCCGCTGTTCCCACACCCCCGTGGTGGGAGCAGCGGGCCCAACTGTCTCCCAGAACACTTTTCGGCGCGGACAGGCGGCCCTCACCGCTACTCGAGGTGCATTCAAGTCCCACGCGACCGCCGTTCTTCCGCCCTGGCATATAAGTCCATGAACGTCTGCTTCTGACTGCTGCCTCTGCCGAGCGGCCATGCGTGTTCAAGGACGCTCAAGAAAGTGATCCCACTTTGGTGCACGAAGACGAACTCCTCAGCTACCTGAAGCGAGTGACCGCGGACCTGGACCGGACTCGCCGTCGTCTTTACGAGGTCACCGAGCGGGAGCAAGAACCCATCGCCATTGTCGGCATGGCCTGCCGCTTCCCCGGCGAGGTCCGGTCCGCGGAGGACTTCTGGCAGCTGATCGTGGCGGAGCGGGACGCGATCGGGGATTTCCCCACCGACCGTGGCTGGGACGTCGAGCGGCTGTACGACCCGGACCCGGACCGATCCGGCACCTGCTACACGCGACACGGTGGCTTCCTCTACGAGGCTGCCGGATTCGACGCCGAATTCTTCGAGACCTCACCACGTGAGGCGCTTGCGATGGATCCGCAGCAGCGGCTGCTGCTGGAGACGTCGTGGGAGGCATTCGAACACGCCGGCATCGACCCGACCTCCGCACGCGGCAGCCGGACCGCCGTGTTCACCGGCATCAACCCACCGGACTACCCCGTCGGACACGCCTCAAGGCCCCCGGAGTCCGCGGAGGGCTTCATCCTCACCGGCAGCGCGGGGAGCATCGCCTCCGGCCGAATCGCCTACACGCTGGGCTTGGAAGGGCCTGCGGTCACCGTGGACACGGCGTGTTCGTCGTCGCTGGTCGCCCTGCATCTGGCCTGCCAGGCACTGCGGGCCGAGGAATGCTCCATGGCGCTGGCGGGTGGAGTGGCCGTCATGTCGACCCCACGCATTTTCCTGGAGTTTGCGCGGCAGCGGG